>JBBRER010000001.1:0-78060 GCA_038202745.1 Sphingomonadales bacterium
GCTCGTCGCGATGGTCACCCACGACGGCCCGGAGCGCTGCGTGAGCGAAGCGCTGCGTCTGCTCGAAGGCTCGCCCAGCCTCTCCGCGCCGCCGCTGGTGATGCATATCCTAGGAGATTGAGCGGGCGGACCTGCCTCGACAACTCCGGCGGCGCTCTCTAATCGCCCCGCCACAGCCACCCGTCAGCGAAAGCAAGTTGCCCATGACCCTGCCCCAACCCAGCAAAGTGCTCGACCGGGTGCTCGTGCTCGAGATGGTCCGCGTGACCGAGGCGGCGGCGATCGGCGCTTCGAAGCTGATCGGCCGCGGCGACGAGAAAGCCGCCGACGCCGCCGCGGTCGAATGCATGCGCGCCGCGCTCAACGAGCTGGCGATGGACGGCACCGTGGTGATCGGCGAGGGCGAGCGCGACGAAGCGCCGATGCTGTTCATCGGCGAAAAGGTCGGCTCGGCGCAGGGCACCGGACCCAAGATCGACATCGCGCTCGATCCGCTCGAAGGCACGACGATCACCGCCAAGGCCGGGGCCAACGCGCTCGCGGTGCTGGCGATCGCCGAAGAGGGCTGCCTGCTCAACGCGCCTGACGTTTACATGGACAAGCTCGCGGTCGGTCCCGGCTATCCCAAAGGCGTGATCGACCTCGCCAAATCGCCGACCGACAACGTCAAGGCGGTCGCCGCGGCCAAAGGCGTCGAGCCGCACGAGATCATCGTCTGTGTGCTCGACCGCCCGCGCCACGCCGCGCTGATTGCGGAGTTGCGCGCGCTCGGCTGCGGCATCCAGCTGATCCCCGACGGCGATGTCGCAGGCGTGATCGCGACCACCAACGAGGACACCGGGATCGACCTTTACATGGGCTCCGGCGGCGCGCCCGAAGGCGTCCTCGCCGCCGCCGCGCTGCGCTGCGTCGGCGGGCAGTTCAACGGGCGCCTGCTGTTCCGTAACGAGGATGAAAAGGCGCGCGCGCGCAAGTGGGGGATCGCCGATCTGAACAAGATCTACCAGCTTCACGAGCTGGCCAAAGGCGACTGCATCTTCGCCGCCACCGGGGTCACCGACGGCTCGCTGCTCGACGGCATCAAGCGCCGCAAGGACGGGGTGATGACGAGCGAAAGCGTGGTCATGCGCGCGAGTTCGGGCACCGTGCGCTGGGTCAAGGGCGAGCACCGCAACAAGCGGTAAATCGTCCTATGACGCCAGACCCAAGACGATAAGCAGCCGTATCGAGATCTCCGTCATGCTCGCGTCGTCGAGCCGGCCGAGAACTTGGCGACACTTGGCGCGCTGAACCACCGACAGCTTGTCGGTTTGAAATTGGGTAGGCAGGTTTAGACCATTGGTCGCGTCAGGCAGCACGAGAAAACGGCGATTTAACGCGTGATCGTCCAAATGCGATGTGCCGGGACAGACGAGGACGAAGTCGGTCGGAGCGATGTCGTCGTTTTCGACAATAACCGCCGGACGCGGTTTGCCGAGGTCGCCTTGCAGCGCGACCGTGACCACATCTCCGCGCTTCAATCCCACATTCCGGGCTGCTCGGCATAAAGCGCGTCAAGCCAGCGCATCGTCTCGTCTTCGCTAGGATGATTCTTCAATGATTCCGCTTCGCGCACCGAAGCTTCCCAGAATTCCTTGGATCGCACGTCAGGCACCCACATTCGAATTTCGCGCAGGCCTGCGGCCTTCTTGCGTGCACGATAGGCCTTGAACTTGTCGTGGCGCTTGGGGCTTAGATCGGTCATTTCGCAGAGGTAGCGCGCAACTTAGGCACGGTCAACTCCAGCCCCCGCATGTTGCAATCGCGCGACCGCCCGCTAAGGGCCACGCAGGCAGGCACGGGAGCGCGCGATGAAGCTGATGACCGGCAATTCGAACCCGCCGCTCGCCCGCGCCATCGCCGGCTATCTCGATATGGCGCTGACCGACGTATCGGTTCGCCGTTTCGCCGACGAGGAAGTGTTCGTCGAGATTCACGAGAACGTCCGCGGCGAAGACGTGTTCGTGATCCAGTCGACCAGCTTCCCCACCAACGACAACCTGATGGAGCTGCTGATCTGCATCGACGCGCTGCGGCGCGCGTCGGCGCGGCGGATCACCGCGGTGCTGCCCTATTTCGGCTATGCCCGGCAGGACCGCAAGCCGGGGCCGCGCACGCCCATATCCGCCAAGCTCGTCGCCAACCTGATCACCAAGGCGGGCGCCGACCGGGTGCTCGCGGTCGATCTCCAAGCTGGGCAGATCCAGGGCTTCTTCGATATTCCGACCGATAACCTCTACGGCGCGCCGGTCATGGCCGCCGATATCCAGGAACGCTACGCCGGACAGGAGCTGATGGTGGTCTCGCCCGACGTCGGCGGCGTGGTTCGTGCGCGCGCGCTGGCCAAGCGGCTCGACAACGCGCCGCTGGCGATCGTCGACAAGCGCCGCGAGCGCCCGGGCGAATCCGAGGTCATGAACATCATCGGCGACGTCGCCGGCCGGTGCTGCATCCTGATCGACGACATCATCGATTCGGGCGGGACGCTGGTCAACGCCGCGCAGGCGCTGATGGACGCGGGCGCGACCAGCGTCTCGGCCTATATCAGCCACGGCGTGCTTTCGGGCAGCGCGGTCGCGCGGGTCGACGCCTCGGTGCTCAAGGAGCTGGTGATCACCGATTCGATCCTGCCCACCGAAGCCACCGAGCAATCGGACCACATCCGCATCCTGACCATCGCGCCGTTGGTCGGCGAAGCGATCCGTAGGATTGCGGACGAGAGTTCGGTCAGCTCGCTGTTCGACTGACCGACGCGTGCGCATCCTCCTCGTTGGAGCGACCGGTTTCGTCGGAAGCGTACTTGCCCGGGCGCTGCTTGAGGATGGACACAAGATAAGCGGCTTCGGCCGGGATTTCGCGCAAGCCAGCCGCATGCTCACGGGGGTCGATTGGATCGTGGGCGATTTGCGAACGATGACGACCGCGCAATCGTGGTCGCCGCATACGCGCGGGGTCGATCTGGTCATCAACGCCAGCGGCGCTTTGCAGAACGGGCTTCGGGACGATGTCGTGACCGTTCAACGCGATGCCATCGCCGCCTTGGCGGATGCCGCCCAAGATGCCGGTGCGGGGCATTTCATCCAGATTTCCGCCGCGGGCGCCGACGAGACCGCCGTCAGCCCGTTCATGACCAGCAAGGCAGAGGCCGATGCAGCGATTGAACGGTCGGGTGTTCGCTTCACGATCGTCAGGCCCGGACTGGTTATCGGCCGAAACGCGTTCGGTGGCACCGAGCTCATCCGTACCGTCGCCGCGCTGCCTTTCGTTGCAATCCAGCCGCGCGGCGCCGGGCCGATCCAGTCGATCGCCATGGACGACCTCGTTGCGGCCGTTCGACGGGTCGTTGCCGATCCCGCAGCGTTTGTCGGCCGATTCGATCTTGTCGAGCGAGACGCCCGATCGCTCGGCGAAATCATCGACCTGCACCGGGCTTGGCTCGGGATCGCGAAGCCGCGATGGCGCATTGGAATCACCGTCGGAACAATGCGCGCCGTGGCATGGGTTGCGGACGTGCTGGGCTGGCTGGGTTGGCGCTCGCCGATGAGAAGCAACGCCATCGCCGCGCTCGCACTCGGGGTCCGCGGTAACGTCGATCAAAGCGCCGCGCTGCTTGGCCGCGTCCCTTGCGGGCTTCCGGAAGCGCTGGCAAAGCTCGGCATCGCCGGCAAGGCGGATCGGTGGCACTCGCGCCTTGCGTCGATCTATCCGCTTGCGCTGATCGCGCTGGCCGCGGTGTGGATTGCCAGCGGTGTGCTCGGACTGCTGCGGATCGATCATGCGACCGCGCTCCTTCGTGCCGGCGGCATCGACGCCTGGCCGTCCACGGTGCTGGTTGGCGCCGGGTCGATTGCGGACATCGCCATAGGAGCGGGCATCGCCTTTCGGCCGACGCTGAGCGTGGCGCTCAAGGCGGGGATCGTCCTGTCATTGGCCTATCTTTGCGGATCGGTAGCGATCCGGCCCGATCTCTGGTTCGATCCGTTAGGCGCGATGCTCAAGGTCGTACCGATGATTGTGCTGATGCTGGCATGTCTGGCCATGGCCGGGGAGCGATGATCGACTGGGTCACCCTGTTGCGCTGGCTCCATGTTGTGGGCGCGACGGTGCTGTTGGGCACCGGGACCGGCATCGCCTTTTTCATGCTGCTCGCGCATCGAACCCACGATGCGCGGCTGATCGCGCATGTAGCGTCTACCGTGGTTCTGGCCGACTACCTGTTCACCGCGACGACGGTGGTCGTCCAGCCGATCACCGGAATACTTCTCGCGCGGGCGACCGGCTGGCCGCTGCAAACGCCATGGCTTGTGGTTTCGCTCGGCCTCTATCTCGTGACGGGCGCGTTCTGGCTGCCGGTCGTGCGACTACAGGTCAAAATACGCGATCTTGCCGCGACTGCGGAGCGTACCGCCACGCCGTTGCCTGCGGCCTATTTCAGGTTGTTCCGGCTTTGGTTCGTTTGCGGCATTCCCGCATTCGCCGCCGTTCTTGCAATCATTTGGTTGATGCTCGCGCGGCCGGCATTCGGATAGCCGGCCCGGAGAGTGCACTTGACCCAGCGTCGAAACCGCGAGACCGCGCGAGCATGAACCTCGACAACGACATCGCGCTCGCGCTGCGGCTTGCCGACGCGGCGGGGGCGGCTATTGGGCCTCATTTTCGCGGGGTTCTGGCGGCGGAGCGCAAGGACGACGCCTCGCCGGTGACCGTGGCCGACCGTGCGGCGGAAGAGGCGATGCGGCGCATCCTTACCGCCGAAGTCCCGCGCGACGGGGTTGCGGGCGAGGAGTTCGGGAGCGAGCCGGGCTCGACCGGGCGTCAGTGGGTGCTCGATCCGATCGACGGCACGACCGCGTTCCTTGCCGGGCGACCGCTGTTCGGGACGTTGATCGCGCTGACCATCGATGGCTGGCCGGTGCTCGGGGTGATCGACCAGCCGATCCTGCGCGAACGCTGGCTCGGCGCGGCGGGGCAGCCAACTACCTTCAATGGCCGAGCGGTGCGTACGCGTGCCTGCCCGGCGCTCGCCGATGCCGCGCTCGCGACCACCGGCGCGCACTATTTCGACGAGCACGATGGCGAGCACTTCATGGCGCTCGCCGCGCGCACCGATCACGCGCGGATGGTGATGGGGGGCGATTGCTACAACTACGCGATGCTCGCCGCGGGCCATCTCGACGTGGTGTGCGAAAGCGCGCTCAAGCTCCACGACTGGGCCGCGCTGGTCCCGGTGGTCGAGGGCGCGGGCGGATCGATGAGCGACTGGGCGGGCGAACCGCTCGGCCCCGACGCGAGCGGGCACGTCTTGGCGCTCGGCGATCCGGCGCGGCTCGAGGACGCGGTCGAAGCGCTCGCCTGCGGGCATTGAGGCGCGCGGAAACAATTGCCCTTCCGCGCGTTTTTACCGGCATGGGACGCGAGCATCGCATCGATCGCGCCGCGCGCGTGGTGGCGGCTCCGCCCGACCGGGTGTGGAGCGCGCTGACCGAGGCCGACAGCCTCGCGCGGTGGCTTCCGCCCGAAGGCGCGAGCGCCGAGATTCACGCGTACGAGCCGCACGTCGGCGGCGACTTTCGCATGACGCTGCGCTTTCCCGATGGAACCGCGGGCAAGGCCGGGCCGGCGCGCGACGAGGTAGTGGGCAAAGTCGTCGCGGTCACCGCCGGGCGGCGGCTGACCTGGGAAGTCGCGTTCCCTTCGGACGATCCGGCTTATGCGGGCGCGATGAAGACGCTGTGGACGCTGACCCCGGCGGGGGCGGGAACGCGCGTGACGGTCGAGGCGATCGACCCGCCGCCGGGGATCGACCGCGCAAGCCACGAAGCCGCGCTCGAAGCTTCGCTCGTCCAGCTCGCGGCCGAGGTGCGCGACTCCTGACGCTTGCGCTTTGCCGCGTCTGCCGCTAACGGCGCGCGCTTCACGACACGTGAATCGATGACCTGCCTGGCCAACTAGGGCTGCCATGGCCGGTTCGGCGTGTCTCATGCAAGGAGACCGAAATGCCCAAGCTCAAGACCAAGAGCGGCGTCAAGAAACGCTTCAAGCTCACGGCGACCGGCAAGATCAAGCACGGCGCGGTGGGCAAGCGGCACCGGCTGATCAGCCACAACGCCAAGTATATCCGCCAGCACCGCGGGACCGACGTCATTTCCGACGCCGATGCCAAAGTCATCAAGAAATGGGCCCCGTACGGGCTCGGCTGAGGGGATAGAAAATGGCACGTATCAAACGCGGCGTAACCACCCGCACCAAGCACAAGCGGCTGCTCGATCAGGCCAAGGGCTATCGCGGCCGGCGCAAGAACACGATTCGCGTCGCGCGTCAGGCGGTCGAGAAGGCCGGGCAGTACTCCTATCGCGACCGCAAGGTGAAGAAGCGGACCTTCCGCGCGCTATGGATCCAGCGAATCAACGCCGCGGTTCGCGCCGAAGGTCTGACCTATTCGCAGTTCATCCACGGCACCAAGCTTGCCGGGATCACGCTCGACCGCAAAGTCATGGCCGATCTGGCGATGAACGAAGGCGGCGCGTTCACCGCGGTTATCGCGATGGCGAAGGGCGCGCTCGCGGCGTAACCGCCGCTTCGTTCCGGCTCACAAGGGCGCGGGTGGCTTTGAGCTTCCCGCGCCCTTTTTGCTGTGATCGCGCGCGCTTGTGACGCGCGGCGAATTGCGCCACCTTTGCCGGCAGGGACAGGCCGCTCGGGTTGGGGCGCCAAAAAACAACAACGGGGTCGCCGAATGTTGCAGCAAAGCGCCGGGGGAGCACCGGCTGAGTGCGCGGTCGCGGTGCGCTTTCATGCGCCGCCCGAAGACCTGCGGCGCTATTTCACGACGTTCTACTGCACCGAGGTCACCGTGCCCGAAGGCGGCATGGTGCGCGATTCGCTCCAGCCCGAATGGGCCAACTTGCGGCTTTTCGCGGGCGCGGTGCCGGTCGCCGCGATCGGTTCGGGGCCGGTGCTGAGCGACGCCGATTTCATCGTCACTGGGCCAAGCTCGCTGCCGCTGCAATTCGAGGTTGCATCGACGCGGCTGTGGGGAATCGGGCTACTCCCGCTCGGCTGGGCGCAGTTCGTCGGCGAGGCCGCGGCGGATTACGCCAACCTCGCGGTCGATGGCCGCAAGCATCCGGCCTTCGTGCAGTTCGTCCCGCTCGCCCGGACGCTGTTTGGCGCCGCGCCCGACGAAGCCGGCGAAGCGGGGCGGATCGCGGCGTTCTTTCGCGCGCGGCTCGATCCGCCGTGCGCCGATCAGGCCCGGATCGGCGCGGTCCACGCCGCGCTGATCGATCCCGAGCTCCACAGCGTCGGCGACCTGGTGGCGCGCTGCGGGCTCGGTCAGCGCACGCTCGAGCGCTTCTCCCGCCGCCATTTCGGGTTCGCGCCCAAGCTCCTGATGCGGCGCCAGCGGTTCATGCGCAGCCTTGCGCAGTTCATGCTCGATCCTTCGCTCAAATGGATCGGCGCGCTCGACGGGCACTACCACGATCAGGCTCAGTTCGTCCGCGATTTCCGCGAGTTCATGGGCGAGACCCCGCGCGAATACGCAGGCCGGCCGCATCCGATCCTGACGACCTTCATGCGCGAGCGGATGCGCGTCGCAGGCTCGGCGGTGCAGACCACCGACCGCCCCGAAGGGCCGGTCCTACGTCCCTAGCAAGCGCGGTAAATAGGGTTTTGCCCCAGCGCCGCAGTCCCGCTAATGCGCGGGCTTCCAGCCACCACGCAGCCGATGGAACTCTCACCCGTGGACCACGCAGCAACCGCCGGGAACGCAGAGGCGCGGATCGCCGCCGCGCCCGATCTCGATACGCTCGAGGGCTTGCGCGTCGCGTTTCTCGGCAAGCAGGGCTCGATTTCGGCGTTGCTCAAGACATTGGGCGCGATGCCCGCCGAGCAGCGCCAGGCCGAGGGTCCGCAAATCCACGCGCTGCGAGAGAACATTTCGGCGGCGCTGGCCTCTCGCAAGGCGGCGCTCGAAGAGGCCGCCCTCGAAGCCCGGCTGGAACGCGAGCATGTCGACCTCACGCTCCCCGCGCCCGAGGCGCCCAAAGGTTCGATCCACCCGGTCAGCCAGGTGATGGACGAGCTTGCCGAGATCTTCGCCGACATGGGCTTCGCGGTCGCCACCGGTCCCGAGATCGAGGACGACTGGCACAATTTCACCGCGCTCAACATGCCCGAAAGCCATCCCGCGCGGGCGATGCACGACACGTTCTATTTTCCCGATGCGGCGGAAGGCGGCGGGAAGATGCTGCTGCGCACGCATACCTCGCCGGTGCAGATCCGCACGATGATCGAGCACGGCGCGCCGCTCCGGATCATCGCGCCCGGGCGCGTCTATCGCTCCGACAGCGACGCCACGCACACCCCGATGTTTCACCAGATCGAAGGACTGGTGATCGATCGCGGCATTCATCTGGGGCATCTCAAGTGGACGCTCGAGACGTTCCTCAAGGCGTTCTTCGAGCGCGACGACATCGTCCTGCGGCTGCGCCCGAGCTACTTCCCGTTCACCGAGCCGTCGGTCGAAGCCGACGTCGGGTTCGAACTGATCGATGGCAAGCGCGTATTGGGCGGAGACGGCGACGCGCCCGGGCATGGCTGGATGGAGCTGCTCGGGAGCGGAATGGTCAACGCCCGGGTGATCGAGATGGGCGGGCTCGACCCGGCCGAGTGGCAGGGCTTCGCGTTCGGGGTCGGGGTCGACCGGCTGGCGATGCTCAAATACGGAATGGACGATCTGCGCGCGTTCTTCGACGGCGACGCGCGCTGGCTCGCGCACTACGGCTTCTCCGCGCTGGCGGTGCCGACGCTGTCGGGCGGGGTGGGGTCGCGCTCATGAAATTCTCGCTGACCTGGCTCAAGGATCACCTCGAAACCGGCGCGAGTGTCGCCGAGATCGCGGCCAAGCTCAATGCGATCGGGCTCGAGGTCGAGGGCGTCGAGGACCCGCGCGAGCGGCTCGCGGGCTTCAGGATCGCGCGTGTGGTGGCCGCCAGTCCCCACCCTAACGCCGACAAGCTTCATGTGTTGTCGGTCGATCCCGGCGACGGCGCTCCACTACAGGTCGTGTGCGGCGCGCCCAACGCGCGCGCCGGGCTGGTCGGCGTGCTCGGGCTGCCCGGCGCGGTCGTCCCAGGAAGCGGGCTCGAACTGAAGAAGTCGGCGATCCGCGGGGTCGAATCGAACGGGATGATGTGCTCGAGCCGCGAGCTCGAACTCGGCGACGATCATGCCGGAATCATCGAGCTTCCGGCCGATGCCCCGGTCGGCACTTCGTTCGCCGACTATCAGGACGCGGACCCGGTGTTCGACGTTTCGATCACCCCCAACCGGCCCGATTGCATGGGGGTTTACGGGATAGCGCGCGATCTCGCCGCCGCCGGGCTGGGGACGCTGAAACCCGTCGCCGCAAGTCCGGTCGCGGGTGCCTTCCCCTGCCCGACCGAGATTCGCACCGACGACCCCGAAGGCTGTCCGGCGTTCTACGGCCGCGTGATCCGCGGGGTGAGCAACGGCGCTTCGCCCGAATGGATGCAGGCGCGGCTCAAAAGCGCGGGGCAGCGGCCGATCTCGGCGCTCGTCGACGTCACCAATTACGCGATGCTCGCATACGGCCGCCCCGCGCATGTTTACGATCTCGCCAAGCTGACGGGCGCGGTCGTGGCGCGTCGCGCGAAAGACGGCGAGGGCGTCACCGCGCTGGGCGGCAAGCCCTACTTGCTCGATCACACGATGACCGTGATCGCCGATGATGCGGGGGTTCACGACATCGCCGGGATCATGGGCGGCGAGCACTCGGGCTGTTCGGAAAGCACGACCGACGTCTTGCTCGAAATCGCCTATTTCGACCCGGAGCGGATCGGCGCGACCGGGCGCAAGCTGAGGCTGACCAGCGACGCGCGCAGCCGGTTCGAGCGCGGGGTCGATCCGGCGTTCGTCGAGCCGGGGCTCGAGTTGGTGACGCGGCTGATCGTCGATATTTGCGGGGGGCAGGCGAGCGAGATCGTCCGCGCCGGAACCGCGCCCGCGAGCGTCAAGACCGTGCATTACGATTCGACGCTGGCCGAGAAGCTCGGCGGGGTGGCGATTCCGCGCGCCGAGCAGCAGCGCATCCTAGCCGCGCTCGGTTTCGGGGTCGTGGAAATCGCCGACCGGGAGAGCGCTGCATGGTCGGTCATGGTCCCGAGCTGGCGGCCCGATGTCGATGGCGCGGCCGATCTGGTCGAGGAAGTCGTCCGCATCCACGGGCTCGATAAAGTGCAAAGCGTCGCGCTGCCGCGCGCCGACGGCGTCGCGCGCCCGACCGCGACTCCGGCGCAGCAGCTCGAGCGCCGCGTCCGCCGCGCCGCCGCCTCGCGCGGGCTCAACGAGGCGGTGACCTGGTCGTTCCTGCCGCAAGCCGACGCCGATGCTTTTGCGCACGGCAACGGCGGGCTGTGGCTGCTCGAAAACCCGATCAGCGAGGACATGAAGGCGATGCGCCCCTCGCTGCTGCCTGGGTTGCTTGCCGCGGCGAAACGCAATCTCGATCGCGGCGCAAGCGCGACCCGCGCATTCGAGCTCGGCCGCCGGTATTTGCGCGGCGAAGCCGGGGCGAGCGACGAGCGGTCGACATTGGGCGTAGTGCTTGCGGGCGAGGCCGCGCCGCGCGGGTGGCAGGCCGGCAAGGCCCGCAGCTTCGACGCATTCGACGCCAAAGCCGAAGCGCTCGCGCTGCTTGGCGAAGCCGGGGCTCCGGTCGAGAGCCTGCAAGTCGGTGGCGAAGCGGGCGCGCAGTGGCATCCCGGGCAGTCGGGCACGCTGCGGCTCGGACCCAGGACCGTGCTCGCGCGCTTCGGGATGCTCCATCCCGCGCTGCTCAAGCGTTTCGACATCGCCGTGCCGGTCGCCGCTGCCGAGCTGTTCCTCGACGCCATCCCCGCGCGCCGGGGTACGGGAGCGTTCGCGCGGGCGGCTTACGCGCCGCCCGCGCTGCAAGCTGTCACGCGCGATTTCGCGTTTCTCGTCCCCGAAGCGCTGCCAGCGGGCGATCTGGTCCGCGCGGTGCGCAGCGCGGACAAGGCGAACATCGTCGGCGTGCGCGTGTTCGACGCGTTTCGTGGGGCGGGCGTCGCCGAGGGCCAAAAGAGCCTAGCGCTCGAAGTCACGCTCCAGCCTGCGGAGGCCAGCTACGCCGAGGCGGACCTCAAAGTCATCGCGACGCGGATCGTCGCGGCGGGGACGAAATTGGGCGCGGTGTTGCGCGGCTGATCCTTAGCCGAGGTTGATTCCGATCTCCCTCAACACGGAAGCTGCGTGCTCTTGATCGTTTGGCATTTGGACGAGCGCGCTTAATTCAGGTCCGCTCAGCAACATCGTCATAGCACCGTCATTCGTTGCTGCCAGCCGACCCAGCGCCAGCAATGGAAGCTCGCCCTCATTCGCACGGAGGTTGGCCATCGAACTGAGAAGCGCCTGCCTGATTTCCGCTATGTCCTCAGGCTCGAGCATTTCAAGGTAATCTGGGAGAAGCTCAGCGTGTTCCGGAAGTGCGATGAACGCGATGACTTCGGACGGACCGACTTCTTGTTCTTGCATCTTCCAGTGGAGGCTTCCGTAACCATGTGTCCGAGCGCCATGCAGATGGAAATCAGCAGCCTCTTCAAATGCTGTTAGCGCCGGCGGATCGTTTGCTAAGCCGGTCTGGATATCAGTGTGCAGCGCAGTCGCCACTTCGAGGGCGGCATTGCGCTCCGAGTCAGAGATTCCTGGCTCAAACAATGCAAGGTCAGAGACTCTGCGAAAGACGGCGATCAAGTCGGAAACAGCATGCGTTCCGCTGCCAGCGCGGAGGTATTCAAAAGCTTGATTGATCGTCATGTGTTCGATCGGTGGCCGAGGTGAGCGGGGCTGCGCTCCAAACATGCGGCGAAAGAAACTCATTCAAACGCCCTCCGCGCGTATCACCATCAATGAGATGGCGGCTGATACTAGCATCGCGAAAACGCGATTGCGAACAGCCAGCGGAACGTGCCGCAGAGATCCAGATTCCGCCCCAGGTCAGCCACAATCGCGCTCCAGTTGCCTCGTTGCAAGGCCGTCAACACGCAAAGAAAAGGGGCCGGGCGATCGCTCGCCCGGCCCCTTCGCCCCCAAATCGAATGCTGCGTCAGAACTTGACCGTCGCGGTCACGAAGACCTGGCGCGGGTTGCCGTAGAACGCGCTGAGCACGCCTTCCTTGCCCAGCGTCGGGATCAGCGTGCCGTCGGCCCGCCTGTTCAGCACCCCGGTGGTCGCGTTCGCGGAGACGAACGTATAGCCCGAGGTCTTGTACTTTCTGTCGGTCAGGTTCTTGCCGTAGACCCCGATCGTGAAACGGTTGCCCGGCGCGTGATAAACGAGGCTGGCGTCGAACAGCTGATAGGCCTTCTGGTCGAGAAAGGGATTGGCGATCTCGAAGTTGTAGGTCTTGCTTTTGAACGAGACCCCGCCTTGCGCGTCGATGTGGCCTTCGCCTATCGGCAGCGCGTAAGTCAGCGAGGCGTTGCCCGTCCACGCGGGGGTGTTCTGGATGTGGCGGAACTGCGCTACCTGAGTCGGCACGCTGGCGATGTTGGCGATGTAGCTGAGGAACTTGGCGTCGATATAGCCGACCGAGCCGGCGAAACTCAGCGAACCGTTGGCGCCGTCGAACAGCTTGGCGCGGGTTTCGAACTCGACGCCCTGGAGCCGCGCCTTGCCCGCGTTCGATACGACGCCGCAGAAGCTCGGCAGCCCGCCGACGATGCACGCGACCGAGCCCGGGATCTGGACGTCGGAGTAGTCCATCCGGAAGCCCGCGAGCGCCAGGAAGACGCGGCGATCGAACAGACTGGCTTTGTAGCCGACCTCGTAGCTGTCGACTTTTTCGGGGCGGAAGCTGAGGAAAGCTGCGATCTCGGTGTCCGAGCGCACCCCGTCGCCGTTGAGGTCGGGCGCGTTGACCCCGGCCCCGCGCGGATCGAACCCGCCGCCCTTGAAGCCTTGCGAATAGCTCGCATAGAGCGTCGAATCCGGGTTCGGGTGGAAGCTGACCGAGGCTTTCGGGGTGAACTTGGTGAACGTGCTCTTGCCGCGGAAATTGGTGCCGGGCGCGCCGAACGGCGTCCCCGCGCCGCCGAACACCGGCGAACCGCCGCCGAGGTAGTTCTGGCGCAGGATATAGGCCTTGCGCTGATCCCAGGTATATCGGCCGCCGATCGACACGCTCAACTGCGGCGAGAAATCGTAGGTGAAGTCTCCGAAGCCCGCAAAAGTGTCGGTGCCGATATCGGCATTGGTGAACGCCGCCAGCCCGGCGATCGTGGTGAACAGGCGGACGTCGAACTGGGTGAGCGCGGTGGCGTTGAGGTAATAGCCGCCGACGAGGCCGTGGAAGCCGCCGCTGTCGACCAGGACCTGAAGCTCCTGGCTGGTCTGGCGGTTGCGGTAGAACCCGGGGACATCGACATCGGCGGCGGGGAGCGCGTCGAAATCGATGGGCGTCGCCGTATCGTCGCGGCGATACGCGGTGATCGAGCGCAGCGTCAGCCAGTCGTTGGGCCGCGCTTCGAGGAACAGCGAACCGCCGTACGCTTTGACATCCTGCTTGGGCGAGTTGAGCCCGCCCTGGGTGTCGAAGACGTTGCGAAGCAGCGGCGTGCCGGTCAGCTGGCTGGGGATCAGGCGGTGGCCGCCGCGCGGATCGGAGGTGTCGTGGGTGTAATCGGCGGAGAGCCGCGCGAACACGCCGGTCCCGTGGGCTTCGGCGGTGAAGCGCCCCGCCCAGACGTTCTTGTCATAGTTGTCGCGCCCGGTGGTCAGGTTCTTGCCGAAGCCGTCGCGGGTCAGCCGCGCGACTGCGCCGCCGAGCCGCAGTGCGCCCGAGCCGATCGGCGCCGAGGCGCTGATCACGCCGTCGGCCTGGTTGAAGCTGCCGTAAGTCGCGCGCGCCGAAAGATGGAACTGATCGTCGAGCCGGCGGGTCACGTACTTGATCGCGCCGCCGACGGTGTTGCGCCCATAAAGCGTGCCCTGCGGCCCGCGCAGCACTTCGATCCGCTCGACGTCGTAAACGTCGAGCACCGCGGCTTGCGGCCGGTTGAGATAGACGTCGTCGAGATAGATGCCGACGCCTTGCTCGAAGCCCGAAACCGGGTCCTGCTGGCCGACGCCGCGGATGAACGCGGTCAGCGTCGAATTGGTCGCGCGGCTCGGCTCGAGCGTGACGTTGGGAACCTCCTCGGCAAGCGCGGTGATGTCCTGCGCGCCCGCGTTGGCAAGTTGCTGGCCGGAGAACGCGGTGATCGCGATCGGCACGTTGACCAGCGTTTCCTCGCGGCGGCGCGCGGTGACAACGATCGCGCCTTCGTCGGCATTGTCGGTGGCGACGGTTTCGTCGGCGCTCGACGGCGGGGTCGGCGCGGTGTCCTGCGCCAGCGCCGGGGCGCTCGATAACGCAACGAAAGCGCCCGCGATCAGCGAGGCGCGGCACAGCAGCGCGGCGGTGTTCTTCATGATAGTATCCCTCCCCATGCCGCGCGCGACCGATCGACCTAGCGCGGTTCCGATTCGCTTATATAAAAGTTGAACCAACTTTCAACTTCGGATATTCGCTACGGTGGGAAGGGGCACAATTCGTGGCGACACGTGGCAGATCGGCAACAGTTACATCGGGCACCGGCGCGGTGCGCGAGCCGCGGACCGAGCGCGGGCGCCGCACCCAGCGCGCGCTGCTCGACGCCGCCGCCGCCGAATTCGGCGAGCGCGGCTTCCACGACAGCTCGATCGTTTCGATCACGGCGCGCGCGGGAGTCGCGCTGGGCAGTTTCTACACCTACTTCGAAAGCAAGGACGCGCTGTTCCGTGCGCTGGTCGGCGATATGTCGCGGCGGGTGCGCGATCACGTCGCCCCGATACTGCGGACCCCTCGCGACGCGATAGCCGCCGAAGGCGCGGCGCTGCACGCGTTCCTCGGGTTCGCGCGCGAACACAAGGAAATCTACCGGATCATCGACGAGGCCGAATTCGTCGCCCCCGAAGCGTGGCGCGCGCACTACGAGACTACCGCCGCGCGCATCCTCGAGCGCTTGCGTGGCGGCGAGGCGCGCGGCGAGATCGCCGGCCCGGTGAGCGAGGCCCAAGCCTGGGCGATCATGGGGATGAACGTGTTCCTGGGCTTGCGCTACGGCGTCCAGGACGGCGCCGCCGACCTCGACGAAGTCTCCGCCTCGGCCAACGCGCTGCTGCGCCGAGGATTGGGTTAGGGGGCTCGGCTGATCCCCCTCCCGCTTGCGGGAGGGGCTAGGGGTGGGTAATAGCGCGCCGATCCGCTTCAGACAGACCCCAGCCCCGGCCCCTCCCGCATGCGGGAGGGGCGAAAGACACCGATGCCCTCCCCCCCAGCCTCCAACCGCCGCACGTTCGCGATCATCTCGCACCCCGACGCGGGCAAGACCACGCTGACCGAGAAGCTGCTGCTCCATGGCGGCGCGATCCATCTCGCGGGCGAGGTCAAGGCGCGCGGGCAGGCGCGACGCGCGCGCTCGGACTGGATGAAGATCGAGCAGCAGCGCGGGATTTCGGTGACCAGTTCGGTGATGACGTTCGAGCGGGATGGGATCACGTTCAACCTGCTCGACACTCCCGGCCACGAGGACTTTTCCGAGGACACTTATCGGACGCTGACCGCGGTCGATTCGGCGGTGATGGTGATCGACGCGGCCAAAGGCATCGAGCCGCAGACGCGCAAGCTGTTCGAGGTCTGCCGCCTGCGCTCGGTGCCGATCCTGACCTTCATCAACAAAGTCGACCGCGAAAGCCGCTCGCCGTTCGAGACCTTGGACGAGGTTGCCGACGCGCTCGCGCTCGATGTGGTGCCGATGAACTGGCCCGTGGGAATGGGCGGGACGTTCGAAGGCGTGCGCGATTTCGCCGATGGGCTGACCAGCCGCCCCGACGGCCCTGCCCGCGAGTTCCTCGGCCGCCGCGACGCCGACGCGCTTGCCCGCGAGTTCGCCGACGAGATCGAACTGGCGCGCGGCGGCTATCCCGAATTCGATCTCGCAGCCTACCGCCACGGCGATCTGACCCCGGTCTATTTCGGCTCGGCGCTCAAGAACTTCGGCGTCGCCGAGCTGATCGACGCGCTCGCGCGCTACGCCCCGCCGCCGCGCCCCCAGCCTAGCGAGCAGGGGACGATTGAGCCGGAGCGCGACGAGGTCACCGGGTTCGTGTTCAAGGTTCAGGCCAACATGGACCCGCAGCACCGCGACCGGATCGCGTTCATGCGGATGGTCTCGGGGACGTTCAAACGCGGGATGAAGCTCACCCCTTCGGGCCTTGGCAAGCCGATCGCGGTGCACTCGCCGATCCTGTTCTTCGCAGCTGATCGCGAGATCGCCGACACCGCTGAGGCCGGCGACATCATCGGCATCCCCAATCACGGCACGCTCCGCGTCGGCGACACGCTCAGCGAGCGCAACGACGTGCGCTTCACCGGACTCCCCAACTTCGCCCCGGAAATCCTGCGCCGCGTCGCGCTTCTCGACCCGACCAAAACCAAGCAGTTGAGGAAGGCGCTCGACGACCTCAGCGAAGAAGGCGTGATCCAGGTATTCTATCCCGAAATCGGCGCGCAGTGGATCGTCGGGGTGGTCGGGCAGTTGCAACTGGACGTGCTGATCAGCCGGCTCGAGGCCGAGTACAGAGTCGCCGCGGTGCTCGAACCCGCGCCGTTCGAGACCGCGCGCTGGCTCAAAGGCTCGGACGCGGCGCTCAAGACGTTCGCCGACTTCAACAAGGCCAACCTGGCCAAAGACCGCGACGGCGACCCGGTGTTCCTCGCCCGCTCGGCGTGGGACGTAAGCTATCAGCAAGAACGCAATCCCGAGCTGACGTTCGGAGCGACGAAGGAACGGTAGAGCGCTTGCCCCAAACGCTCCCCCGTCTTACCCATTCGCGCATGGCCGACTTCACCGAAACACTGACCCCCGATCACATCGCGATGATCGAGCGGCAGAGCGTGTTCTTCGTCGCCACCGCGGCTAGCGAAGGGCGGATCAATCTCAGCCCGAAGGGGCTCGCCGACACCTTCCGCGTGCTCGCGCCGGACCGGGTCGCGTGGCTCGATCTGGGCGGCTCGGGCAACGAGACCAACGCGCACCTCGCCGCGGACGGACGCGTGACCGTGATGATGTGCAATTTCCAGCAACCCGCGCTGATCCTGCGGATTTACGGGCGCGGGCGGCCGGTGCTGCCGCAGGATGCCGCATGGGACGCGCTCGCCGCGCACTTCACGCTGCTCCCCGGAACGCGGCAGATTTTCGATGTCGCGGTCGAAAGCGTGCAGACCAGCTGCGGCTGGGGCGTACCGGTGATGAGCCTCGAGAAGGAGCGCGCCACGCTGGTCAAATACCACGCCCAGTCCGATCCCGCGGCGTGGACCGCGAAAATGGCGAGCCGCACGCGCAGCATCGACGGGCTGCCGACGCGCCCCACCGACCGGTTCATCGCCGGTCCGATCGACGCAGTCGCGCGCGAATGAGCGGCCACGCATGAGCTTGGTCGAACTGGCCCGCTATCCCGCGATGATCGACGCCGAGATCGCGTGCGGGCGGCTTCGCAGCGAAGGCATCCACGCCGTTTGCTTCGACAGCGGAATGAACATTGCCGGGGGCGTCGGGTCGATGATTCCGGTGAGGTTGATGGTGCTGGCCGAAGACCGGGACGAGGCGCTGGCCTTGTTGCGCGAGGCGCAAGCGTGACTGCCGGCAACCGGCAACTCAAGGTCGCCAGCTACAACATCCACAAGGCGGTGGGGCTCGACGGGCGGCGCGACCCCGAGCGGATCATGGCGGTGCTGCGCGAGATCGACGCCGACGTGATCGCGCTCCAGGAAACCGACCGCCGCTTCGGCCGGCGCGAAAGCGTGATTCCGCAAGGCCTGCTCGACGACAGCCCGTGGCGCGCGGTGCCGCTCGCGCAGCGCCCAGATTCGATCGGCTGGCACGGCAACGCGCTGCTCGTGCGGCGCGCGCTGACCGTGACCGAAGCGGGGATCGTCCCGCTGCCGACGATCGAACCGCGCGGCGCGATCCGCGCGGACATTCTTGCGCATGGCCACCGCGTGCGCGTCGTCGGGATGCACCTCGATCTGTCGGGACTGCGCCGACGCCAGCAGGTCCGCGCGATCCTGTCGCATGTCGCGGCATGCGGCGCGCCGTGCCCGGCGGTGCTGATGGGCGACATGAACGAATGGGCGGTCCACGGCGGCAGTCTGCGCGAATTTCACGGGCACTGGCGCGTACTCGGCTGCGGCCGCAGCTTCCCCTCGCGCCGCCCGACCGCGCAGCTCGACCGGATCGTGGTTTCGAGCGAGTGGAGCGAGTGTCGCGGTGCGGTCCACCATACCGCGATGGCCGCGGTCGCGTCGGATCACCTGCCCGTCGCGGCGACGTTGGTGATGCCCAAAAAATAGGCAGACGCGTAAGATTCGGGCGCTATACGCCCTGATTTGCGCAAGCGAATTCTATGCACGCCCACTAGAATGCCCCATTGTTGCGCACCTGGCACGATCTTTGCTGCACTTGCGAAGCGGGCACATTCGCCGGCGATCAGCGGGGCCGGCATGAAATTCATCGTCGCCATCATCAAGCCCTTCAAGCTCGACGATTTGCGCGAGGCGCTCAGCGCGGTCGGCGTGGCGGGGATGACCGTGACCGAGGTCAAAGGCTTCGGCCGCCAGAAGGGCCAGACCGAAATCTATCGCGGGGCCGAATACACCACCCAGATGCTGCCCAAGGTCAAGCTCGAGATCGCGGCGAGCGACGACCTCGCGCCGCGGATCGTCGAGGCGATCCAGCAAGTCGCGGGGACCGGAGCGATCGGCGACGGCAAAGTGTTCGTGCTCGATCTGAGCGAAGCGACTCGCATCCGCACCGGCGAAACCGGCGACAACGCGCTGTGAGCGCGCTGCCCGACAGGAAGGACTTTCGAATGATCCGCAAGTTGATCCACGGTGTGGGCGCGCTGGCCGTGTCGCTCCTCGCGAGCGCGGCATACGCGCAAGCCGCGACGGGGCCGATCAAGGCGCCGACGCCCGAACAGATGGCGGGGATGGTGAACAAGGGCGACACCGCCTGGATGCTGATCTGCTCGGCGCTGGTGCTGATGATGAGCGTCCCCGCGCTGGCGTTGTTCTACGGCGGGCTGGTGCGCACCAAGAACATGCTCAGCGTGCTGATGCAGGTGTTCATGATCGTCGCGATCGCCGGGCTGGTGTGGGTCTGCTGGGGCTACACACTGGCGTTCACCGGGGGCTCGACCCCGTTCGTCGGCGGGCTCTCCAAGGCGTTTCTGAGCGGAGTGTCGGCATCGACTTACGCCGCGACGTTCTCGAACAATGTCTACATTCCCGAATTTTCCTACGTCGTCTTCCAGATGACGTTCGCGATGATCACCCCGGCGCTGATCGTCGGCGCGTTTGCCGAGCGCGTGAAGTTCACCCCGCTGATGGTCTTCATGGTCGCGTGGATGACGCTGGTCTACGCGCCGATCGCGCACATGGTGTGGTATTTCGCGGGGCCCGATTTCCTCTCGGGCGCGCCGACCGACGGCGGCTTCCTGTTCAACATGGGCGCGCTCGATTTCGCTGGCGGGACGGTGGTCCACATCAACGCCGGGATCGCGGGGCTGGTCGGCTGCCTGATGATCGGCAAGCGCGTCGGCTTCGGGCGCGAGGCGACCCCGCCGCACAACCTGACGATGACGATGATCGGCGCGAGCCTGCTGTGGGTCGGCTGGTTCGGCTTCAACGCCGGGTCGAATCTCGAAGCCAACGGGGTGGCGGCGCTGGCGTTCATCAACACGATGGTCGCGACGTGCGCGGCGGCGGTGAGCTGGACAATCGTCGAGCAAGTGCACCACGGCAAGCCGTCGATGCTCGGCGGCGCGACCGGCGCGGTCGCGGGGCTGGTGGCGATCACTCCCGCGTCGGGCTTCGCCGCGCCGATGACCTCGATCGTGCTCGGGCTGCTGGTTTCGCCGATCTGCTATCTGTTCGTCAGCACGGTCAAGAACAAGCTCAGGTACGACGACACGCTCGACGTGTTCGGGGTCCACTGCATCGGCGGGATCGTCGGCGCGATCGCCACCGGAATCGTCGCCGCGCCGTCGCTCGGCGGGCAGGGCTACTTCAACTACACCGTCTTCCCCGCGGTTCCGGGCGACTACGACATGCCTGCGCAAGTCTTCGTCCAGATCAAGGCGGTGGCGCTGACGCTGGCGTGGTCGGGAATCGGCTCGGCGGTGCTGTTCTACGTCGTCGACAAGCTGTTCGGCCTGCGCCCCGCCGAGGACGCCGAGCGCGAAGGCCTCGACATCACCGAGCATGGCGAGCGCGCCTACAACTACTGACCAGTTTGGCGGGGCCGGGCGTCCCTCGCCCGGCGCTCGCCGCCCGAAGTTCCTCCTGCGAACACCAACTTATGGGCCGGGGCCGCAAGCTCCGGCCCTTTTTTCACTAGCCCAAAGCCGCCGCCACAAACTCCCCCGCCCGCTCGCCGATCATGATGCTCGGCGCGTTGGTGTTGCCCGAGACCAGCCGCGGCATGATGCTGGCGTCGGCGACCCACAGGCGCTCGATGCCCCGGAACCCCAGCGTCGGATCGACAGCCGCGGCTTCGTCCGCGCCCATCCGGCAGGTGCCGACGGGGTGGTAGATCGTGTCCGACACTTCGCGGATGCGCGCTTCGAGCGCGGCGTCGTTTTCGAAATCGACCGAATTGCGCTCCTTCGCGCCGAGCTGCGACAGCGGCGGGGTCGCGGCGATGCGGTGCATCAGCCGCGCGCCGTCGCGGAGCAGATAGAGGTCGCGTTCGTCGGCGAGGAAGTTGGGATTGATCGCGGGCGGCGTGGCCGGATCGGCGCTGTTCAGCCGCACCCAGCCGCGGCTTTCGGGGCGCAGCACGCAGGCGTGGAGCGAGAAGCCGTGGACCTTGAGCTTGTCGCGCCCGTGGTTCTGGATGATCGCGCGGATGAAGTGGTACTGGATGTCGGGCGCGGGCGCGCCTTCGCGGATCGTCACGAACCCGCCGCTTTCGGCGAAGTTGGTCGTGAGCATGCCGGTGCGCTTGCGGCGATGCTCGACGAACGCCTTGGCCAGCTGCCACATCCCCTTGAGCGATCCGCCGAACAGCGACAGGTCGTCGAGCTCGTAGCCGACGAGGTAGTCGCAGTGGTCCTGGAGGTCGGCGCCGACGGCGGCTTTGTCGCAGACCACGCCGATCCCGTGCCGCTGGAGCTCGACGCCCGGCCCGACGCCCGAGAGCATCAGGATCTGCGGGCTGCCGAACGCGCCTGCTGAGAGCACCACGCCGCCGCGCGCGCGCAGCGTCTCGCGGTTGCCGCCCACGCGGATCGTCACCCCGGTGGCGCGGCCGTCCTCGATCTCGATCCGCTCGACCAGCGCGCCGGTGCGCAGGCACAGGTTCTTGTGGCCGGCGAGCGGGTCGAGAAACGCGCGCGCCGCGCTCCACCGCTCGCCATTGTGCTGCGTGACCTGATAGAGCCCGAAGCCTTCCTGGCGCGCGCCGTTGAAATCGCCGTTGAGCGGAAGCTGCAGCCGCGCCGCAGCTTCGACGAAAGCCTCGCCGACCGGGCTCGGCGCAATCTGGTCGCTAACGTGCAAGGGTCCGCCCGAACCGTGCCAGGCGTCGGCGCCGCGCGCGTTGTCTTCCTGGCGGCGGAACACCTGGAGGACGTCGTCCCAGCCCCACCCGGTACAGCCGAGCGCGGCCCAGTTGTCGTAATCCCACGCGTTGCCGCGGATATAGACCATGCCGTTGATCGCGCTCGATCCGCCGAGCCCGCGCCCGCGCGGCTGGTAGCCGACGCGCCCGCAGAGCCCCGCCATCGGTTCGGTATCGTACTTGAACATGCTCTTTTCGGGCATCAGCGCGAGCAAGCCGGGGGTGCGGGTGAAGACGTGCTCGTTGGTCCCGCCCGCTTCGACCAGGCAGACGCTGCGGCGGCCATCCTGCGCCAGCCTCCCCGCCGCCGCGCTGCCCGCGCTGCCGCCGCCGATCACGATTACGTCGAATTGGTCCATGCGGGTGGCGTTTAAGCGACCGATTAAAGCCGCGCAACTAGCCCGCGAGCAGCACCGCGCCGAGCGTCAGCAGCGCGCACCCGCCGAGCCGCGCGCGGCCCACGGGCTCGCGCAGCACCGCCATCCCGAGCAGCGCGCCGACCATCATCGAGGTTTCGCGAAGCGGCGCGACCACGCTCAGCGGCGCGCCCCGGCGCAGCGCGAGGAGCACGAGGATGTACGCGAGCGGCGACAGCGCGCCGACCCAGAACGCGCGGCCCCAGTGCCCGCGCATCGCGGCAATCGCGCGCGGTCGGTCGCGCAGCACAACCGGCGCGAGCAGCAGGAAGCGGAACAGGTTGGAGAACCAGTCAAGCACCACCGGGAGCACGCCCGCGACTTTGACCGTCCACGCATCGACCACGGTGTAGCTCGCGATCAGCCCCCCGGTCGCGGTCCCCCAGCGCACCCCGGTCTGCCCGCCCGGACGCATGAACGCGGTGAAGCTGCCTTGGGTTGCGATCAGCGCGATGCCGCCGACGACCGCGATCAGCCCGGCCAACCCCCGCAGTGTCGGCATTTCGCCGAGCAGCGCGAACGCCGCGAGCGAGGACAGCATCGGGCCTGTGCCTCGCGCGACCGGATAGACCACCGACAAGTCGGCGCGCTGGTAGCCGCGCTGGAGGCACAAGCTGTAGGCGAGGTGGATCGTCGCGCTCAGCAGCAGCGCCGCGCCCGCGTTCCAGTGGTGCGGCACTCCGCCGTGGGCGAGCAGCCACAGCGCCCACGGCGCGTAGAGCGTCACCGAGAACAGGTTGTAGGCGAAGACGAACGCCGGCCCCGCGGGCGCGGCGCGCTTGGCCATCAGGTTCCAGGTCGCGTGGATCAGCGCCGCGGCGAGGACCAGCGCGATCGAACTCAGCGGCATCGAGTGCGCGCGCGGGCGGTCAGGCCTGGCGCTCCTGCCGGGCAAGCCAGCGCGCGCGGATCGTCGCCGAAGTGTCGCGGCTGGCGTCGTGGCTCCAACCGGGCTCGCGCCACAAGTACGCCAGCTTGTGCCGCCACGGCGCGGCGGCGACATCGCGCGCGATCCCCACCCATTCGTGGAACGCGGTCCAGATCAGCCCGAAACTGCCGAGCTGCTTGACGATCCCATAGCGAATGCGCGTGCCGTCGAGCTCGGGCTGGAAGGTGCCGAACGCCTTGTCCCACACGATAAACGTGCCCGCGTAATTGCGGTCGAGGTAAACCGGGTTGGTCGCGTGGTGGACGCGGTGGTGGCTCGGCGTGTTCATCACCGCCTCGATCCAGCGCGGGAAGCGCCCGATCGCTTCGGTGTGGATCCAGAACTGGTAGATCAGGTTGAACCCGCCGACGACCGCCAGCATCGCCGGGTGGAAGCCGAGCAGCGCGAGCGGGACGCGGAACACGAACGAAGCGGCGAGGAACCCGGTCCAGGTCTGCCGAAGCGCGGTCGAGAGGTTGTAGTGCTGGCTGGTGTGGTGGTTGACGTGGCTCGCCCAGAACCAGCGCACGCGGTGCCCGGTGCGGTGCGCCCAGTAATACGCCAGATCGTCGAGCACGAAGCACAGTGCCCAGACCCACCACGCCCACCCCAGCGTCGCCACGCGGTGATCGTAAAGCCATAGCGCGAGCGCGAGCACGACGCCGCCGGTGAGCAGCCCGGCGATCGTGCTCCCCAGCCCCATCGCCAGCGAGACCAGCGTGTCGCGTGGCTCGTACTTGTCGGGCGCGCGCCGCCACACCCAGATCATCTCGATCACCACGAGCAGCACGAACGCGGGGACCGCGTAGTCGACGGGGTTGAACTTGGGCATCACGTGGCGCTCCCCAGGCGGCGCAGGCTCGCCGCCCATACTTGCGCTTCGCTGCCGAGGTCCAGCGTCACGCTGCCGAACGACTGTTCGCCCGTGGCGACGGTCAGGAACGTCCGGTCGAGCCGGGTATGGGCGTGATTGTCGAGCAGCCGCGCCGCCCAGTGCGCGCCGTGACGGCGCACCAGCATGACGCGGCCATCGCCATCGCGCAGCAGCGCGGCGACGCGTGCGCGGTCGAGCGCGATGTCGACCGGGTCGAACCCGCACAGCGCCTCGTCGGCCAGCTCGCGCGCCTGATCGGCGTCGCGCAGCCGCGCGTCGCCGCCGAGCCGCAGCTTCCACGCGATCCCGGCGAGCACGAGGATCGCCGCGAGCGAACCTAAGAACTGGAGCAACTTGGCGGTCATCGCGCGCGCTGGGCGAGCATTTCGAGCAGCGTCGCGACCGGCGCGAGGTCGTATCCCGCCGTGCCCGCTTTTGCCGCAAGCTCGCCCGGGTCGGCCCCGCCGCTCGCTTGCGCGAGCGCCCACAACAGCGTCGAACGCGTGCCCGAGCGGCAATACGCAAGCACCGGCCCGCGCGCGCCGTCCAGCGCGCCGGCCATCGCCGCGACTTGCGGCTCGGAGAAACCCGCGTGGGTCACGGGGATCGCGACGTAGCCCAGCCCATGCGCGCGCGCCGCCGCGGCGATCTCTTCGCCCGCGGGCTGATCGTCGGACTCGCCTTCGGGGCGGTTGTTGACGATCAGCGCGAAGCCTTGCGCGGCGGCCGCGGCAACATCGTCCACGCCGATCTGTGGGCTCGCCCAAACCGTCTCGTCGAGCTGGCGGAACATCGGCTCAGGCTCCTTTCGTCGTGCGCCGCGCGCGGCGATTGCGCGAGAGGATGTTGAGCGTCTCGACCGCGGCCGAAAACCCCATCGCCGCGTAAATGTAGCCTTTGGGGATGCGCACCCCGAAGCCGTCCGCGAGCAGGACCAGCCCGATCATCACGAGGAACGCCAGCGCGAGCATCACCAGCGTCGGGTTCTTCTCGATGAACCGCGCGAGCGGGGCCGAGGCGATCATCATCAGGGCGACCGTGATCACGACCGCCGCGATCATGATCGGCACCTGATCGGTCATCCCCACCGCGGTGAGGATCGAATCGACCGAGAACACCAGGTCGAGCGCGACGATCTGCGCGATCGCGGCGGACAGCGCGATCTGCCCCGCGCCCTTGTCGCGGTCGAGCAGCTCGCCGCTGACTTGCTCGGCATCGAGGTTGTGGTGGATTTCCTTGGTCGCTTTCCACAGCAGGAACAGCCCGCCCGCGATCAGGATCAGGTCGCGTCCCGAAAACGCGGTCTCGAACGTCGGCTCGCCGTGAGGGCCGGGCGCGCCCGCCAGCCCAAGGTCGAACAGCGGGCGCTGGAGCGTCACGATCCAGCCGATCACCATGAGCAGCGCGATCCGCATGACCAGCGCCAGCGTCAACCCCAGCCGCCGCGCCCGCGCCTGCTGCGCGAGCGGCAGCTTGTTCGAAAGGATCGCGATGAACACGAGATTGTCGATCCCGAGCACGACCTCGAGCACGATCAGCGTGAGCAGCGCAATCCAAGTTTCGGGTTCGGTCAGCAGGGCGAGAAATTCCATCGCCGCTCTGTGCCAACCCGACTGACGGCAGGCAAGCGGAGCGCGCACGCGGGGATCGTTGCGGTAGAAATGCCACACACCGCGCGCGGTGCGGGGCGGCGCGCTTGAATCCGTTCGCTATATCGCGCGCGAATCGCTATTAGCCGGGGTGCAGCGCTGCGGGCGATGGTTTCGCATGCCCTGTCGGCAGGCGTGTCACGTCCACATCGCCAGCCGAAACGTAGCAGGGGCGAAGCAAGGTTTATCGGGTTTTATGGGTTTTGATAGAGGACGTCGCGGCAAGGGACGCGACAAGCGCGATGGGTTCGGCGAAGAAAGCTTCGATCCATTCGCTGGTGGCAGCAGCGATCGCGGGGGCTTTGGCGGCGGCGACCGGTTCGGTGGCGGCGGCGGTGATCGGGGCGGCTTCGGCGCTCCGCGTCCGGCCGGCGGCGGTAGCGGCGGCTTCGGTGGCCCGCGCCCGGGGGCGATGCCCGCGCAAGTCGTCGGCCAGGGCAAGGGCACGGTCAAGTTCTTCAACAGCGACAAAGGTTTCGGCTTTATCAGCCAAGAAACCGGCGGTGAGGACGTGTTCGTCCACATCAGCGCGGTTGAGCGTGCCGGGCTCGAAGGGCTGGCCGAAGGTCAGCAGCTTGAATTCACGCTAGTCGATCGCGGGGGCAAAGTCTCGGCGAGCGACCTGGTTCCGATCGGCGATGTCATCGCGGTCGAAAAGCGCGAGGCCGCACCGCAGCGCGAGCTGACGGGCGAAAAAGCCACGGGCACGGTCAAGTTCTTCAATTCGATGAAGGGCTTCGGGTTCATTACCCGCGACGACGGCCAGCCCGATGCGTTCGTGCACATCAGTGCGGTCGAGCGTTCGGGGCTGCGCGGGCTCAACGAGGGCGACCGGCTCCAGTTCGACATCGAGGCCGATCGACGAGGCAAGCACTCGGCGGTCAACCTCGTGCCGAGTCAGGGCTGACCGACCGTTCTCTGCTGCGGTTTGACCGCGGCGTTGCGAAATTCTAGATGAAACGGCAGTGGCGGTCCCCCGGTGGGCCGCCATTTGTCGTTGCCGTAGCCGCCGGGAGCATCGCAAGAGGAATTCCGACGATGTCGATCACGCCGCTGATGCCGGTCTATCCCCGCTGCGCCTTCCGGCCGGTGAGGGGTGAGCATTGCCATCTGATCGGCGAGGACGGCCGCCGCTATCTCGATTTCGCGGCGGGGATCGCGGTCAATTCGCTCGGCCATTCGCATGCGGCGCTGATCGGCGCGATCCAGAAGCAGGCCGAGACGCTGATGCACGTCTCCAACCTTTATGGCAGCCCGCAGGGCGAGCGATTGGCCCAGCGGCTGGTCGATCTGACGTTCGCCGACACGGTGTTCTTCACAAATTCGGGGGTCGAGGCGGTCGAATGCGCGATCAAGACCGCGCGCCGCTATCACCATGCCGCCGGCAATCCGCACAAGAACAAGCTGATCACCTTCTCGAATGCCTTCCACGGGCGGACGATGGCGACGATCAGCGCTTCGAGCCAGGACAAGATGCACAAAGGCTTCCTGCCGCTGCTCGAAGGCTTCAAATACGTCGACTTCGACGACCTGGCGGGCGCCAAAGCCGCGATCGGCCCCAACACCGCGGGCTTCCTGGTCGAACCGATCCAGGGCGAAGGCGGCATCCGCGTCGCCTCGGACGAATTCATGCGGGGGCTGCGGGCGCTCGCCGACGAGCACGGCCTGCTGCTCGTGCTCGACGAAGTGCAAACGGGGGTTGCGCGGACGGGCACGCTTTACGCGCACGAGCAATACGGCGTGACGCCGGACATTCTCGCCACCGCCAAAGGCATCGGTGGCGGCTTTCCGCTCGGCGCGTGCCTCGCGACCGAGCAGGCCGCGCGCGGGATGACGATCGGCAGCCACGGCTCGACTTACGGCGGCAATCCGCTGGCGATGGCCGCGGGCGAGGCGGTGCTCGACGTGGTCGCCACCGACGAGTTCCTCGCGCATGTCCGCGCGATGGGCGAGCGGCTGCGCGCGCGGCTCGAACAGTTCATCGGCAACTATCCCGACTTGTTCGAGCTGGTTCGCGGCAAGGGGCTGATGCTCGGGGTCCGGATGCGCGAAGAAAGCCGGCCGTTCGTCGCGCACCTACGCGACAATCACCAGCTGCTCGCGGTCGCCGCGGGCGACAACACGCTGCGCATCGTTCCCCCGCTGGTAATCGGCGAAGCCGAGATCGACGAGTTCATGGACAAGCTCTCAGCCGGAGCGGCGAGCTACCGGCCCGCCGCCGCCAGCGCATGACCCGCCACTTCATCGAGCTGACCGACGCGGGGCCGGACGCGGTCGCGGCGATGCTGAACGACGCGCTCGAGCGCAAGGCCGCGCGTGCCAGCTGGCCCAAAGGTACGCCCGACGCCGACGCTCCGCTCACCGGGCGGGTGCTCGCGATGATCTTCGAGAAAAGCTCGACCCGCACCCGCGTCAGCTTCGACATCGCGATGCGCCAATTGGGCGGCAGCGCGCTGGTGATGGATGCCGGGACAACCCAACTCGGGCGCGGCGAGAGCGTCGCCGATACCGCGCGCGTGCTCAGCCGGATGGTCGACGCAATCATGATCCGCACCGACGATCACGCCAAGATCGAGGAGTTGGCGCATTACGCCGAAGTGCCGGTGATCAACGGGCTCACCGACCGCTCGCATCCGTGCCAGATCATGGCCGATCTGCTGACGCTGATCGAGCGCGGCAAAGCACTCCCCGGGCTCGAAGTGGCTTGGCTCGGCGACGGCAACAACGTCCTCAACTCGGTGATCGAAGCGGCCGGGCTGATGAAGTTCAACGTCCGCGCGGGGGTGCCGCAGGGCTACGAGCCCGATGTGAGCTATGTCGAGCGCGCGCGTGCGGGCGGCGCGACGATCACGCTCACCCGCGACGCGGCCGAGGCGGCGCGCGGGGCGGACGTCGTGATCACCGACACCTGGGTCTCGATGGGGCAGGAGCACGCGCACAACAAGCTCGCGGCGATGGCGCCGTTCCAGGTCGATGAACGCCTGCTCGCGGGCGCGGCGGGGGGCGCGACGTTTCTCCACTGCCTCCCCGCGCATCGCGGCGAGGAAGTTACAGAGGGTGTGATCGACGGGCCGCAGTCGGCGGTGTGGGACGAAGCCGAGAACCGCATCCACGCGCAGAAATCGGTGCTGCGCTGGGTGTTCGGGCAATTGTGAGCGCCGATATTCCGGCCAACGAGACCGGGTTCGACCGGCTCCTGCAGTTCACCATCCCCGCGCGCGATGCCCGTGGACGCGCCGTGCGGCTGGGACCGGCGCTCGGCACGATCCTGTCGGCGCACGATTACGCGCTGCCGCTCAAACACCTGCTCGCCGAAGCGCTCGTGCTCGCGGCGCTGATCGGGAGTTTGATCGGTGAGGGCAGCCAGCTAACGATGCAAGCGCAGACCGAGGGTGGGATCGTCGATCTGCTCGCCTGCGACTACCGCGGCGGCGAGCTGCGCGGTTATGTCCGCCACGATCCGTCGCGGCTCGACGAGCTCGGGCCAAACCCATCGCTTTATGCGCTGTTCGGGCGGGGATATCTGGCGATCACCTTCGACATCGCCAGTTCGGGCCAGCGCTATCAGGGGATCGTCCCGCTCGAGGGCGATTCGCTCGCCCAAGCCTGCGAGCACTATTTCGCTCAGTCCGAGCAAGTGCCGACGCTGATCCGGATCGCAGTGCGCGCGAGCGCGAGTGGCTGCGTCGCGGGCGGACTGCTCGTTCAGCATCTCGCGGAGGGGGAGGAAGGGCGCGAGCGTCTCCACGTCCGGCTCGACCACCCCGAGTGGGAGCATGTGTCGGCGCTCGCCGGGAGCATTCACCATGGCGAACTGGTCGATCCCGCGCTGTCGCTCGAGGCGCTGGTCTGGCGGCTGTTTCACGAGGAAGGCGAGGTCCGGGTCGAACCCGGCGCGAGCGTGTCGCGCGGCTGCCGCTGCAGCGTCGCGCATTACGAGGACGTGCTCGGCAAATTCCCCGCGGACGATCGCGCTTCGATGTGCGACGAGCGCGGGATGATCGTGGTCGATTGCGCGTTCTGCTCGCGGACATTCGACATCGCGCTCTAGCGCGCGGCGTTCCCCGAACGCCGGTTGCCAGCGTCGCCAGCGCGGGTTAGCCCGGTGCGATGGACGATGCGCAAGCCGGGCATGGCCGCGACGCGGTGGTGCTGCTGTCCGGCGGTCTCGATTCGATGGTGGTGGCCGCGCTCGCGCGCGAGCGGGGCTATCGGCTGAACGCGCTGACGATCGACTACGGGCAGCGCCACCGGCGCGAGATCGACGCGGCGCGCTCGATCGCACAGCTGCTCGGCGCGGTCCGCCACGTCGTTCTGCCGCTCGATCTGCGTCAGTTCGGCGGCTCGGCGCTGACCGCCGATGTAGAGGTTCCCAAGGAGGGCGTCGGCAGCGATATTCCGGTGACTTACGTCCCCGCGCGCAACCTCGTGTTCCTCTCGCTGACGCTCGCCTGGGCCGAGGCGATCGGCGCGCGCAATCTGTTCATCGGGGTCAACGCGCTCGACTATTCGGGCTATCCCGATTGCCGCCCCGAATTCATCGGCGGGTTCGCCGATCTCGCGCGGCTGGCGACCAAGGCCGGAGCCGAGGGCGGCGACTTCGCCATCCACGCGCCGCTGCAATACCTGGGCAAGGCTGAGATCGCGGGCGAAGCGGCGCGATTGGGGCTCGATCCGGCGCTGAGCTGGTCGTGCTACGATCCGGGGGCCGACGGCAGCGCCTGCGGGCTGTGCGACAGTTGCCGCCTACGGCGCCAGGGGTTCGCCGATGCCGGGCTCGACGATGCGACGCGGTACGCCGCATGAAAGGAACCGCGATGACTGACGACAACGCCCCGCCAAGCAAGGCGAGCGGTTACGGTTGGTACGTGCTCGGCGTACTGGTCGTCGTTTATATCCTCAATTTCATCGACCGGCAGATTCTCAGCATTCTAGCGGTCGAGGTTAAAGCCGACCTCAAGCTCAACGACAGCGACATCGGTTTCCTCGGCGGCGCGGCGTTCGCGGTGTTCTACGCGCTGTTCGGGATTCCGCTCGGCCGCTTGGCGGACAACTGGAGCCGGGTGCGGTTGCTGAGCACCGGTCTCGCGCTGTGGTCACTGATGACCGCCTTGTCCGGCTTTGCGCGCAACCAGGTGACGCTGACATTGGCGCGGATGGGAGTGGGAGTAGGCGAGGCTACAGCCAGTCCGACCGCCTATTCGCTGATCTCGGACTACTTTCCCAAACGCCAACGCGCGACCGCGCTCGCGATCTATTCGTCGGGGCTTTATCTCGGTGGCGGGGTGTCGCTGCTGATCGGCGCGTCGATCTCCAAGGCGTGGAATCACGCCTATCCGCACGGCGCGCCGCTCGGCTTGGCCGGGTGGCAGGCGGCGTTTCTCGCGGTCGGAATTCCCGGACTTTTGGTGGCGCTATGGGTGACGACGCTGCGCGAGCCGATCCGCGGGGCGATGGACGGTGCGCCGGCGCCGCGCGAGGCGCGGCCATTCGCGGTGTTCCTGTCCGACCTGGCGACGATCGTACCCCCGTTCACATTGATCGGAGCGTGGCAACGCGGGGCGAGCGCGCTGGCGGTCAACCTCGGCTTTGCCGCGGCGATGGCAACGATCGCGACGGTGATGATCCGTTTGACAGGCAACTTCCCGCAATGGACCGCGGTGGGGTTCGGCTACTACGCCGTGTTCTCGTGGGCCTCGACGCTGCGCGCGCGCGATCCGGCGACCTTCCGGCTGATCTGGGGAACGCCCGCGTTCATCTGCACCACGCTGGGCTACGGGCTGGTGTCGCTGGTCGCTTACGCGCTGGGGTTCTGGGCGGCGCCTTACGCCGAAACCGTGCTCAAGCTGCCGAAGCAGGAGCTGGCGTTCATTCTCGGCGCCAACGGTGCGCTCGCCGGGTTTTTGGGGGTGATCATCGGCGGGCGGATCGCCGATAGCTTGCGCGCGCGCAATCCGGCGGGGCGCATCCTGGTGGTGATCTTCGGAGTCATCGCGCCGATCGTGCCGATCTGGATCGGCTACACGACCGCGAACTCGACGCTGTTTTATGCGATGACTTTTTTGACGGGGATGTTCGGAGCCGCGGCGCTGGGCGCGGCTGCCGCGACCACGCAGGATCTCGTGCTGCCGCGAATGCGCGGAACCGCGACCGCGGCGTTTTTCCTCGGCACCACGCTCGTCGGGCTATCGTTCGGACCCTACATCGTCGGGCAGATATCCGATCTGACGGGGACCATCGTCGATGGCCGGCTCGTCGGAAACCTGCGCGCCGGCATCCTCTCGATGACGGGCGTCGCGCCGATTGCGCTGGGTTTGCTGGTTTATGCCTATCGCGCCGTGCCCGCCGCCGAAGCAAGCGTCGCGGCGCGAGCAGGAGAGGTCGGCTAGCCGCGCCTTAGCACGGCGCAGGCGATCCGGCTCCCGCTGTTGCCGCTGGGATCGGTGCGGTAATCGTCGGGGCCGGCGTGGATGACCACCGCGGTGCCATCGCTGTCGAACACCAGCGGTTCGATCATGGCGCGAGAGCCGCGCAACTGGGCCGTGAGCGTGCCCGTGCCCGCGCCGTTGACAATCAGGTTGGGCAAGTCGCCGAGATGGCTGCCCGCCGGGTTTTCGGTGCCGTGCTGATGCGCGCCGGGATTGAGATGCGCCCCCGCGCTGGCGAAGCCGGGCGGATCGCACGCGCCTACGGTGTGCAGATGCAAGCCGTGCGCGCCGCTCGCGAGGCCGGCAACCGCGAGCGTCAGAGTCAACGTATCACCATCGGCAATGAGCTGGACGGTGCCAGCTGGCGGCCCCGCGGCGGTGTAGAGTGTGCCGCCCGCGACCAGCGCGGCCCTCGTTCCGCCCATCGTCGTGCAAGCGCACAGCGCAAGCGTGGAAGCGAGCAGTAACATGGCTGGACGCTGGGTCATGGCCGAACTCTCCGGGACGGGACTATCCTGGTCGCATAACGAAAAAGGGGCCGGATCGCTCCGGCCCCCAATTCGTTTTCGAGCGTTCGCCCGAGAGCTTACATTCCCGAGCCGGGACCGTAAGTGATCTCGACGCGGCGGTTCTGCAGCTCGCGCACGCCGTCCGCAGTCGGAACGCGCGGGTTGCTTTCACCGAACGCCTGGCTGGTGATCGCGCCGTCGGCGATGCCGTGCGAGGTCAGATAGCCGCGAACCGAGTCGTTGCGGCGACCCGACAGGCCGACGTTGTACTGCACCGAGCCCGAACGGTCGGCATAGCCGGCCAGCATGATCGGAACGCTCGAGCAGCTGCCGTAAGCGGTGACCGCGCTGTCGAGAATCGACGCTGCCTCGGGCGTGATGTCCGACTTATCCCAGTCGAAGAACACGATGTACGGGCCCTTGTTGCAGACCATCGGCGGCGGCGGAGGCGCCTCGACCACCGGAGGCGGCGGAGGAGGCGGCGGGGGCGGCGGGGGCGGGGGCGGCGGAACCGCGCCACCGAAGTTGTACGTCAGCGTGCCGAGAATGCTGTGCGACCGCCACCGGGTCGAGCTCGCGTTACCGAGCGTGTTGACCAGGTCGACATTGTCCTGGTTGAAGAACCGGTACTTGAGGCCGGCATCGAGATGGTCGGTAATCGCCGCGCGAACGCCCGCGATCGCCTGCCAGGCGAAACCGGTGTCCGAATCGTCGAGAACCCCAGGTCCGCCGTTGCGCACCGAGAACCGGTGATGCGTACGCGCCACGCCCGCGCCGCCGCCGACGAAGCCCTGAAGGCCGTCATCGTCGCCGAAGTCGAGCATCCCGTTGACCATGAAGCTCAGGTTGTCCGAACGGCCGCCGACGAGCGGGAAGACTCCCGGCGCGGAGGTCGTCGTGGGAGAGACGCCCACGGACGGAACCCGAATTGTCGAGGCGAAGCTGTCCGGGTTGGCCTTCTTGTAGGACGCCTCCGCTTCGAGGCGGAATCCGCCGAAGTCGTACCCGATGCTGCCGCCTACATCGCCGCCGACATGGTGGTCGAGCAGAAAGGCGTCGCGCGAGGTGGTGGTTCCGGAAGTGACGTCGAAGTGCGAATCCTCGACGATCATCGGGCCGGCTTCGCCCTCGATGTACCAGGAATCATCTCGGGCTAGCGCGGGCGTGGCGAGAGCCGTCGAGGCCAGCGCCATCCCTATGACCAGTTTCCGCATTGTCGTATTCCCCTTTTTTTGGATTGAGCCACCGAGTGCGCGTTGGTCTAACTTCTTCAATGAAGCCGCGCAAGCACGCAAAATAGCGTTACTGTTGCAGATATGTCGCGAATTAGCTTGGGTTATCCTCGACCGATCTCTGCCTGCCCGGCGACATGCCGAGTCCGACCATCAATGCTTACGCGCCTTCCCCGTTCCCGTGCTTATGAGGGAATCATGCCGACTGTGGCAAGAATGCCATAGATTTCGGCGATGGCGCTGCGGGCTTGCGCGTCCACCATTGTCCCCCCACTCGGTGTTGCGGGCGCCGACGCCGCCTGCCAAGTGTCTGAAAATAGGCGTTCCTGCCTCGCCGCAAGATCGTAAATGCGCAAGCCCGCGCGCGGTGCGAGAAAAATCCAGTTGCCGCCGATCCAGGCCGCGAGCGCGTCGTCGCGGCCGAGCCACGCGCCGGTTGCGCCGCCGGCAACGATCCAGCAGTCGCCTTCCACGGGCGCGGAGGGCGGTGCGGACGCCGCGCCCTTGACCGCGCAATGCAAAAGCGCGTCGCACAGCGCCGCGATTTCGTTGACGAAGACCTCCTTCTGCGCCTGCCCGGCGAGCATGGCTATGCTGCGGCCCGCGCAAACTCTCCGGCTCGGCCGCCGAATAGAGCGTGGCGACCGCGCCGTCGGGCCACACCAGCCGCCGCAGCGACGGTTCGAACGTCGGCGCGCGCGCCGGGGGCGAGACCGCGACGATCCCGCTTTCGCCTTCGACCATCACGCTGCGCGCCTCGACCAGCGAGGCCGAGACGAGCGCGATCCGCGCGGCGGGGTCGGTCTCGGCAATGCCCCGGACCCATTCGGCGCCGGCGCGGGTCTTGCCGAAGCCGCGCCCGGCCACGATCAGCCAGCAGCGCCAGTCGCCCGCGGGCGGCTTTTGCGCATCGCGCGCGAGCAGTTTCCAGTGATATTCGAATTCCTCTTTCTGAGCGGTCGTCAGCAGCCGCAGCCGCCGCAGACGTTCGGGCTCCTCGAGCAAAGTCAGCTCGTCGAGCAGCTTTTGATACTTCATGGCTCGCCGCCCTGTTCGGCGGCGAGCCGGCGCTGCTTCATCCGCTCGAGCGTGGCGTTGATCGACTGGACGATGACTTCGGCATCGGCGCGGCTGCGAACCGCGCGCTGGCGGCCGGTGGCCTCGCGGTGAGCGGTCAGAAGCCGCAGCGCGACGGCATGATCCCACGTGCGAACGCCCTTCTTGGCGCCGGCCGGGGGCTTGATCTCGCCCTCGCGCAGCCGCCACAGCATGTCCATCTCGAGGTTGTCGTAGCCTTCGCACAGCGCCTGCTGCCAATCGCGGTAAAATCCGGAGTTGGCGCGCCGGGTGTCGTAGGCTTGGCCGGTCGTGACCCCGGCCGCCTTGGCTGCGGCGGTGACGTTCGAGGTTTCGGCCAGCTTTGCCAGGAATAGCTTGGACCAGGTCGCGAATGTCGGCTTCGCCGTAGCGCTGCCCTTCGCGCCGGACGACTTAGCGCCGCCCGACGGGCTGGCCGTCTTGCCCATGATGCGTCCCCCGCCAATGTTGGGTGAAAAAGCGAGGCCGGTTCGAATCGGTCCATTCGCGATGTTCCGTATTTGTGCCATAACAGCGTGACGATGTCAAGCGCGAATAACCGATATGGTTATCATTCCTCCCCGCTCGCGGGGAGGGGGACCATGTGGAGCATGGTGGAGGGGGCTCTCGTCCTGCACTGCCGTGCGAATGGCGAGCCCCCTCCGTCAGCGCTGCGCGCTGCCACCTCCCCACGGGTGGGGAGGATCGCTTGCCTTCGCGCGATCCGCCGCTATGGCCCGCCGCGATGCTTCGCCGCCTCTACCAGTGGACTCTGAGCAAGGCGGCGCATCCGCGCGCCGAGCTGTGGCTCGCGTTCCTCGCGTTCGCCGATGGCGGGCTGTTCCCGTTCCCCCCGCACCCGCTGCTCGCGCTGATGTGCCTGTCGCAGCCGAAGCGCGCGGTGCGCTTCGCCGCGATCACCACGATCGCCTCGGTGCTCGGGGGGCTGTTCGGCTACATGCTCGGGCATTTCCTTTACGATACGGTCGGCACGCAGATGCTCGGCGCGCTTGGGCTCGGCGCCAAGTTCCCGGCCGCCGCGTGCTATCTGCGCGCGTACGGGGCCGAGATCATCGTACTCAAAGGCGCGACCCCGATCCCGTTCCTGCTGCTGACGATCACCGCCGGGTTCATCGGCTTTCCGCTGGGCAAGTTCGTGCTCGCCAGCCTGATCTCGCGCGGGGCGATCTTCATGACGCTGGGCGTGCTGTTCCGGGTGTTCGGCGCGCCGATCAAGGCGTTCATCGACAAGTACTTCGTCTGGGTGGTGGCGGGCGCGCTGGCGATCCTGGTCGGCGGTTACGCCGCGGTGCTGGTGCTCGGTGGCGGCGCCCAGGCGGTCAGCGACAAATGCGCGGGCGCGACGATGGCCAACGTTCGCGCGGGCACCTGACGGAACCATCGCGGGCCCCCGCGCATTGGCGGATACGAAGGAGTGCCCGTTTCATGCCGCTCAAGATCGCCGTCGTCGTCGGCAGCTTGCGCGCCGACTCGTTCAACCGCCGGCTGGCGCAGGCTCTGACGAAGTTGCCCGAAGCCAAAGGCCACGATTTCGTGCTCCTCGAAATCGGCGACTTGCCGCTCTACAATCAAGACCAGGATAAAGACCCGCCCGCCGCCGCGACCCGGCTCAAGGCCGCGATTCGCGCCGCCGACGCGGTCATCTTCGCCACGCCCGAATACAACCGCTCGATCCCCGGCGTGCTCAAGAATGCGCTCGATCACGCCAGCCGCCCGTATGGCGACAGCGCCTGGGCGAAGAAGCCCGCCGCAATCGTCGGCACCTCGCAAGGCGCGACAGGGACCGCGATGGCGCAGGCGCACTTGCGCGGCGTGCTCGCCTACCTCGACATGGTCGTGCTCACCCAGCCCGAAGCCTACGTCCAGTGGAGCGACGAGCTGATCGGCGAGGCCGGCGCGCTCAACGCGCGCTCGGCGGCGTTCCTCGGCAAGTGGATGGCGGCGTTTGTCGCGCTGGCGGAGGCGCACCAAGCCGCGGGGGCGGGAGTGCAGCCGCTCAAGTAGCGCCGCGCCAGGCTTTCCAATGCGCGCGCAGTTCGGCGGGAATAGCCGCTTCGAACTCCGCGTCGAGCGGATAGTGCGGCATCGCCTCGGCCACTGCATTCAGCACCGCCCGCCCCTGCAGCCGGTCTTTTCCGCGCTTGAGCGGATTGCGCTGCGGCTTGTCCGCCAGCCACAGCTTGTGGAGCGCGAACCAGCGTGGATCGGGCGCGATAATTCGCGCGGCGGTGCCGTCGCGGCACGGCAGAACCTGATCCACCGGGCGGCCGAGCAGGAGCCATTCCTGTTCGAGCATGGGGATCGGGCGCGGCCGCTCGCGCGGCCCCATTGTCGCGGCGCGCGACGGCGCGACCAGCAGTTCGACCTCGTAGGCCTTGGCGTTGCGCGCCTGGAACTCGCGCTCGGTGTTGACCGTGAAGGTTGGATCGACCGCTTTGAGCGCCGCCCACAGTCGCGCGTCCTCGCCCTCCTCCTCGGCCGACCAGGCAAGGTCGAAGTCCTCGGTCTCGTCGGGCGCGGGGATCGTGCCGGCCGCCTCGGCGCCATAAGCGGGCAGGCACGTGGTGCCCACCACGATAACCGTCGATCCGAGCAAGCGGCGCAAGTCGAGTTCGCGCAGCACTTCGCCCGCCGCGCTCGACAGCAGCGGCAAGCGCAGCGCCCGGGCGAACCGTGCGGATTCGAGAGTGAGCTGCGCCGCAGTCGCGCGCCGGGTTTTGAGATCGGCTTTGGCCGCGCGGTATTCTTCGAGCTTGGCGGCCTGGCTTTCCGACCATGGCCCCAAACTTTTGCCCGTGTTGGTGCGATCGACAATTTCGTAAAGATAGCTGTGCCCGCCCACGTTCTTGCGCACGAGATTGTAGGGCAATGCCGCCAGCCCGCGCTCTGCATCGATCAGGGCTTCATAACGCGGGCGCAGATTGATCAGCGCGCGCGCTTGCTCGTCGGTCCAGGGTCTGACGGCTGCCATGACCACCTGTTATCCTGCATTCTCCAAAAAATCAAAAATGCAGGATAAATCGCGATAAATCAGATCAATTGCCGATGGGCACCGTGTAGTTCAGCCCCAGCCGTCCGCCGTCGGGGTAGATCGTCTGCCCGGTCACGTAGCCGGCGTCGTCGCTCGCCAGGAACAACGCGACCCCGGCGATTTCCTCGACGGTGCCGAGCCGGCCCAGCGGGGTGCGGCTCATGATCCGCGCTTTGGCGGCGTCGTCGTTCATGATCCCGCGCGCCATGTCCGTCAGGATCGTGCCGGGGCCGATCGCGTTGACGCGGATGCCTTTGGGCGCGAGCGCCTGCGCGGTGACGTTGGTCAATTGCCGCATCGCGCCTTTGCTGATCGCGTAAGGGATCTGGTCGGGGATCGCGAGCAGCGCGTTGACGCTGCTCATGTTGACGATCGCGCCGCCGCTTTGCATCAGCCGCGCCGCGGCCTGCGTCGCCCACAGCGCCGACTTGAGGTTGATCGCAAACACCCGGTCGAAATCGTCTTCGCTCAGATCGTCGAGCTCGGCGCGGTGCGTGACCCCGGCGTTGTTGACGAAAATGTCGAGCCCGCCCCATTCGGCCGCGACGTAAGCGAACAAGCGCTCGATCTCGGATTTCCGGGCGACGTCGAGCACGAAATGCCGCTGGCCAAGCCCGGCGGCGACCTCCGCCACCTCGGGCGCGATGTCGGCAAGGATCACCGCAGCCCCCTCGGTCACGAACCGCTCGGCGATAGCGCGCCCGATGCCCTTGGCCGCCCCGGTGACGACCGCGCGTTTGCCGCTAAGACGTCCATCGGTTCCGCTCATCTGATTCCTTTCAGAGTGTCTAAATCGGCGCGCAGATTGCGACTTCCTGCGCGATGCCCTTGAACGCGAAGCGCCCGAGCTGCTCGGCCTCGATTCCCGCGAGCGCGGCGACTTGTGCGGTGCACAGCACGGTCCGGCCAAGCTCGCGGCTCAGCCCTTCGACGCGCGAGGCGAGGTTGACCGTCGCGCCGATCGCGGTGAAGTCGAGCCGCTCGCGCGCGCCGATGTTGCCGTAGGAAAACGCCCCGTGGGCGAGCCCGACGCCGTGGCGCAGCAGCGGCTGGCCGGCATCGCCGCGGCGCGTGTTGATCCTTTCTAGCAGCGCGGTCGCTTCGCTGGCGGCGCCGAGCGCGGCGCGGCAGGCGGCGCCGGCGTCGGCGAAGTCGCGGTGGGGAAACACCGCGAGCACCGCGTCACCGATGTATTTGAGCACTTCGCCGCCCGCCGCGTAGATCGGCGGGACGACCGCGTCAAAATAGTCGTTGAGCGTGGCGACCAGCGCCGCGGCGTCGCCCGCCTCGCCGATCGCGGTGAAATCGCGCAAGTCGGAGAACCATACCGCCGCCGCGTCCGAGACGATCGCCCCGCGTGTGATCATCCCGTCGCATACCCGCCGCCCGGGATCGACCCCGACATAGCACCGCGCCAGCGTCTCTTTGGCGCCGTGCTCGACCAGCGTGTCGAGGTGGAGCGTGAACAAGTCGATCGCCCAGCGCAGATCGCGCAGCATCGCCGGCTCGAACCCGCCCGCGCGCCGCGTCGACAACCCGAACTTCTGGAGCAGCCCGGCAAAGCTGCTGAGCTTGAGCCCGTAGTACGCGGTGCACCCGGCGCGCGCGAGATCGTCGAACAGCGGGAACGGCTGCGCCTCGCCCGCCGCGCGCACCGGCTCGTAAATTTCGCCGACTTCCTCGATTTTGGCGAACGGGCTGGCGAGGTATTGCGGGCTGCGCTGCGATCCGGTGTTGAACAGCACCTCATCGACCATCGCCGCGCCGATGCGGAACTGGCGGCGCTCGATTACCACATCGGGGTTGATCGGGCCGGGGTCGGCGTGTTCGGGAAACCACACGTGGCGGGTGTTGGCGATCAGCGGGTGGATCGCCTCGGTCGCCAGATTGGCGCGGTAAATCGCATAGCCTTCGGCGTTGAGGAAACAGCACAAGCCGTCGAGCAGCTCGGGGATCGAGCGCGTGGCCGCCCCGCTGTGCGTGAGCCACGCGGCGAAACGGTCGCGGAAGCTCGAAGCGGCGGATGGTCTCCCCATGAGCGGACTTTGCCCGATCGGAGGCGATGACGCTAGGCGATGATCCCGCAAGCCTTCCCCGCGCGCTCGAACATCCCGGCGATCGTTTCGACTTGCTCGGCGGTATGCTCGGCGCAGAGCGAACAGCGCAGCAGCGTCATGTTCGCGGGCGTCGCCGGCGGGCGGGCGAGGTTGACGTACAGCCCTTCGCTGAGCAGCGCCTGCCACATCGCCGCGCCGCGCTCCAGATCGGGCATGATCACCGCGATGATCGCCGATTGCGGCTCGGTCGTGCCGAGCGTGAATCCGAGCGCGCGCAGGCGGGCGTGGAGCGTCCGGCTGTTCTCCCACAAATGCGCCCGCTTGTTGGAACCGTGCATAAGCTTGCGGATCGAGGTCGCGGCGGTGGCGACGACGCTCGGCGGCAGGCTCGCGGTGAACACGTAGGGGCGGCAGACCAGCCGCATGATCTCGAATTTCGGATGGTTGGAGACGCAAAAGCCGCCGACGGTGCCGACGCTTTTGCTGAACGTGCCGATCACGAAATCGACGTCGTCGAGGCAGCCTTGGTCCTCGGCCACTCCGCGTCCGTTCTCGCCGATGAAGCCCATCGAATGCGCTTCGTCGACCAGCACCATCGCGCCGTTGGCTTTGGCCACCGCGACCATCTCGGCAAGCGGCGCAATGTCGCCGAGCATTGAATAGACCCCCTCGAGCACCACCAGCTTACCCGCGCCTTCGGGGATGCGCCCCAGGCGCTTTTCCATCGCGACGATGTCGTTGTGCTTGAACGGCACGATCTCGGCATCGCCGAGCTTGCACCCGTCCCAGATGCTGGCGTGGCTGTCGATGTCGAGCACGACGTAATCGCCCTTGCCCGCGATCGTGCTGATGATCCCGAGATTGGCCTGATAGCCGGTGGAAAAGACCATCGCGTGGTCCATTCCGTAAAATTCCTTGAGCGCCTCCTCGACGTCGCGGTGCGGGGCGTACGTCCCGTTGAGCACCCGGCTGCCGGTGGTCCCGCTGCCGAAATCGTCGAGCGCCTGCTTGCCCGCCTCGATGACGTCGGGGTCGAAAGTCATCCCCATGTAGTTGTAGGTGCCGAGCAGGATCGTCTCGCGCCCGTTGCAGATCGCGCTGGTCGGCGAGAGCACTTGTTCCATCACCAGGCTGAACGGATCTTCCTGCCCGCCCGCGAGCAACGCGCGGCGCTGCTCGATCAGCGGATCGAACTTGGAGAACAAGTCGGCCCCGGCGCCCGCTAGCGGCGCCGTCGATTTTTGGGGCCGGTCGGGTTCGTCGATCCCGTCGGTCATGCGGTCAAGGCCATCACCGCATCGACCAGCTGGCCGTACGTCTCGATCTCGGCCTGCCGGTTCATCGAGATGATGATGTCGAACTCGTCCTCGATCGCGGCGACGAAATCCATCACCGTCAGGCTGTCGAATTCGAGGTCGCCGGCGAAAGTGGTGGCGTCGGTGACCGCGAGGTCCTTTTTGTTGAACGGCGCGATCAGCGCGCGGATGCGTTCGTCGGTCTGGGCGCGATCCATGTCGGCTCCTTGGGTCTGCGCGGCCTGTGGCCGATGAATGGGGCGGGAAAGGGGCGCGGGCTTGGAATTGTCAACCCGCGCCTCTTGACGCAGTCACAGATTGTTACTACACAATACCATGGAGATCGTCTGGGACGAACGCAAGCGCCTCGCCAACATCGACAAGCACGGGATCGATTTTGCCGACATCCCGCTCGAGTTTTTCGAGAGCGCGCTCATCGGCAGGGCGAAAGACGGGCGATGGTTCGCCCTCGGCCTGCTCGATGCGGCCATCGTGTCAGCGCGGCCAGCGAGCCGCAAGGAACGGAAGGCAATCGAATGAAGCAGCGCGGCTACACACAGGCCGATCTCGACGCGGTCTCGGATAATCCCGAACTCACGGCTGAAGACCTTGCTCAGATGCGCCCCTTCGCCGAGGTTTTTCCCCAACTCGCCGATGGCATCCGGCGCGCGCGCGGCAAGCAGAAGACGCCGACCAAGGTCAGCACCACTATCCGCCTCTCACGCGAAGTGGTCGATCACTTCCGGTCGGCGGGCAGCGGCTGGCAATCGCGCGTCGATCGCGCGTTGAAGGAATGGATCGCGCAGCATTGATGCCCGCACCGGGATTTACCCCGCCGCCTTCTCAATCAGCGCTTTCACCGCGGCCATGAACGGGCCGATCGAAACGGGCTTGGCCAGGTAACCTTCGGCGCCCGCGTCGCGGATGCGTTCCTCGTCGCCTTTGCCCGCGTAGGCGGTGACCGCAAGCACGGGAATTGCGCGCAGCGTGCGGTCGGCTTTGGCCTGCTCGATCAGGTCCAAGCCCGAGACGCCGTGGAGCTGGATGTCCATGATGATCAGGTTGGGGACGAATTCGCGCGCGCGGGGGAGCGCCTCGTTCCCGTCTGCGACGCCCTCGACCGCGTAGCCCTGGCTCTTGAGCACGTCGCAGAACAGCTTGCGGTTGAGATCGTTGTCCTCGACAACGAGGATGCGCTTTGCCATGCGGCAAGCCTCTATGCCGCCGCTGCGAGACTGACAATTCTTCGCGACCGACCATCCCCCGCCGCGGCCGACCCGCAGGTGCTCGCGCTGGGCGCGCTGGGCTGGGTGCTGGCCGACGACGACCGCGCGGCGAGGCTGTTGGCGTTGACCGGGCTTACTCCCGATGTGCTGCGCGAAAGCCTGGACGATCCCGCCGTGCTCGGCGCGGTGCTCGATTTCCTTACCGCGCACGAGCCGGACCTGCTCGCCTGCGCCGCCGCGCTCGCGATCGAGCCTGCGGTGCTGGCCGCCGCCGCTGACAGGCTCGCGCGATGAACCGCCCGCTCGTGGTCAGCGACTGCGACGAAGTGCTGCTGCACATGGTCGCCCCGTTCCGTGACTGGCTGGACGAGGCGCACGGCGTCGAATTCCGCATGGTCGGCAACGATTTTGCGCAGGCGCTGCGCCACAAGGACGGCGGCGAGCTGGTCGAGCCCGCGGCAATCTGGCCGCTGCTCACCGGGTTCTTCGATACCGAGATGCACCGCCAGTATCCGATTGCGGGCGCGGTCGCCGGGATCAATGCCTTGGCCGAGCGCGCCGATGTGGTGATCCTCACCAATCTGACCGACCGCCACAACGAAGCGCGCCGCGCGCAGCTCGCGGACCACGGGATCCACGCGCGGGTGTTCACCAACCAGGGGCCCAAAGGCCCGGCGCTGCGCGCGATCCTCGATGAATATCGCCCGAGCCGCGCGGTGTTCATCGACGATATCGCCAACCACCTGGGCTCGGTCGCGGAGCTTGCGCCCGAGACTGGACGGCTGCACTTGTGCGGCGAACCGATGCTCGCGCCGCTGATCGCCTGCGGGCACAAGCTGGGCCACGCGCATGCAAGGATCGACGACTGGGACGCCGCGCTGCCGTGGCTGCTCGAACGGATAAGCGGAGACGATTAATGAGCGATATCGATGCGCGCTTGGCCGAACTTGGGTTGACGCTGCCAACTCCTGCGGCGCCGGTCGCGGCTTACGTGCCGGTGGTGATCGCGGGCGGGCTGGCGCACGTCTCGGGGCAGGTCTCGATGAAGGACGGGCAACTGATCAAGGGCCGGTTAGGCGAGGACATGACCCTTGAGGATGGGATTGCAGCGGCCCAGGCGTGCGGGCTGATGATCCTCGCGCAATTGAAAGCCGTGCTGGGCTCGCTCGACCGGGTCGAACGCGTGGTTAAGCTGGGCGCGTTCGTCAATTCGGCGGCCGACTTCACCGACCAGCCCAAAGTCGCCAACGGCGCGTCCGAACTGATGCAGGCGGTGTTCGGCGAGGCCGGGCGCCACGCGCGCAGCGCGGTCGGCGTGCCGACGCTGCCGGTGGGGGTCGCGGTGGAGATCGATGCGATTGTCGCCGTTCGCGCTGCTTGACGATTGGCTCGCGCCGCGGCCCGATCCGGTGCGGGTCGGCTGGCTGCGCGAGTGGCGTTACGCCCACCGGGGGCTTCATGGCGACGGCGTTCCGGAGAACTCGCCAGGGGCGTTCGCCGCCGCGGTCGATGCGGGGCTCGGAATCGAATGCGACGTCCAGCTCACCGCCGACAAGCGCGCGGTGGTCTTCCATGACCGCGACCTTGGCCGGCTGACGGGCGAGCAGGGCGCGGTCGCGGCGCAAAGCGCGGCCGAACTGGGCGGGATTACGCTCACCGGCAGCACCGACACGATCCCCGCGCTCGAAACGATGCTCTCCGCGGTCGCGGGCCGCGTCCCGGTGCTGATCGAGATCAAGGCGCAAGGCCGTCGCCGCAACCCACCGTTGTGCCTCGCGGTATGCCGCGCGCTCGACGGCTACTTGGGCCACGTCGCGGTGATGAGCTTCGATCCGCGCGTGGTCCGCTGGTTCGCGGACCGTTCGCCGCTGACCGTGCGCGGATTGGTGGTGACCGAGGACAAGGCGCGAGGACCGCGCGGGAGCCTGCGCCGACGCTTCGCGCTGTGGCACGCACGCCCCGATTTCCTGGCATACGACGTGCGCGACCTGCCCAGCGGCTTCGCCGCCGAACAACGCGGGCGCGGGTTGCCGCTGCTGACCTGGACGGTGCGCGGCCAAGGCTCCAGCGCGCGTGCCGCCGCCTATGCCGACGCGCCGATCGCCGAAGGCATGGGCGTCGGGTGAGCGCGCTCGTCGCAGAGGTCGTGCCGGGTGTCGCGGCGCTTCGCGCTGCCGAGTGGGACGCACTTGCGGGAGCCAACCCGTTCGTATGCCACGCGTTCCTGACTACGCTCGAAGATTCGGGGAGCCTCGGGCCGGGCACCGGGTGGTCGCCGGCGCCTATCGTGATCCGGGACGGCGACGGGCACCTCGCCGCCGCGCTTCCGGCCTATCTCAAGTCGCACAGCCAGGGCGAATACGTGTTCGACCACGCCTGGGCCGACGCGTGGCAACGCGCGGGCGGGGACTACTACCCCAAGCTCCAGATCGCCGCGCCGTTCACGCCTGCGACCGGCCCAAGGCTGCTGCTTGCCGATCCGGCGCTCGCCGCACCCCTGCTCCGCGCCGCCGAGCAGCTTTGCACCCAGAACCGGCTATCGTCCGCCCACGCCACCTTCATCGAAACCGCACAACTCCCGCATTTCGAGGCCGCCGGGTGGATGCTCCGCAGCGATATCCAGTACCACTGGTTCAACCGCGGCTATGCCAGCTTCGACGATTTCCTCAGCCGCCTGTCTTCGCGGCGGCGCAAGGACATCCGCAAGGAGCGCGCCGCGGCGCAGGACGGGGTGGAAATCCGCGTACTGAGCGGCGAGGAAATTCGCGCCGAGCACTGGGACGCGTTCTGGGCGTTCTATCAGGACACCGGCTCGCGCAAATGGGGCCAGCCTTACCTGACGCGCGAGGCGTTCGCTCTGCTCGGCGAGCGGATGGCGGAGCACCTCCTGCTGATCATAGCCTTCGCGGACGATCGCCCGATCGCCGGGGCGCTTAACTTCATCGGGCCCGACGCTCTCTACGGGCGCTATTGGGGCTCGGTGGTCGACAAGCCGTTTCTGCATTTCGAGCTCAGCTATTACCAGGCGATAGACGCGGCGATCGCGCGCGGGCTGAGCCGGGTCGAGGCGGGCGCGCAAGGCCCGCACAAGCTGACGCGCGGGTACGAGCCGGTGCAGACTTGGTCGGCACACTGGATCGCGCATCCGGGGCTGCGCGATGCGGTCGCCGACTTCCTCGAGCGCGAGCGCGAGGGCGTCGCGGCGGACCAGGCGTTCCTGCTCGGGCGCGGGCCGTTCCGGAAGGAATGAAAGAGTAACGGAAAAAAGAAAACCCTCGGTCCGGGGGCATTGGACCGAGGGTTCCTTTGTGCGTTCGTCACGCTGACGTTGCGGCTCCAACAGGAGGTAAGGGCAACAGGGGGGAAACCCGCCTCAAAGCCGCTTCGTCGAGGACGGGTCTAGGCGTTTCGGCCTTGCTCGCAAATGAACGGGAGCCGCGCAAATGTCGCGTTTTGTCGCTTACTCGGCACGTTGCCCGACGAACCGGCCTTACCGGACGACGAATGACAGGGCAGCCCGATTACTTCCCGCCGGCTTTGCGCGGATCGTTGTAGCGGAAATAGTTGTCGCTCACCGCCGCACCGTAGCGCTGGTTCGACAGCCGCACCGTGGTGCGGTGACTTTGCGAATCGAGCGCGACCCAGCTCGATAGCTGGAGCCCGCCGGGGGCGGCGGCGTTGCGCGTCAGGATCATCGTGATCACGCCATATTCGGGATGCGACTTGTCGCGCACTTCGATGCTGACCACGTTCGGATCGCCGGTCGGCTGGAGCCGCCCAAACCTGATCACGTCGCGGCTGGGATCGAGCAGCGCGCCAAGCGGGCTGTTCCTGATCGGCCAGCGCTGGACCTGGCGAACCTGGTAGTCGACGAAAGTCAGCGCGTTGCCGTCCGAGACGACGAGCATCGGCACGCCCTTCTCGTACTGGAAGCGGATCTTTCCCGGACGTTTGAGCGTGAGCACCCCGCCGAGGGTCTGGCCGTTGCGGTCGGTCTGGGTGAAATTGGCGGTCATCGTCGAGATCGCGCGCAGCGCGCCGACCGCGGCGGCGAGGTCGCCCGAGGCTTGCGCGGCGGCGGGCACGGGCGCGATCATCGCCAGCGGGGCGGAAACGAGCAGCGCCGCCGAAACGGCGGCGCCGGAGAGGCGGCCAAGAGTGTGGGTCAAGTGGTTCATGCCTTTGTCGTTAAGCAACAGGGCTTGAACTGTGAATGAACCCGGCGGTTCCCGCGCGGCAGGCCACGCGCCCGGCTTACTTGATCTTGGCTTCCTTGAACTCGACGTGCTTGCGCACGACCGGATCGTACTTCTTGAAGCTCATCTTCTCGGTGGTGTTGCGCGGGTTCTTCCTGGTCACGTAGAAGAAGCCGGTGTCGGCGGTCGAGACCAGCCGGATCTTGACGGTTGCGGGCTTCGCCATGGCGGTTTCCTGTCGATTCGCTGAGGAGCCAGGCGGCCCCGAAAATGCCAAGAGCGGCGCGCAGGCGCCGCCCCTCGGGGCGCGCCAATGGCCACGAATTGTCGCCAAGTCAAGGCGCGAGCGCGCACGATTGCGGGCGGCCGGGCGCGCTGATAGACGTTTCGCCTGAAACCGATGACCCAGGCCGCCACCCTTTCCGCCGACTTCGCTCGGCTCCCCGATCCCGGCGACGGCGTATTCACCGCGCCGCTCAAGCGACCGGCGCATGTCGCCGAGGATTGGCTCGAGCCCGCCCAGCACGTTTACGGCGCCGATGAAGACGCGATCTGGAACGATCTTTACGAGCGCCAGATGGATGTGCTTCCCGGCCGAGCGGCGAGCGCGTTCATGGCGGGCACGCAGAAACTGGGGCTGGGGCGCGGCGGCGTGCCCGAATTCGCGCGGCTTTCAGCCCAGCTCGGCGCGCTGACCGGGTGGAGCGTGGTCCCGGTGCCGATGCTGATCCCCGATCACGTGTTCTTCTGGCACCTCGCCAACCGGCGGTTCCCCGCGGGCAACTTCATCCGCACGCGGGAAACCTTCGACTACATCCAGGAGCCCGACGTCTTTCACGACGTGTTCGGCCACGTGCCGATGCTCGCCGACCCGGTCTATGCCGATTACATGCAGGAATACGGCCGCGCGGGCTGGAAGGCGATGCGCTACAACCGGTTGAAGGCATTGGGCGCGCTGTACTGGTACACGGTCGAATTCGGGCTGATCCTCGAAAGCGACGGCCTGCGCGCGTACGGCGCGGGAATCCTCTCGGGCCCGACCGAGGCGGTATTCTCGGTCGAAGCCGCCTCGCCCAACCGGATCATGCTCAATGTCGACCGGGTGATGCGCACCGACTACGTGATCGACGATCTCCAGCCGACCTACTTCGTGATCGAAAGCTTCGACAATCTGTTCCACCAGACGGTCGAGCGCGATTTCGACCGGCTCTACCGCGCGCTCGGCCCGGGCTTCACGTACGCCAACACCGCGGTGATCGACGTCGACGACGTGGTCACGCGCGGCACGCTCGAATATCACTTGCGCGGCGGCCGGGGGTCGGGAGCCACGCCCATATAGCCAAAAGCCGGGCCGCACATCGCGCGACCCGGCTTTTGCGATTTCGCCGAGGCGAAAGCTGCTTACATCTTCTTGCCGTCGGTCTTGTCGGCGCTGTTTTCCATCGCATCGCCCTTTTTGTCGCCCATATCGCGGACGTCGGCGGCCTTGCTGTTCATCGCGTCGGCGGCGGCGCCGGTGGTGGCCTCCGCGCTGGCTTCCATCATGTCCGCCGAAGCGTCCGACTGGTTGCGGACCGCGTCCGCGGCCATTTCCTGCGAATTTTCCTTCTTGCTGTCGCACGCGGCGACGCTCAGGCCCATCGCGGCAACCGAGGCGAGCATCACGCCTTTGATCATGGTCTTCATGGTTTGCTTCCCCTTCAGGTAGTGCACGAGGCGGCCACCATGGCCGCCTCGTGGTTTGGTGTGAATGGTCTGGCGATTAGCGCGCCGAACCGCGACGCACCAGATTGACGATCGCGAGCAGCACGACCGCGCCAAGGAATGAGACGATCAGCGAGCTGGCGCTGAGATCGCCGTTCATGATGTTGCCGCCGCCGATCATCGGGTTGAGGATGAACCCGGCAAGCAGCGCGCCGACGATCCCGACCACGACGTTGAGCAGGATGCCCTGCTGCGCATCGGTGCGCATGACCATGCTGGCGAGCCAGCCGATGATCCCACCGACAATAATAAGAATGATAAGGCCCATGACGAACTTCCTCTCTCGCTGATAACTGCGCAAGAAATTCGGGGCGCGGCGTTTGGTTCCCTTTGTGCGGCGAACCGAAATTGCCGCGCGCGCGGCAGTCAGGCGCGCGCCAACACAACGATCGCGATCACCCCCACCACGATCCGGTACCAGGCGAACGGCGCAAAGCCGCTGCGGCTGACATAAGCGACGAAGCCGCGGATAACGGCGAGCGCGACCACGAATGACACCGCGAAGCCGACCGCGATCTGCGTCCAGCCGACCGTCATCGTCCCCGCGGCGAGCGCCTCGCGGCTGCCCCACAGCTCGACCGCCGAGGCGCCGAACATCGTCGGGACGGCGAGGAAGAAGCTGAATTCGGCCGCGGTGCGCCGCTCGACCCCCAGCGCCAGCGCGCCCATGATCGTCGCGCCCGAGCGACTCACCCCGGGGATCATCGCCAAGCATTGGAGCACCCCGATCCCGATGACCTTGCTCAGCGGCAGTTGCGCGACCCCGCTCGGCCCGCCGGGCTTGGCCAGCCGCTCGACCACCAGGATCGCGATTCCGCCCGCGACCAGCGTCCAGCCGACGACCATCGCGTTGCCCAACAGCGCCTCGATCTGATACTTGGCGAGCAGCCCGATCACCGCCGCGGGGATAAACGCGACGACGATGTTGCGCACGAACCGCAGGCTCATCGGCTCGAGCTTCAACAGCCCCGCGCCGACCGCCCAGAACGTGCGCCAGTACTGGACGACGACCGCGAGGATCGCACCCAATTGGATGACGATGTTGAACAGCTTCCACGTCTCGGGATCGTAACCGAACAGCGCCGAGGCGAGGATCAGGTGCCCCGTCGACGACACGGGAATGAATTCGGTGATCCCCTCGACCAGGCCGAGGAGGATCGCGGTAATAGTGAGGTCCATGGCGCCGCGATCAACGCGGGCCGCGCGGGCAAGTCAACCCGCGCAGTTCGTTTTGCCCGCTCAATCCGGATTAAGTCGCCTTACCAGATGCGGATGCGCTGTTCGGGCGGCAGGTACAGCTTGTCGCCGGGCTTGACCCCGAACGCCTTGTACCATTCGTCGAAGTTCCGCACGATGCCGTTGGCGCGGTACTGGCCGGGCGAGTGCGGATCGGTCTGGAGCTGCTGGCGCTCGGCGTTCTCGCGGACCTTTTCGCGGTAGATCTGCGCCCACGCCATGAAGAACCGCTGATCGCCGGTGTAGCCGCCGATCACCCGCGCCGGCTTGCCGTTCAGCGACATGTGATAGGCGCGGTAGGCAAGGCTGAGCCCGCCCAGATCGCCGATGTTCTCGCCCAGCGTGAGCCGGCCGTTGATGCAGGCCTTGCCCGTTTTGGTGCTCGCGTCGAACGGGCAGAACGCGTCGTACTGGGCTGCCAGGGCACCGGTAAGCTTGTCGAACGCGCCCTTGTCGGCGTCGGTCCACCAGTTGCGCAAGTTGCCCGCGCCGTCGGATTTGGCGCCCTGATCGTCGAAGCCGTGGCCCATTTCGTGGCCGATGACCGCGCCGATCGCGCCGTAGTTGACCGCGGGGTCGGCGGTCAGGTTGAAGAACGGCGGCTGGAGGATCGCCGCGGGGAAGACGATCTCGTTGAACGAGGGGTTGTAATAGGCGTTGACCGTTTCGGGCAGCATTCCCCACTCGGTCTTGTCGACCGGCTGGCCCAAGCGGCGGATGTTGTCGTGCTGCTGCCAGGCGTCGTTGGCGAGGCTGTTGGCGAAAGCGCTGTCCGGCGTGAGCGTCAGGCCGTCGTAAGTCTTGTACTGGCCCGGGTAGCCGATCTTGGGGTTGAAGGCGTCGAGCTTGGCGACGGCTTCCTTGCGCGTGTCCGCGCTCATCCACTTGAGATCGCCGAGGTTGAGAGCCATCGCCTTGCGCAAGTTGCCGACGAGCTGTTCCATCGCCGCCTTGTTCTGCGCAGGGAAATAGCGCTGCGCGTAGATTTGCCCGACGAGCTCGCCGACCGAGCCCTCGACCGATCCGAGCGCGCGCTTCCAGCGCGGGCGCTGTTGCGGCTGGCCGTTGAGTTCGGTTCCGTAAAACGCGAAATTCGCATCATCGATCGCCTTGGGCAGCACCGACGCCTTCGACGAAATGAACCGCGCCGCGAGCCACGCCTGCCAGCTCGAGACGGGCTCGCTCGAGATCAGGCGAGCGAGCGCCGGAACCCCGCCACCGAGCTTGGCGGCCATCGCGGGGGTGTACTTCTCGGCCGCGAGTTCCTCCGCCGTCGGAGGAACCTGGCGCACGACGATCGTGTTCGCAGCGCCGACGCCCATCGACGCCAGCGCCGCCTTGAGCGGAACGTCGGGCGCGAACGCCGCGAATTCGTCGATGCCGATCTTGTTGTACGTGAGGGTGCGATTGCGTCCCATCGCGCGGTCCCAGTTGGCGGCCGCCATCTTGGTTTCGAGCGCGATCACCGCGTCCGCCGAAGCCGGGGCGTCGGCATAACCCGCCGCACCCAAAACCGTCGTCAGGTAGGCTTTGTACTTGGTCCGGATCTCGAGGTTCCGCGGACTATCGACCAGGTAGTAGTCGCGGTCCGCGAGCCCGAGCGAAGCCTGCCCGGCGTTGAGCACGTTGGCGTTGCTGTCCTTGCCGTCGGGACCGACGCCCAGCGAGATCGGCGAAGCGAGCGACGGGTCGGTGAACAGCATCGTCAGGTCGGCGGCATTTTTGGCCGCGGCGATCCGCGCGAGCATCGGCTGTGCGGGGGTCATCCCCGCGCGTTCGATCGCATCGGTGTCCATGAACGCTTTGTAGGCGGCGGCGACGCGCGCGCCCGCGCTGCCCGGCGCTTGCGGCGTTGCGGACAGCTCGTCGAGGATCGTGTGCATCCGGGTTTCGGACAAGTCGCGCAGCGCGATGAAAGAGCCGAACGAAGTGCGATCGGCGGGGATCTCGGTCGAATCGAGCCACTTGCCGTTGACGAAGCGGAAGAAGTCGTCGCCCGGCTTGACCGCGGCGTCCATGTACCGCGTCTGCACTCCGAACGCCCCCCATCCCGGAGCGGCGGCGAGCGAGGCCGCGGCAGGCCGGGTGGCAGCTTTGGCATGATGGTGGACGGACTTGGCGACGGCGGGAACGGCGAGGCAAGCGCCGGCCAGCGCACTGGCGGCCAGAAGGCGGGCGAAAATCCGGGTCATGGGTGAAAAGCTCCGCAAAAAGGGATCGACGGCAGATTGCCCTTGCAACGCCCGCGAATCCTATTGTCGCAAGCGTTTAGCCGTTCGCGCGGGCACGCGAAAGGTCATTCGACGGGGACCGTTGCCGGTTCATCGAATTGCAGCGCGGCGAGCCGCGCATAGAGCCCGCCCGCGCGGCTTAGCGTCTCATGTGTGCCGGTTTCGACGATCCGGCCCGCGTCCATCACGACGATCCGGTCGGCTTGGCGCACCGTCGCGAGGCGGTGCGCGATGACCAGCGTGGTGCGGCTCGCCATCAAGCGGTCGAGCGCATCCTGGACGAGCCGCTCGCTTTCAGCATCCAAGGCACTGGTCGCCTCGTCGAGCAGCAGGATCGGCACTTCGCGCAGCAGCGCGCGGGCGATCGCGATGCGCTGGCGCTGCCCGCCCGAGAGCCGCGCCCCGCTTTCGCCGAGGAACGTCTCGAGTCCCTGGGGCAGCGCGCGCAGGAACGCCTCCGCATTGGCGGCGCGCGCGGCGTCCCAGATCGCCTCATCGCTCGCGGTCCAGTTGCCGTAGCGCAAATTGTCGCGCGCATCGGCGGCAAACAGCACCCCGTCTTGCGGGACCAGCGCGATGCGGCGGCGGATTTCGGCCGGATCGGCGGCGGTCAGCGGCACCCCGTCGAGTTTTACCGTCCCAGCCTGAGGATCGTAGAATCGCTCGGCGAGCTGGAACAACGTGGTCTTGCCCGCGCCCGAGGGCCCGACGATCGCCACGGTCTCGCCCGGCTCGACGATCAGCGAGAAATCGGCGAGCGCGGAGACTTCGGGCCGGGTCGGATAGCGGAACGTCACCCGGTCGAACTCGATCCGCCCGCGCGGCGGGACGGGCAGTGCCTGCGGCCGTGCGGGCGGCGCAATCGCGGGCTTTTCGTTGAGCAGCTCGTTGAGCCGGCTCGCCGCGCCCGCGCCGCGTAGTAGATCGCCATAAACCTCGGTCAGCGACCCAAACGCGCCTGCAACGATCATCCCGGTGAAGACGAACGCGGCGATCGTCCCGCCCGAGACTTTGCCCGCAGCGACATTCGAGGCCCCTTCCCACATCAGGAAAGTGATCCCGCCGAAAATCAGGAAGATGACGATCGAGGTCATCGCGGCGCGCAGCGCAATCCGTCGCCGCGCGACGGCGAAGGTGCGTTCGACTATCGCTGAGAACACCTCGCGCTCGTGGTCTTCTTGGTTGAACGCCTGAACCACGCGCATCGCGCTAAGCACTTCGGCGGTGCGCGCGCCGATATCGGCGACGCGGTCCTGGCTGGTGCGCGAGACGTTGCGCAGCCGCCGCCCGAACCAGGTGATCGGCAGCACCACCAGTGGAATGCCCAGCGCGATGAACGCGGTCAGCCGCGGGGCGAGATAGAACAGATAGATCAGCCCCCCGATCGCGGTGATCAGGTTGCGCAGCGCGACCGATACGGTGGTGCCGACGACTTGCTCGATCAGCGCGGTGTCTGAAGTCATCCGCGAGGAGATTTCCTTGGGGCTATTGTCCTCGAAAAAACCCGGCGGCATCCGCAGCAGGTTCGACTGAACCTTGTAGCGAATGTCGCCGACGACGCGTTCGCCGAGCCACGAAACGAAGTAAAAGCGGATCGCGGTGCCGATCCCGAGCACGACCACGATCATCAAGAGATATCGAAACGAGTGCGCGATCACCGCCTCGTTAGCGCCGGGGCCGAACGCCTTGTCGATGATGACCTTGAACCGCGCGGGGATCGCGATAGTCGCCGATGCGGTCATCAGCAGCGCGAACAGCGCGGCGCCGACATGGCGCGGATACTTGGCGGTTTCGCGCCAGATCATCCGCAGCGGGCCGAGCGTGCGGGCGGGTTTCGGGGCGGGCGGGGAAGCGGGTTCGGCGAGCGCCATGGCGCGGCCCTAGCACAGACGGCAAAAGTGGCAATCCGCACACGCATTGTGCACCGCGGCGTGGATTACTGCATTGCACAATCGGGATACTGCGCGCACGATGAGGCATAACCGCGGCCCAGCGCCGCGACAGGAACAGCAAACGCGATGCTCTATACCGCACACGAACTGCAGCGCTCGTGGATGGGCGTGGCGAGCACCTGGGCCTCGGTCGGCGCCCAGATGCTCGGCAACCCGGCGCTACCGTTCGGTTACGGCGCGCTCGGCCCCGCGTTTGCCTCCGCGCTCGATGTGTTCGCGCATGCTTCGGCCAGTTACGGCAAGCCGGCGTTCGGGATCGAGGCGGTGGAGGTCGATGGCGCAAGCCATGCGGTGACCGAGGCGATCGTGCTCCATAAGCCGTTCGGCAACCTCCTCCACTTCAGCCATCCGGGCCTTGCCCAAGACGCGCCGCGGGTGCTGATCGTCGCGCCGATGAGCGGGCACTACGCGACGCTGCTGCGCGGCACCGTGGCGCGGATGGCCGAGCGCGCGCATGTCTACGTGACCGACTGGGCAGACGCGAAGATGGTCCCGATAAGCGCCGGCGCGTTCGACCTCGACGACTATATCGATTACCTGATTGAATTCCTCGAGTTCACCGGCCCCGGCACACACGTCGTCGCAGTGTGCCAGCCGTCGGTCCCCGCGCTCGCCGCGACCGCGCTGATGAGCGAGAGCCGCCACCCCTGCCGCCCCGCGACACTGACGATGATGGGCGGCCCGATCGACACCCGCGAAGCCCCGACCAGCGTCAACGATCTGGCCATGCAGCGCCCGATCGAATGGTTCCGCCAGACCGTAATCGCCACTGTCCCGCTGCATTATCCGGGCGGCGGACGGCGGGTCTATCCGGGCTTCCTCCAGCTCGCCGGGTTCATGAGCATGAACCTGGGCAACCACATGCTCAGCCACTGGCACCTGTTCAAGCATCTGGTCGCGGGCGACGGCGACAGCGCGGACGCGACCAAGGCGTTTTACGACGAGTACCGCTCGGTCTGCGACATGGACGCAGCATATTACCTCCAGACGGTCGAGCAGGTGTTCCAGAAGCACTCGCTACCTATGGGTACCTTCACCCATCGCGGGCGCCGGGTCGATCTCGGCGCGATCCGCGACACCGCGCTGCTCGCGATCGAGGGCGAGCGCGACGACATTTCGGGGATCGGGCAGACCAGGGCGGCGCTGACGCTCGCCACCGGCTTGTCCGCGCGGCGCAAACGCTATTACCTCGCGCCCGGCGCGGGGCATTACGGGATCTTCAACGGCGCGAAATGGCGCGATACGATCGCGCCGATGGTCGAGGAGTGGATCGCGCTGCACGATGGGGCGCGGTTGAAAGCGGCGGCCTAGCCTCGATCCTCCCCGGAACGGAGAGGTGGCAGCCGCGCAGCGAATGACGGAGGGTCGCGCCAGCTTTCAACTAAAAGCGGACAGAGATTTCAATTGTGCTCTCCGGCACCCCCAAACCTAGGGCCAGCCCAGCCCTTGCTTCGGCCATCGTCAAAGGGCCAAATCCGCCCTTTTCCTCATCCATGAAGTTCCCGCTGGAAGGGCCAGCCAGAACAGCCGGCATCTGGTGCCATTCCAGGGAATCGGGGTCATTGATGCCAAATTCCTCCAGACTGGAATACCGAACAGGATTCCGCAGCCCCGGCCATGCATCCGGGATGTCTATGCGCGCATATTCCGAGAATACCACGAGATACCGGTCCGCCCGGTTCTCAGGGGATGCGACCACATCTGCGATCTTTCCGACGATGAACGCGTGGTGATGGGGCTGGTCCGCACCTCCCCAGTGACCATTGCGTTGATTCTGCACGCACACGCAGTAGCCTACTTTGCGAACGTTTTCAGGCTTTAGGCGCCACGCTTGAGTGCCCCCTTCCGCTAGAAGCCGATCGACTCCGCGCGCTGTGAGTACCGAGAGGCAGGGGATAGTCATCGAATCGTCCTTTCCGTGAATGCGTGACCTCTTATGGTCATATACTCACGGAGTATGCAAGCAGTATTATCGTAATGCCTTGTCGAGCGCGCTGCGGGTGTCCGCCCGCAGGACGGTCTCCACCCCTCCACCAACTTGCGGATAGCGACCTCTCCGTCGCGGGAAGCTTTAGGCGCGATCCACCTTCCGCCTCGGAAACAGCCGCCGCAGCACGCGGCGCGCGAGCACCAGCAGCCACACCGCCAACGCCAGCAGCACCGCGGCGATCCCCGCCGCCGCCACGGGGTGCGCATAAGCGAGGTAAAGCAGCCCGGTCGTCGCTACGTCCTCGGCGGTCGACACCACGACGTTGCTGAACGGTTCGGGGCTGGCGTTGACTACCGCCCGCGCGCCGGCCTTGCCGCCATGCGCGAGCAGCGCGCCGCCGCCGCCGAGGATGAACACCACCGCTTGCGTCGCAGGGTCGGCGGGATCGACGATCGACAGCGCCAGCATCGCTCCGCCCAAAGGCCGGATCAGCGTGTGGACCGCGTCCCACAGGCTGTCGAGCCAAGCGACTTTGTCGGCGAAAAACTCGCACAGCGCGGCAAATCCGGCGGTGCCCATCACCCAGGGGCTCGCCAGCACCTTTAGCGAGGCGAGATGCTCGGGCAGCGGCAGCCAGCCGGTGTGCATCGCGATCCCCGTCGCCAGCACACAAAGGTACAGCCGCCAGCCGGAGAGCAAGCTGACGCTGCCCGCGAGCCCCAGAATTTCGACGATGCCCAGGTGCTCCATCGAGCGCGGCTCCCTTGCTCCGAGACGATGGTCCCGATGGGCTAGATTGGCAACTAACCGATCCGCGCGCCCATCCCGCCATCGACCGCGAGCAGCACGCCGGTCACGAATCGGGCTTCCTCGCTCGCCAGGAACAACGCGGCGTTGGCGACGTCCCAGCCGCTGCCCATCCCGCCCTTGAGCGGGACCATCGCGTTGCGCGCGGCGCGCTGCGCGCCGAGGTCACGCCCGTCGCGCGCCGCGGTGCCGCCGACCCCCATCGGCGTGTCGATCAATCCCGGCAGCACCGCGTTGCAGCGCACGCCTTTGCCCGCCGAGCCGAGCGCGGTCGCGGTGGCGAGCCGGTTGAGCGCGGCCTTGGAAATCTCGTACGCGATCATGTTTGCGCCCGCGAGCGAGGCGAGCGAGCTGACCAGAACGATCGATCCCGCTCCCGCCGCGCGCATCGGCGCCAGCGCGGCGCGGACGATGCGCCGCGCGCCGCTGAAATTGACCGCGAAGACTTGCTCGAAGGCATCGTCGGGGCAGACTTGCGCGGGACCATCGGCGGCGTGACCGATGCCGACGTTGTAAACCAGCACGTCGATCCGTCCCCACCGCGCCAGCGCCGCGGCAACGATCGCCTCGCCGCCCTCTACCGAATCGGCGGCCAAGGCGTACGCGGTCCCGCCCGTCTCGCCGATTTCCGAGGCGACCGCGTCCGCCCGCTCGGCGATGCGATCGACGCACAGCACCTCGGCGCCTTCACGCGCGAAAGTCAGCGCGATCGCGCGGCCGTTGCCGATCGTCTCGCCCGGTTGCTGCCCGGCGCCGACGACCACCGCGGCCTTGCCCGCCAGGCGCCCTGTCACCGCCGGTCGAGGTCCGGGTCGAGCGCGACGTCGGCTTCGAGCTGGACCCCGAAGCTGTTGAGCAGCATCGAAACCTGGGTGTACTGGCCGACCGTGAAGACGAGATCCATCCGGCCTTTTTCGCCAATTTCCTCAAGCGCCTGCCAAGTTGCGTCGGCGACGAAATGGTCCGAAACCAGCTGATCGCAGGCGCGCAGAATCGCGCGTTCGAGCGGGCTCCACTGCCCGACGTCGGGTCCGCCCTTGATCGTCTCGATCTCGGCTGCGGACAGGCCCGAATTGAGGCCGATGCGGTGGTGCTGGGTCCACTCATAGCCCGAACCGCAGAGATAGCCCGTGCGCAGGATCGCCAGTTCGCGCCGGCGCGGGCTGAGGCTGTTGCGGCGCGAGAGGATGTAGTTGCCCCAGCCGAGGAACGCTTTGAGGGCGGCGGGCGCGCGCGCCATTGTCGCGAAAATGTTGAGCACCGGCCCGCGCTCCTGGAACGGAGCGAGGACTTCGGCCTGATCGGCGTCGAGCGTGCCCAGGTCGAGCGGCGCGACGCGGGGCTTGGCCAGCCGCATCACAGCACCTCGAACAAGCCCGCCGCGCCCATCCCGCCGCCGACGCACATCGTCACCACGACGTGCTTGGCGCCGCGGCGTTTGCCTTCGATCAACGCGTGGATCGTGCAGCGCGCGCCGGTCATCCCGTAAGGGTGCCCGATCGAGATCGAGCCGCCGTCGACGTTGAGCAGATCGTCCGGGATGCCGAGCTTGTCGCGGCAATAAAGCACTTGCACCGCGAACGCCTCGTTGAGCTCCCACAGGCCGATGTCGGCCACGGTGAGCCCGTTGCGCTCGAGCAGTTTGGGGATCGCAAACACCGGGCCGATGCCCATTTCGTCGGGCTCAGTCCCGGCGACCGCCATCCCGACGTAACGCCCGAGCGGGGTCAGCCCGCGTTTGGCCGCTTCGCCCGCTTCCATCACGATCACCGCGGCCGATCCGTCACTGAGCTGGCTGGCGTTGCCCGCGGTGATCGTCCCGTCGGGAATCACGGTCTTGAGGCCCTGGAGCCCTTCCAGTGTGGTATCGGCGCGATTGCCTTCGTCCTTGGCGATCGTGACTTCTTTTTGCGAGGTTTCGCCGGTGGCCTTGTCGGTCACGTTCATCGTCACCGTGGCGGGGACGATCTCGGCGTCGAACTTGCCCGCCGCCTGCGCCGCGGCGGTGCGCTGCTGCGACTGGAGCCCGTAAGCATCCATCGCCTCGCGCGAGATGTCGTAGCGCTTGGCGACGACTTCGGCGGTCTGGAGCATCGGCATGTAGATATTGGGGTGCATCGCGATCAGCGCGCGATCCGGCGCGACGCGCATTTCGGCGGTCTGGACCATGCTGATCGATTCCTGCCCGCCCGCCGCGACGATCTGCATCCGGTCGACGATCACTTGCTTGGCGGCGGTGGCGATGCTCATCAGCCCCGACGAGCACTGGCGGTCCATCGTCATTCCGGAGACCGTCACGGGAAGCCCCGAGCGCAGCGCGACCTGGCGCGCGAGGTTGCCGCCTTGCGTACCTTGCTGGAGCGCTGAGCCCCACAGCACGTCGTCCACTTCGCCGCCGTCGATGCCCGCGCGGGTCACCGCGGCCTTGAGCGCGAAGCTGCCGAGCGTCGGCCCCGAAGTGGCATTGAACGCGCCGCGATAGGCTTTGCCGATGGCGGTGCGGGCGGCGGAAACGATGACGGCGTCACGCATTTTGGTGGTCCTTGCTCGGCGTCAGAGGAAAAACTGCGAAATCCACTCGGCGATTAGCGCCGGCTTGTCCTCGCCCTCGATCTCAATCGTGATCTCGTTGGTCTGTTGCCACTGGCCGGGGCGCTTCTCGTCGAGCTCGAGCAGCTTGAAGTGCGCGCGGACGCGCTTGCCCGAGCGCACCGGGGCGATGAAGCGGACTTTGTTGCAGCCGTAATTGACCCCCATCTTCACCCCATCGACTTTGGGCGAGTCCGACTTGGCGCTGAGCACGGGGATCAGCGACAGCGTCAGGAAACCGTGCGCGATGGTCCCGCCGAACGGGGTCAGCTTGGCTTTTTCCTCGTCGATGTGGATGAACTGGAAATCGCCGGTGGCCTCGGCGAACTGGTTGATCCGCTCCTGGCTGACCTCGAACCATTCGGAGGTGCCGAGTTGCTGACCGACTTTGGCCTGGATTTCCTGCGGGATCATCGCGCGTCTCCTTCAAAACCGAAGGCGCGTAATGAACGATGCGCGAGGCTCGCGCAACGCGCAGGCCGCTGCCGCTACGGCATCCGGCCAGCGAGAGCCGGCTCAGTCGCGAATCACCCCGCGGCAAGCGGCGCGGGCGCTGCCGCCCAGCGCGGCGGCCGGCGATTGAGCCAGCGCTGCGCGGGCTTTTCGAGCCACGAATAGAGCGCTGCCGAGAGCGCGAGGAGGAGCGCGAGGTAGGCGGCGAATTGAACCCAGCTCAGCTGGGCGCCATCGCCGACGAACACGATCTTGAAGATCATGAACACGAAGCTGTGCGCGAGGTAAGTCGAATAGCTGATCTCGCCGAGGTAATGGAGCGGGCGCGAACCGATCAGCCACGCGACCGGACCGTTGGCTAGCGCCAGCGCGAACAGGCCAGACGCGAACGCGAGCGGGATGAAACCGGTTTCGGGCAGGTTCCAGCGCCACGCGGCGATCAGCGTCAGCGCGCAGACCCCCGCAGGAAGCGCCGCCGGCAAGCCGCGCCGCGCGCTCCACACGATGCAGATCAGCGCCCCGAGCGTAAACTCGATCAGGCAGCGCCACAGGCCGAGGTCGGCGATCTTCGCGCCGATCGAGGTCTGGCCCCACACCCCGTAGAGTGCCCACAATGCCATCGGCAACGACATGCCGAGCACGGCCCAGCCCCAACGCGCGACCCGTTTGGCGTTCAGCGCCGCGACCAACGCGGGAAACACCAGATAGGCGGCGAACTCGGTGCTGATCGACCACGCCGGATCGTTCCACTTGAGCGGATCGGAAAAGCCCCAGTCCTGGATCAGCAGATAGTGCAGCGGGAGCTGATCGAAAGGAAACCGCGCCGCATCGCGCCCGGTCGCGACGACGACCAGCGCGAAGGCGACGAACGCGGTCAGGATCGCGCCATGGAGCGGCCAAACCCGCGCGAATCGCCGCCACAGGAACTGCCGCGCCGCCGCACCGCCCCCTTCGGTCAGCCGTTCGGCGTAATTGTACCAGATCACGAAGCCCGAGAGCATGAAGAACAGATCGACCGCGAGGAAGCCTGTGCCGAACGCGGCGATCACCGCCGGAGCAAACAGCCCGCCGAGCGTATCGCGGGCGTGGTAAAGCACCACCGCCCAGGCCGCGAGGCCGCGGATCCCGGTAAGCGCGGCAAGCTGACGGGGCGCGCCGGCGACGTCGCTCACGCCTCGGCTCCGGCCTCGTTGCGCAGGCGCAAGGGGGCTCGCAAGGGCGCAGCCTCGGCCCGCTCCGCCTCGATCCGCTTGAGGTAGCTCCACAGCCCGCACTGAAGCCCGATCAGCATCATGACGAACGGCTGATAAGCTACTCCCACGAACAGGGAACCCGTCAGGTAAACCAGCTGCGCCTGCTGGAGCGCATTGGCGAGCGGGGATTGCCAGGTCTCGCCCGGACCGGCGCGCCCTCGCCAGCGGCGCCGCAGCCGCTCCATCTGCCACAGCCCAAGCACCTGGAGCCACAGCCACAGCGCGAGCCCTGGCCAGCCCTGCTCACCGAGCATTTCGAAAGAGCTCGAATGATAGGCGCGCGCCTGATCGGTGGTCTGGGTGACCGCCACCGTCGCGTTGGTCGCGTCGCCTTGGGTCGCGCGCGTCTCGACCGCCAGATGATTGCCGCGATAGGCGTCGAAGCCTCCGCCAAATGGATGATCGCCGACGTAGGTGAGCGTCCAGTTCCACACCGCGACGCGGGTCGAGGCGGATTCGTCGGCCTGGTGGTTCTCGATCGTGGACATGCGCTTTGTGTAGCTGTCGGGGAGCAGGGGAACGGCGGCGAGCGCCACCGCGCCCGCCAGCGTCAGATAGAGCAGCCGGTGTTTGGCGGTGCGCAGCGCGAGCACTGCAAGCAGGCCGATGCACAAGAGGCCGGTGCGCGTCTGCGTACCGATCGGGATCAGCAGGCAGGCGAACCCGAGCCCCAGCGCGAACAGCTTGACCCGCCAGTCGGGCGGGAAGATCGTCCCGTGGCGCGCGAGCCACACGATCAGCGGGACGATCGCAATCGCCACCATAGACAATGTGCTGCCTTCGTAGAGCCCGGTGTTGTCCATCACGAACAAATTGAGCGAGCCGTATCCGCCGCCGCCGCCGAGAGTCTTGATCCCGCCGTCGATGATGATCGCGCCCGCGGCGAGCACCATCGTCAGCGCGGCGGCTTCGATCCGCAGGCGCGTGCGCAGCGTCAGCGGCAGGAACACCGCGAAAACCAGCGCTTTCCACACCCACGCCCATTTGTCCGCCGCCGCGTCGGGAAAGTCCGCGCTGAGCGTGGTCAGCCCGCAATAAGCGAGCAGTACGAGGATCAAGGCCTGACGGAGCGTGAAGCGGCTGTCGCGCTTGTCGTCGCCGAGCAGCCACCCGGCGAACGCGAGCACGAACGCGATCAGCGAGATCGGCAGCGCTTTGAGCAGCGCCCACGAGATTTTCTGCGGCGAGACGATATCGATGTAAAGGTAGGCGAGCACCCACAAATACGGGCGGCGCAAGCCCAGCGCGAGGAAGCCGAGCGCAAACCCGGTGATGGCGAGGTCAAGCATAGTGGCGCTCAAGCATCGTCCGGCGCGCCCAAGTCGGGGTCGCGGTCAAGATCGTCGCGCCACAGCAGCCGCAGCGCGGCGAGCGCGAGCAGCCCGTGGCTGAGCGCGAGGGCGAAGTTGTCGATCATCTCCGCGCCTCGCCTAGCAGGGGCGGGTTGACGGGCCGTTAAGCCTTATGTGGCACGGATTGCCGGGAGATGACCCGCGTTCTGCATATCCTCGACCACTCGCTGCCGTTGCACAGCGGCTACACCTTTCGCACCCGCGCGATCCTGACCGCGCAGCAGGCGTCGGGGCTGGAGATTCGGGCGATCACCGGGTTGCGCCACAGCGCCGAAGGTCCCGCGACCGAGACTATCGACGGACTGACGTTTCATCGCACCCCGGGCCGCGCCAAAGGACCAACGGGCTTGCGCGAATGGCGCGAGACGCGGCTGCTCGCCGCGGCGATCGAGCGGCTCGCGGCCGAGTGGCGGCCCGATGTGCTCCACGCGCATTCGCCGGCGCTTTGCGGCGAGGCCGGACTGATTGCCGCGCGGCGGCTCGGGCTGCCGCTGGTCTATGAAATTCGCGCGTTCTGGGAAGACGCCGCCGCCGCTAACGGGACCGCGCGCGAAGGATCGGCGCGCTACCGGCTGACCCGCGCGCTCGAAAGCCATGTCGTCGCGGGCGCAGATGCCGTGGTGACGATCTGCGAGGGGCTGCAGCGCGACCTAATCGCGCGCGGGGTCGATCCGGCCAAGCTCTCGCTCAGTCCCAACGGCGTCGATCTGGCGCTGTTCGGCCAAACCGCCCCGCGCGATGAGGCGCTGGCGCGCGAGCTCAGGCTCGGCACCGGCCCGGTCGTCGGGTTCATCGGCAGTTTTTACGATTACGAAGGGCTCGACGATCTGATCGCGGCGATGCCCGCGCTGCTGGCGCGTGTGCCAGAGGCGAAGTTACTGCTCGTCGGCGGCGGTCCGTGCGCGGAGGCGCTGGCGCGCCAGGCCGCCGCCTCTCCCGCAGCCCCTGCGATCCACTTTGTCGGACGCGTCCCTCACGGCGAAGTCGCGCGCTACTACGCGCTGTGCGATATCATGGCCTACCCGCGCAAATCGAGCCGGCTGACCGAACTGGTCACCCCACTCAAACCATTGGAAGCGATGGCCCAAGGCAAGCTGGTCGCGGCGTCGGACGTTGGGGGCCATCGCGAACTGGTTTCGGACGGCGTGACCGGTACGCTATTCGCCCCCGACGATCCCGCGGCCTGCGCTGCCGCGCTCGCGGGTTTGCTCGACGACCGTGCGGGCTGGGATGCGCGCCGGGCCGCGGCGCGCGCGCATGTCGCGGCGGACCACGATTGGGCGCAGAACGTCGAGCGTTATCGGCCCGTTTACCAACGGGTGCTAGGCTCGCCGCCAAATCGCACAACCGCAGCCGCTTAATCGGCCGCACAAACGGGATACGCAAGCCTTGGCCACTGGCAGTTCAAAGCCCAAGCCCGTATCGGCGCACCCGCTGTTTCCGGCGATCGTCGGGCTGTGGTTCGCCGCGCTGTTCGGGCTCGGCAGCCTGGCGATCCGCCCCGCGCTGCTCGAGCAGGCGGTGCTCGCGCTCCAGCTCGATACGCTGGTCCCCGCCGCCGCACCGCCGTTCGGCGCGACCGCGCGGATTCTTCTGGCGCTGGTGATGGCGACGATCGGCGCGGCCATCGGCGTCCGGCTCGGTCGCGGTTTTGCTGAACGCGCGGCCGCGCCCAAACCGCAGCCGCGTCAGCGCGCGGTTGCGCCCGAATCGCAAGTTTCGGTTCAGCCCGCGGTTCCGGGCTTCCTCGCTGGACGCCGCCGTGCGCTGACGATCGACGATAGCGACGAGGCTTATCAGCATCACGATGCCGCGCCGCTGCCCGGGGGCGGGGTCCCGCAAGTGTTCGACATCACTACACTGTCGCCCGCGCCCGCTCCGCTCGATCTGAGCACGTTCGCCGAGCCCGAGTTCGAGCCCGAGCTGGTGGTCGAACCCGAGCCCGTCGCCGAGCGGCAAGTGTTCCAGCCCGCACCGGCCAATGAACCCGTCGCCGCTACCGAACCGCCGCGTTTCGAAGCGGTCCAAGCACCGCCCCCGGTTTCAGTCGCGGCGCACTCTGCCCCGCGCGCAGACCTCGGCGGCGATCCCGAAGCACTGGGCACGGTCCAGCTCGCCGAACGGCTGGCGCTGGCGATGGAGCGGCGCCGCGCGCGCCGCGCCGCGATTGGCGCCGCCGACGCGGCCGAGCGAACCGCCGAGCCTGTCGCGGTCGAGGTTCGGGTCGCGGAAGCTCCTCCGGCATCGTTTGCGCGCCTTGGCGTGAGCGCGGAGCCCGCTTCGGCCCTCGAAATCGCGGAGCTTCCCGTGCCGCCGCCGCTTCCCGCGGCGCTGCGCCCGTTCGCGTTCGCCGAAATCGGCGACGACGATGATGGCGGGCTGGAAGATGCCGGGCCGCTCGCCAGCCTGCTGCCGCCGCGTCGATCCGAATTCGCCGCAATCGAACCCGAAGAAGCCGCGTCCGAAATCGGGCCTGCGGACGACGAAGGCGTCGAAGAGGATGCCGCCGCACAGGACGACACGAGCTACAGTTCGCTGCTCGATCTCGGCGCCCTGTCCGCACCGCGCCAGGATTTCGTGCGGATCGAGGAGCCGGCGCCGCTTGCCGACGCGATCGAGCCGGTAGTCATTTTTCCGGGACAGCTCGCGCGCACCGCCGCGCCCGACGGGCCGCGCCTCGCTTCCATCGCGCCGCAACCGGTCGCGCCGGAAGGCTTCCGTCCGTTCGACTCCCCTTCGTCGGCCGGGTCGGGCCAACCGGTCGCCGCGAGCACCCAAGCCGTCCAGCAAGACCCGGTCGAGACCGAGCGTGCGCTGCGCGCCGCGTTGAGCAATCTCCAGCGGATGAGCGGCGCCGCCTGAAGCGTGTCCTGCGCTCGACGGAGCGCGCCACTTCGCCGTTGCAAAAACAGCTTCGTGTCGTCATGAGAGCCGCTCACGCAACTTTTGTTGCCTAGTGCCGCGGACAGACTCGCGCTTCGTTGCCGGAGCGCGAGGGTGGTCGCGGCGCCATGCGGAGTGGGCTGAATTTCGATGACTTTCCCGGCGCGCCAGGGACTTTACGATCCGCGTAACGAGCATGACGCCTGCGGCGTCGGCTTCGTCGCACACATCAAGGGCGTCAAAAGCCACTCGATCGTTTCGCGCGCGCTCGAAATCCTCGCCAATCTCGACCACCGCGGCGCGGTCGGCGCCGACCCGCTGCTCGGTGACGGCGCGGGCATCCTGATCCAGCTGCCGCACGATCTGTTCGCGCACTGGGCGGACGAGGCAGGCGTCACCTTGCCTGCGCCCGGCGCTTACGCGGTGGCGATGTGCTTCCTGCCCCGCGACGAGGCCGCGCGCGACTTCGCGGTCGCCAACATCGAGAAGTTCATCGTCAAGGAAGGCCAGCAACTGGTCGGCTGGCGCGAGGTGCCGGTGACCACCGCCGGGCTTGGCGCGGCAGTGCGCGAGCAGATGCCGGTGATCCGCCAGTGCTTCGTCGCGCGCGGCGCCAATTGCGCCGACCAGGACGCGTTCGAGCGCAAGATCCTCGCGATCCGCAAGCAGGCCCAGAACCCGCTCGCCGCGCTCGCTGAAAAGCACGGGCTACCGGGGCTGACCGAGCTGTATATGCCGAGCTTTTCGAGCCGTACGGTGGTTTACAAAGGCCTGCTGCTCGCGACGCAAGTCGGCAGCTTCTACGACGATCTGCGCGACCCGGTGTGCGTCTCGGCGCTGGGGCTCGTCCACCAGCGTTTCAGCACCAACACCTTCCCCAGCTGGAAGCTCGCCCACCCATATCGCTTGATCGCGCACAACGGCGAGATCAACACCGTGCGCGGCAACGTCAACTGGATGAACGCGCGCCGCCGGACGATGGAATCGTCGCTGCTCGGGGCCGATCTCGACAAGCTGTGGCCGATCATCCCGCACGGCCAGTCGGACACCGCGTGTCTCGACAACGCGCTCGAGCTGCTGCTCGCGGGCGGCTACAGCCTTGCCCACGCGGTGATGATGCTGATCCCCGAGGCCTGGGCGGGCAACGCGCTGATGGATGCGGGGCGTCGCGCGTTCTACGAATACCACGCCGCGCTGATGGAGCCGTGGGACGGCCCCGCCGCGGTCGCGTTCACCGACGGGCGTCAGATCGGCGCGACGCTCGATCGCAATGGTCTGCGCCCCGCGCGGTTCTGCGTCACCGACGACGATCTGGTGGTGATGGCGAGCGAAAGCGGGGTGTTGCCGATCAAGGAAGACAACATCGTACGCAAGTGGCGGCTTCAGCCCGGGCGGATGCTGCTGATCGACCTTGAGCAGGGGCGGATCGTCGAGGACGAGGAGATCAAGGCCGAGCTCGCGGGCGCGCAGCCGTACGAAGCCTGGCTCCGCGCCGCGCAGTACAAGCTCAAGGACCTGGATCTGATCGAGCCCGAACTGGCGGCGCTGCCGGTCGAAACGACCACGCTGCTTAACCGCCAGCAGGCGTTCGGCTACACCCGCGAAGACCTCGCGCGGTTTCTCGAGCCGATGGCGCTTGCGGGCGAAGACCCTCTGGGCTCGATGGGCACCGACACCCCGCTGGCGGTGCTCTCTGACCGTCCGCGGCTGCTTTACGACTATTTCAAGCAGAACTTCGCCCAGGTCACCAACCCGCCGATCGATCCGATCCGCGAGCAACTGGTGATGAGCCTGGTCTCGATGATCGGCCCGCGCCCCAACCTGCTCGGGCGCGACGCGGGGACGCACAAGCGGCTCGAGGTCGATCAGCCGATCCTGACTAACGACGATATCGCGAAGATTCGCTCGGTCGAAGCCGCGCTCGACGGGGCGTTCCGCACCGAGACGATCGACATGACTTGGGATGCCGCGAGCGGCGCGGGCGGACTCGCGCTCGCGCTCAAGGAGATGTGCTGGGCGGCGACCGAGGCCGTGCTTGCCGACAAGAACATCCTGATCCTGTCCGACCGCGCGCAAGGGCCGGCGCGAATCGCGATGCCCGCGTTGCTCGCCACCGCGGCGGTCCACCACCACCTTGTCCGCCAGGGGCTGCGGATGCAGACCGGGCTGGTGGTCGAGACCGGCGAGGCGCGCGAGGTCCATCACTTCTGCGCGCTTGCGGGCTACGGCGCCGAAGCGATCAATCCATACGTCGCGTTCGAAACACTCGAGGAAATCCGGGTCCGCAAACAGCTCGCACTCGCAGCAAGCGAAGTGCAACAGAACTACATCAAGGCAGTCGGCAAAGGCGTGCTCAAGGTGATGTCCAAGATGGGCATCAGCACTTACCAGTCGTATTGCGGCGCGCAGATTTTCGACGCGGTCGGGCTGTCGAGCGGCTTCGTCCAAACCTTCTTCACCGGCACCGCGACGACGATCGAAGGCGTAGGGCTGGCCGAGATTGCCGAGGAAACCGTTCGCCGCCACGCCCCCGCCTATGGGGACGACCCGGCGGGCGACTTGCTCGATCCCGGCGGCATCTACCAATACCGCCTGCGCGGTGAAGAGCACGCTTGGACGCCCGAGAACGTCGCGCTGCTCCAGCACGCGGTGCGCGGCGGCGAATGGAAGACCTATCAGGCGTTCGCCCGCACCGTGAACGAGCAGTCGGCGCGGCTGCTGACGATCCGCGGGCTGATGGCGCTGAGGCCCGCGGCTCGTGCGCTCCCGCTCGACGAGGTCGAGCCGGCGAGCGAGATCGTCAAGCGCTTCGCCACCGGGGCGATGAGCTTTGGCTCGATCTCCATAGAGGCGCACACCACGCTGGCGCGCGCAATGAACCGTATCGGCGGCAAGTCGAACACCGGCGAAGGCGGCGAGGAAGCCGACCGCTTCGCGCCCTTGGCCGACGGCGATTCGCTGCGCTCGGCGATCAAGCAGGTCGCCAGCGGACGCTTCGGGGTGACCACCGAATACCTCGTCAACGCCGACGACATCCAGATCAAGATGGCGCAAGGCGCCAAGCCCGGCGAGGGCGGGCAGCTGCCCGGGCACAAAGTCGACGCGACGATTGGCCGGGTGCGTCATTCGACCCCCAGCGTGGGCCTGATCAGCCCGCCGCCGCATCACGACATCTATTCGATCGAGGATCTCGCGCAGCTCATCCACGATCTCAAGAACGTCAATCCGGCGGCGCGGATTTCGGTCAAGCTGGTCAGCGAGGTCGGGGTCGGCACGGTCGCGGCCGGCGTCGCCAAGTGCAAGGCCGATCACGTCACGATCGCGGGCTACGAAGGCGGGACGGGCGCTTCGCCGCTGACTTCGCTGACCCATGCCGGAAGCCCCTGGGAAATCGGCCTCGCCGAAACCCAGCAGACGCTGCTGCTCAACGGCTTGCGCAGCCGCATCGCGGTGCAAGTCGATGGCGGCCTGCGCACTGGCCGCGATGTCGCGATCGGCGCGCTTTTGGGTGCGGACGAGTTCGGCTTCGCCACCGCGCCGCTGATCGCCGCGGGCTGCATCATGATGCGCAAGTGCCACCTCAACACCTGCCCGGTCGGCGTCGCCACGCAGGACCCGGTGCTGCGCGCGCGCTTCACCGGTCAGGCCGAGCACGTCATCAACTACATGTTCTTCGTCGCCGAGGAATTGCGCGGCATCATGGCCGAAATGGGCTTTCGCACGGTCGCCGAGATGGTCGGGCGGGTCGACAGGCTCGACATGGCGCCCGCGCTCGATCACTGGAAAGCTGGCGGCGTCGATTTATCGCGGCTGCTTCACCAGGTGCCGCCCGGCGCGTGTCCCACCCTGGGGTGGAGCGAGCCCCAGGACCACGGGCTCGGCGCCGCGCTCGACGTCGAGCTGATCGAGGCCTGCGCGCCGGCCATCGCGCGCGGCGAGCCGGTGCGGATCGAGCGCAAGGTCCGCAACGTCAACCGTGCGGTTGGGACAATGCTCTCGGGCGAAATCGCGCGCGCGCACGGCCATGCCGGGCTCGCCGACAACACGATTCACGTCGCCCTGGCCGGGGTTGCCGGGCAGAGCTTCGGCGCGTTCCTCGCGCACGGGGTCACGCTCGACCTGACCGGCGACGCGAACGATTATGTTGGCAAGGGCCTGTCGGGCGGACGCGTGATCGTGCGCCAGCCGGGCCATGTCGAGCGCGCCGCGCCCGACAACATCATCGTCGGCAACACCGTCCTTTATGGGGCGATCGCGGGCGAGGCATACTTCAACGGCGTCGCGGGCGAGCGCTTCGCGGTGCGCAATTCGGGCGCGGTCGCGGTGGTCGAAGGCTGCGGCGATCATGGCTGCGAATACATGACCGGCGGCGTGGTCGCAGTGCTCGGGCGCACCGGGCGCAACTTTGCCGCGGGAATGAGCGGCGGGATTGCGTACGTTTACGATCCCGAAGGCGAGTTCGCGCAGCTGTGCAATCCGGCGATGGTCGATCTGCTGCCGCTTTCGCCCGAACGCGACGACGAGGACGGCGCGGGCCGTCCCAGCCAGCGCGCTGGCGGGGTCGCGAACCCGGGGATGGGCGACATGCTGCGCCACGATGCCGAGCGGCTGCGCGTCTTGCTCGAGCGCCACCATCTCCACACCGGCAGCCACAGGGCGCGCTCGCTGTTGGACGACTGGGCCACGACCGTCGCGTATTTCGTCAAGGTCATGCCGCGCGACTACGCCCGCGCGCTGCGGCAACTCGAAGCTGAGCGCGAGGATGCAGCTTCGGTGGCTGCGGAATAGCGCTGATGGGTAAGGAAACCGGCTTCCTCGAGCTCGACCGGCAGGATCGCGCATACGCCGATCCCGCGGAGCGGGTCACGCATTACCGCGAATTCGCGGTTGCTTATGCCGAACCCGATCTGCGCGTGCAGGCGAGCCGGTGCATGGATTGCGGGATTCCCTACTGCCACACCGGCTGTCCGGTGAACAACCTGATCCCCGATTGGAACGACCTGGTTTACGACGGCGACTGGAAGGCTGCGCTCGGTGCGCTCCACGCAACCAACAACTTCCCCGAATTCACCGGGCGCATCTGCCCCGCGCCGTGCGAGGCGGCATGCACGCTCAACATCGTCGATGCGCCGGTGACGATCAAATCGATCGAGTGCGCGATCGTCGATCGCGGCTGGGACGAAGGCTGGATCGCCGCGCGCCCGCCGCACCGCCGCACGGGCAAGTCGGTGGCGGTGGTCGGCTCGGGCCCGGCCGGGCTCGCGTGCGCGCAGCAGCTCGCGCGCGCCGGGCATTCGGTGACGGTATTCGAGAAGGCCGACCGGATCGGCGGGCTGCTGCGCTACGGCATCCCCGACTTCAAGATGGAGAAGCACCTGATCAACCGCCGCGCGGTGCAGATGGAGGCCGAAGGCGTCCAGTTCCGCACCTCGACCGAGGTCGGCGTGGTGGTCTCGGTGGCGAGCCTCAAGGAAAACTTCGACGCGATCGTGCTCGCGGGCGGGGCCGAGGAGCCGCGCACGCTCGGCATCCCGGGGGCCGAACTGCCCGGGGTGCGTCTGGCGATGGAATTCCTCACACAGCAGAACAAGCGCGTCGCGGGCGACGACGAGGTCCGCGCCGCGCCGCGCGGCTCGCTTACCGCGACCGGCAAGCACGTGATCGTGATCGGCGGGGGCGACACCGGATCGGACTGCGTCGGCACCTCGAACCGTCAGGGCGCGGCCTCGGTCACCCAGCTCGAGATCATGCCGCGCCCGCCCGAGCGCGAGGACAAGGCGCTGACCTGGCCCGACTGGCCGCTCAAGCTGCGGACCTCGACCAGCCACGACGAAGGCTGCGCGCGCGACTGGTCGGTCGCGGTCAAGCGCGTGATCGGCAGCGCGGGGCGGGTCAGCGGGCTCGAATGCGCGCGGCTCGAATGGTCGGCGGGAAGTTTCGTCGAAGTCGCGGGCAGCGAATTCGTGCTCCCCGCCGACCTGATCCTGCTCGCGATGGGCTTTACCGGCCCGCGCTTGCAAGGGCTGCTCGATCAGGCAGGGGTCGCACTCGATGCGCGCGGCAACGTTGCGGCGAACGTGCTCGACTACCGCACGAGCGATCCCGTGGTTTACGCCTGTGGCGACATGCGCCGCGGCCAGAGCCTGGTCGTCTGGGCGATCCGCGAAGGCCGCCAGACCGCGCGCGCGGTCGACGAGGCGCTGATGGGGACAAGCGCGCTGCCGCGCTAAAGCCGCCAGTCGATCGCGCCGCGTCCGTGCGCTTCGAGAAACGCGTTGGCGCGGCTGAACGGCTTCGAGCCGAAGAACCCGCGATAGGCCGATAGCGGGCTCGGGTGCGGGCTTTCGATGACCAGGTGGCGACCGCCGTTGAGCCCTTCGATGCGCGCGGCTTTGGCTTGCGCGTGGCTGCCCCATAGGACGAACACGCTCGGTTCACCGCGCGCCGCGACTGCCGCCACGGCGGCGTCGGTCAGCGCTTCCCAGCCGATCTGCTGGTGCGATCCGGCGCGCGCCGCCTCGACCGTCAGCGCGTTGTTGAGCAGGAGCACGCCCTGTTGCGCCCAGTGCATGAGATTGCCGTGCGGCGGGGCCTGCAAGCCGAGGTCGCTTTCCAGCTCGCGGTAGATGTTGGCAAGGCTCGGCGGGACCGCGATGCCCTCGGGCACCGAGAATGCGAGGCCGTGCGCCTGACCCGGCCCGTGGTAGGGGTCTTGTCCGAGGATCACGACTTTGACGGTGTCGAGCGGGGTCGCCTCGAGCGCGGCGAGGCGGCGTCCGCGCGGCGGGTAGATCGCCTTGCCTTGGGCTTCCTCGGCGGTCAGGAAGCCCCCCAGCCGCCGGGCGCCGGGAGACGCCAGGACCGGGTCGAGCGCGTCGCGCCAGCTAGCCGGAACCGCTTCGGAAGTTCCCAACCCTCGAACTCCTCGTCACCCTGAACTCGGTTCAGGGTCCATCGTGTCTTTCACTCCGCCCTGTGAGTGGGGCGAAATGGATGCTGAAACAAGTTCAGCATGACGAATGAGGGAGAGTTCCAGGGCTTTACGCCCCGCGCGCAATGCGCCTAAGCACGGCGGCAATGACTGTCCATCTCCACGAAGACGATCTTCCCGCGGGCGTGCTCGCGCCCGGCCCGGTCGCGGTCGATACCGAGACGATGGGGCTGATCACCCCGCGCGACCGGCTGTGCCTGGTGCAGATATCCGACGGCAAGGGCGACGAGCACCTCGTGCGCTTCGCCGCGGGCAGCCGTTACGACGCGCCCAATCTCAAGGCGGTGCTCGCCGATCCGGCGCGCCTGAAGTTGTTCCACTACGCGCGCTTCGATCTTGCGGCGATCGAGCATTACCTCGGCGTCAGCGCCACCCCGGTGTTTTGCACCAAGATCGCGAGCAAGCTGACCCGCACCTATACCGACCGCCACGGTCTCAAGGAGCTGGTACGCGAACTGCTCGGCAAGGAGCTGTCCAAGCAGCAGCAGTCGAGCGACTGGGGCGCTCCCACGCTCAGCGACGCGCAGCGCGAATACGCCGCGTCCGACGTGCGCTACCTCCATGAGATGCATGCGATCCTCGCCGCGCGGCTCGAGCGCGAAGGCCGCCAGGACGTGGCCAAGGCGTGCTTCGATTTCCTGCCCGTTCGTGCCCAACTCGATCTCGCCGGATGGGCGGACCGCGACATCTTCAGCCACGAGTAGAAATGACACACGCCGCCCCATGACTCACGCAGCAGACGTCATGCGCGACCAGCGCCGCCACTGGGCGACCCCGGGGGGATCGCACGACCGGCTGGTGCGCGCGCTCGCGGTGATCCTGCCGGGCGGGGTCGGAGTGCTCGCGGCGATCATGGTGCTCGTGCCGTTGAGCCCGCGCGGCGAGGTCAGCTTCCTGCTCGACCGCAACAAGGTCGCGGTGACACGCGACCGGCTGCGCGTCGGCAATGCGATGTACCGGGGCGAGGACAACAAGGGCCGCGCGTTCCAGTTGAGCGCGGCGGGCGCGGTCCAGAGCACCGCGGCGGTCCCGGTGGTGCGGCTCGACGATCTGGTCGCGCAGATCGCGCTTGCCGACGGTCCGGCGCGGCTGGCGGCACCCGGCGGCGCTTACGACTACCGCGCCGAGCAGGTGACGGTCACGGGGCCGGTCACTTTCACCGCCGCCGACGGCTACCGGATGACGGTGAGCAACGTCGCGATCCAGCTCAAGTCGCGCACGATCGAGGGCGCCGGGGGCGTTTCGGGCGCGATCCCCGCTGGCACTTTCAGCGCCGACCGGATACTCGCCGATCTCGGAGCGCGCACATTGACGCTCGACGGACATGCCCGGCTGCGGATGGCGCCGGGCCGCTTGAGGATGCCGTGATGCGCAAGCTTACCCTCTCCTCGCTCGCGCTGCGTTCGGCGCTCGCCGGCTTCGCGCTCGGGGCGGCGGGCCTCGGGTTGATGAGCCGGTCGGACGCGCAGGCGATCGCTGGGTTCAACACCAATTCGCCGGTCAATTACGCCGCCGACCGGATCGAGCTTCAGGACCGCCAGAACCGGGTGGTGCTGTCGGGCAACGTCGATATCACGCAGGCCGACTTGCGGCTGCGCGCGGCGCGCACCACGGTCGCCTATTCGGACGCGGGCAGCCTCAAGATCCAGCGGATCGACGCGACCGGCGGGGTTACCGTCGCGCGCGGCAACGAGACGGCGAGCGGCGCGGTCGCGATTTACGATTTCAACCGCCGGATCATCACGCTGGCGGGCAACGTCGCGCTGCGCCGCGGGGCGGACACGCTCAATGGCGGACGGCTGACGATCGATCTCAACACCGGGGTGTCGAGCGTCGACGGCCGCGCCGGGGGCAGCTCGTCGGCCGCGGGATCGCCCGCAGGATCGAGCTCGAACGGCGGGCGAGTAACGGGCACGTTCTCGGTGCCCAAGCGCAACTGAGGCGCGCGCGGGTGGACGTCCGCGCGCTGCGGCTGGCGCTGCTCGATCTGGTCGGCATCGTTCGCGCGGAGCTTCCGGCGCTCGGCGCGGACGACTGGGAGCGGCTCGACCGCATGGCCGCGCAGCGCCGCCTGCAGCCGTTGCTTCACGCGCGGCGCGGCGCGGATGCCGCGATGCCGGCGTTTATTGCCGATAGCTGGCGCACCGCCTGGCGCATTGCTGCGATCGAGGCGCTGGCCCAGCGCGCCGAGTTGATCGAGCTGGTCGCGGTGCTGCGCGGCGCGGGCTTCGCGCCGCTCGCGCTCAAGGGCGCGTGGCTGGCGCGCCATGCTTATCCCGAACCCGCGATGCGGCCGATGTTCGATCTCGATCTGCTGGTCGCGCGCGATGAGGCGTTGGACGCCTACGCCGCGCTCAAACGCGCGGGCTGCGTCCAGCTCGATCCTGGCGAGCTGCCGCTCGAGACGCTGCTCGACTACGAAAAGCACCTCCCGCCGCTGCGCGCGCCGCGCGGCACGGTGATCGAGCTTCACCACCGGCTGTGGGAGCCCGACGGGCGGATGGATCACGCGACCCCGCGCGAGGACCGCGCCGGGCTGCTCGCGCGCGCGGTGATCGACGCCGACGGGATCGCTTACCCCGGCGGCGAGGACATGCTCGCGCATCTCGCGATCCACGCCGCCTACAGCCACCGGTTCGACTGCGGGCCGCGCGTGCTCGCCGATATCGACATGCTGCTGCGCGCCGCAGCGATCGACTGGCCGCGCTGGTGGGCGCGTGCTGAGGACGAAGGCTGGCGCGAAGGCGCGCGGCTGCTGCTCGAACTGGTGGCGCGCTACTGCCCAAATCCCGCGCTGGATTTCGCGGCGGATACCGGCCCGCCGCCCGTCCGGCGCTGATCGATGCCGCCGCCGACTTGCTGCTCCAGGAACCCGAGCGCTGCGCGAGCACCGGGTTTGCCGCCTCGGTGATCAAAGGCGGGTGGCCGCGGCTGCTCGACCGGCTGGCAGGACGCCGCCGCGCGGGGGCGAGCGCCGCTACGCGTGACATGAGCGGACCGGGCGGCGCGACCGCGTGGGCGTCATCGCGCGCATGGCGCACGTTGCGCGATCTGGCGCGCCGCGATGTTCGCCATCAAGCGCGCGAACTCGCCGCGGTCAGCCGCTGGCTCGACCGGTGAGCCTGCCGCGGCTGCTGGTCGTCGGGCTCAACTACGCGCCCGAGCCGGTCGGGATCGGGCCTTATACCACAGGGCTGGCCGAGGCGCTCGCCGAACGCGGGTTCGAGGTCGAAGCGGTGGTGGGCAAGCCTTATTACCCGCAGTGGCGGACTTATGCTGGGTTTCGCGGGCTTGGTGCGCGGCGGAGCACCGAGAACGGGGTGAGGACTACCCGCGTTGCGCATTTCGTCCCTGCCGAGCCCGGCGGCGTGGCGCGTGTGCTCCATCTCGCGAGCTTTGCATCGATGGCGCTGCCTTACGCGCTCGCCGCGGCGGTGCGGGGACGGCCACGCGTGGTGCTGACGGTCGCTCCGGCGCTACTCGGGGCGGTGACAGCGTGGATCGTGGCGCGGCTGGTCGGCGCGCGGCTGTGGGTCCACGTCCAGGATTTCGAGGTCGAAGCCGCGATTGCGACGGGCTTGCTGAAGGAGCATTCGGTGGCGGCCAGGCTGGCGGCCCGGTTCGAAAGCTGGGCGCTGCGCCGCGCCGATCGGGTCTCTACTATCGGCCCGCAAATGCGCGCAAAGCTGATCGAAAAGGGCGTCCCCGAGGCGCGCACGCTCGAAGTGCGCAATTGGGCCGATCCGCGCTTCGCGCTCGATCCGGAGGGCGCCGAGGCGCTGCGCCGCGCATGGAACCTGGGAACGTGCAAGGTCGCGCTGTATTCGGGCAATATCGCGCGCAAGCAGGGGATCGAAATCCTGGTCGAGGCGGCGCGGCTGCTCGGCACGCGCGACGATATCGTGTTCGTGATCTGCGGAGAGGGCTCCAATCGCGCCGCGCTGGCGGAACGGGCGCACGGCGTCGACAACGTGATCCTGCGCGATCTCCATCCGCCCGAGCAAATGGGCGCGTTGCTGGCGCTGGCCGACGTTCATCTCCTGCCGCAGATCGCGGGTGCTGCCGATCTCGTGCTGCCTTCCAAGCTGGCCAATATGCTGGCGTCCGCGCGGCCGGTGGCGGCGACGGCACTGCCCGGCACCGGGCTTTACACCGAAGTCGAAGGCTGCGGCACGCTGACCCCGCCGGGCGATGCGGTAGCGCTCGCTGAAGCGATTGAGGGGCTGATCGATGACGATGCGCGGCGCGCCGCGCTGGGGCGGGCGGCGGGCGTTCGGGGACGCGAGCGGTGGAGCAAGGACGCGGTGATCGACCGCGTCGCGGCCGAACTGGAACGGCTGGCCTAAGCCTCAGCCTTTGGCCCAGGGCGACTTATGCGCCGCGGTTTCCTGCGCTGCTTTCTGTTCCTCCTGGCGCGTCTGGTCGGCCGAAGGCACGGTGCAATAGGCGGTCACGAGGATGCCGAAGCCCCACATTGCCGCTTTCCAGCGGCTGGCGAAGACCGTGTTGAGCTTGGGTCCGAAGCCGAACATGCGGCAAAATGTACTCGGGCTGGGTTAAGAATTCGCCTCGCGCTTGAGGTCGTAAAGCATTTCGAGCGCGTCGCGCGGGGTCAGCGCGTCGAGGTCGAGCGTCGCAAGCCGCTCGCGCAGCGTGTCGCACTCCTCCTCGCGCGCCTCGAACGCGGCGGCGAACAGCGGCAGGTCGCCCAGCCCGGCGGCGAGTCCGCCGGTTTGGGCGCGGCCCTTCTCGAGCTTGTCGAGCACCGCGCGGGCGCGCGCGACCACGGGCGCGGGCACCCCGGCGAGCTTGGCCACCGCCAGCCCGTAGCTGCGATCCGCCGGGCCGGGCGCGACTTCGTGGAGCAGCACCAGCTCGCCTTTCCATTCGCGCGCGCGGACGTGGTGGAGGCTCAGCGCCTCGCAAGCGTCGGCGAGCCGCGCGAGTTCGTGGTAGTGCGTTGCGAACAGGCAGCGGCAGCGATTGGTTTCGTGGACCGCCTCGACCACCGCCCAAGCCAGCGCGAGCCCGTCGTAAGTCGAAGTTCCGCGCCCGACTTCGTCGAGGATGACGAAGCTGCGCGGCGTCGCTTGCGCGAGGATCGCGGCGGTCTCGACCATCTCGACCATGAACGTCGAACGCCCACGCGCCAGGTTATCCGAAGCTCCGACGCGGCTGAACAGGCGGTCGACCAGCCCGATCGTGGCGCGGCCTGCGGGGACGAACCCGCCCGCCTGCGCGAGCAGCACGATCAGCGCGTTCTGGCGCAGGAAAGTCGACTTGCCGCCCATGTTCGGGCCGCCGATCAGCCACAGGCGGTCGCCCGGCGCGAGCGTGCAATCGTTGGCGACGAAGCGTTCGCGCTTCGCCTCGAGCGCGGTTTCGACGACCGGATGGCGCCCGCCTTCGATCGTCAGCACCGCCTCATCGACGATTTCGGGCCGCACCCAGCCGCTTTCGGTGGCGCGCTCGGCCTGGCCCGCGCCGACGTCGATCCGCGCGAGCGCGGCGGCGGTCGCGGCGATCTCGCGCGCCCTAGCCACCGCGGCGGCGGTCAGCTCCTCGAAATGCGCTTCCTCGGCGGCGAGCGCGTGCCCGCCCGCTTGCGCGATCCGGCTCGCTTCCTCATGGAGCGCGAGCGCGTTGAAGCGCACCGCGCCAGCCATCGTTTGGCGGTGGGTGAAGCCGCTATCGGGGGCCATCAGCGCGTCGGCGTGGCGCGCCGGAACCTCGATGAAATAGCCGAGCACGCCGTTATGACGGATCTTGAGCGAGGGCGTGCCGGTCGCGTCGCGGTACCTGGCTTCCAGCGCGGCAATCGCGCGGCGCGCGTCGCCCGAGGTGCGCCGCAGCGCGTCGAGCGCGTGATCGTAGCCCTCGGCGATGAACCC
>JBBRER010000002.1:0-70064 GCA_038202745.1 Sphingomonadales bacterium
ATGCGCGCGTGCCCCGGCACGCGGCTCCGACGCTCGCGCGCCGGAGTCGGCGCGACGTGAACTCAAGGATCAGGACGCAGACATGCACTTCCTTTTACGGAGCCGTTGCACGCACACGCTGGCGTGGCTTGTGCTCGCGTCGGGCGCTGCGCCAGCGGTCGCCGGACCGCTCACTTTCGACGCCGCGCTTGATAAGGCTGCTGCCGACGCGCCTTCGATCAGGGCCAAGGCGCTCGGCGCCGATAGCGCGCGCGCCGCGCGGATCGCCGCCGGGCAGCTGCCCGATCCCAAGCTCTCGCTCGGCATCGACAGCTTTCCAATCTCCGGTCCGTTGGCATTTCAGCCGTCGCGCGACGACTTCACCTGGGTCAACATTGGTGTGTCGCAGGACATCCCCAATCCCGCCAAGCGGCGTGCACAACGCGGCCGCGCCGATGCGGACATCGCGCTGGCGCAGGCTGACGTCGGTGTGGCAGCGCGGAGCGTCGAAGTTCAAACGGCGGTCGCGTGGCTCAATCTCGCTTATGCCGAACGCCGGCTTACCGCGCTCGAGCGCGTGCTTGGACGCCTCGACCGGGTGGTTCGCGCCTCGCCGAGCGCGGTCGCTTCGGGGGCATCGCGGCCCGCTCAGGTTTTGGCGGGGCGCCAAGCGGTGGCAAAACTGCGCGACCGGCGCGACGAGCTGGTAGCCGCCATCGGCCGCGCGCGCGCCGAACTCACGCGATGGACGGGCGAGACCGATCCCGAGATTTCGGGCCCCCCTCCACGCTTCACGGTACTGCCGGCACGGCTGCGCGCGTCGCTGGGCCAGCATCCCACGCTTGTCCTGGCGGGGGCGACGGCTGGCCGCGCCGACGCCGACCTTCGAGTCGCGGAGGCTGAACGACGGCCTGACTTCGGGGTCGAGCTGTCATACCAGCGCCGCGACCCGCGCTTCGGCGACTATGTCTCGGCAGGCGTGACGATCGGCCTGCCGCTGTTCAAGAAGCACCGGCAGGACCCGCTTATCGCCGCACGCGCAGCTGACGCCGCCGCTGCTCGCGCCGAAGCCGACGCCACCTTGCGCGCCGCGACCGCCGACCTCGAGGCGGGGCTTGCCGATCACGTCATGCACGGTGAGCAATGGTTGCGGGCGCGCGACGTGCTCCAGCCGCTCGCCGAGGAGCGGGTGACGCTCGAGACGGGCAGCTACAGCGCGGGGCGCGCGACACTGACCGATATCGCCGACGCGCACGCCGCGCTCGCCGATGCGATCCTCAACACGCTCGATCGCGAGGCTCTCGTCGCGGCCGACGGGGCCCGCCTGACCCTCCTTTACGGAAGTGCGGACCAATGACCGTTATCTCGCTTCAGCGCACGCAGCTCGCCGCAGCGCTTGCCGCCATCGCGCTCATGGCCGGCGGTATCGGCTACTTCCTCGCCCCGTCGGGCGGCCCGTCGCCAGTGTCGCGAGAACCCGAAAACGGACGCAAGCCGCTCTACTATTACGACCCGATGGTCCCGCAGGAGCATTACAACGATCCCAATTCCATCTCTTCGATGGGGATGAAAACGATCCCCAAATATGCCGACGACAGCGGCGGCGGCGCGGCCGCTGCGGGGGTCAAGATAGATCCGTCGGCGATGCAAAATCTGGGCATTCGCCTCGCCACCGCCACCACGGGCTCGCTCGCCGGCTCGCTCGACGTCACCGGCGCGATCGATTTCAACCAGCGCGACGTCGCGATCGTCCAGTCACGCGCCGCCGGGTTCATCCAGCGTGTCTATCGCCGGGCCCCGGGCGACCTGATCCGCGCAGGGGCTCCGATCGCCGATGTGCTTGTGCCCGAATGGGGCGGGGCTCAGACCGAATACGCGGCAGTGCGCAAAACCGGCGACCCGGCGCTGATCGCCGCCGCGCGGCAGCGCCTGCGGCTGATCGGCATTCCCGGCGGCGCGGCCGGCGGGCGCGGGATGACGACGATCCGCAGCCCGATCTCGGGCGTGATCACAACGCTCGACGCGCGCGCGGGCGTAACGCTCGCGCCGGGCCAGACGCTCGCGCAGATCAACGGCCTCGGCACGGTCTGGTTGAACGCCGCTGTGCCCGAGGTTCGCGCCGCCGAGCTACGGGTGGGCGGGACCGCGTCGGCCGAGCTCGCCGGGTTTCCCGGCGAACGCTTCTTCGGCCGGGTGATCGCGGTGCTCCCGACCGCTCAGGCTGACAGCCGCACGCTGACAGTTCGGGTCGAACTGACCAATCGCACCGGGCGCCTGCGCCCCGGCATGTTCGCAACCGTCCATCTCGGCGACACGTCGCGCCCGGCTTTGCTTGTGCCGAGCGAGGCCGTGATCCGCACCGGCACGCGCACTTTGGTGATGCTCGCCGACGGCAAGGGCCGCTTCCGCCCCGCCGAGGTCCACGTCGGGCATGAGGCCGGAGGCCAGACAGAGATTCTCGCGGGCCTCGCGCCAGGCGAAAAGGTGGTGGCCTCCGGCCAGTTCCTGCTCGACAGCGAAGCAAGCCTCACCGGCGTCGCGGCGCGGCCGATCGGGGGCGACGCCAAGTGATCGCGCGGATCATCGAAGCGTCGGTCAAGGCGCGGTTGCTCGTCCTGCTTGCCGCGCTCGCGCTGGTGGTCATCGGCATCAGCGCGCTGCGCTCGACCGCGGTCGATGCGCTACCCGACCTGTCCGACGTGCAGGTCATCATCCGTACGACCTACCCCGGCCAGGCGCCGCGCATCGTCGAGGATCAGGTTACTTATCCGCTGGCGACGACGATGCTGTCAGTGCCCGGCGCGCGCGTCGTGCGCGGTTATTCGTTCGTCGGCGACAGCTTCGTCTACGTACTGTTCGAGGACGGAACCGATCTCTACTGGGCGCGCAGCCGTGTGCTCGAATATCTGAGCCAGGTGCAAAGCCGCCTGCCCGAAGGCGCCAGGGCGTCGCTCGGCCCCGACGCGACCGGAGTCGGCTGGATTTACGAATATGCGCTGGTCGACCGGACCGGGCACCACGATCTTGCCCAGCTGCGCAGCATCCAGGACTGGTTCCTGCGCTATGAGCTGAAAGCGGTGCCGGGCGTGGCCGAGGTCGCAAGCATCGGCGGGATGGTCCGCCAGTATCAGGTCGTCCTGGATCCGCAGAAACTGGCGTCCTACGGCATTACCCACGAGGCGGTCATCGAGGCGCTCAAGCGCGGCAATCAGGAAAGCGGCGGCTCGGTGCTCGAGATGGCCGAGGCCGAGTATATCGTGCGCTCGACCGGCTATCTCGCCTCGCTCGACGACTTTCGCGCGATCCCGCTGAAGGCGGTCGGCGGCACGCCGGTGACGCTCGGCGAGGTCGCGACGGTCCAGGTCGGCCCCGACATGCGGCGCGGCATCGCCGAGCTCAACGGAGAGGGCGAGGTCGCGGGCGGCGTGATCGTCATGCGCCAGGGCAAGAACGCGCGCGACGTCATCGACGGCGTGCGCACCAAACTCGCTGAGCTGAAGAAAAGCCTGCCGCCGGGGGTCGAGGTCGTCACGACGTATGATCGCTCGGGACTGATCGACCGCGCCGTTGAAAATCTCACCAGCAAGCTGATCGAGGAATTCATCGTCGTCGGGATCGTCTGCGCGCTGTTCTTGTGGCATGCGCGCTCGGCCCTGGTCGCGATCCTGACTTTGCCGCTCGGCATCCTGTTCGCGCTGATTGTAATGCGCATTCAGGGCGTCAACGCCAATATCATGTCGTTGAGCGGGATCGCGATTGCGATCGGCGCGATGATCGATGGCGCGGTCGTCATGATCGAAAACGCTCACAAACATGTCGAACATTGGGAGCGCGATCACCCGGAGACCGAACTCGAAGGCCCCGAGCGGTGGCGCGTCATCACTGGCGCGGCCGCCGAGGTCGGACCAGCCCTATTCCTGAGCCTTCTTATCATCGCGCTGTCGTTCGTTCCGGTGTTTTCGCTCCAGGGGCAAGAGGGGCGCCTGTTCGCGCCGCTCGCCTTCACCAAGACTTATGCGATGGCCGGCGCGGCGATCCTGTCGATCACGCTCATCCCGGTGCTGATGGGGTTCCTTATCCGCGGCAAGATTCCGCTCGAGGAATCGAACCCGATCAACCGGTGGCTGACGCGCATTTACCGCCCTGCGCTCGACTGGGTGCTCGCTCGCCCGAAAAAGGCGCTGGTGATCGCTGGCCTCGTCTTTGCAACGATTCTGTGGCCGATCAGTCAACTGGGCGGCGAGTTCATCCCGCAGATGAACGAAGGCGATTTGCTCTACATGCCCTCGGCGCTGCCCGGCATCTCGACCGCCAAGGCCGGGCAACTGCTCCAGCTGACCGACCGCCTCATCAAGACCGTGCCCGAGGTTCAAAGCGTGTTCGGCAAGGCCGGCCGCGCCGACACTGCGACCGACCCCGCGCCGCTCGAAATGTTCGAGACGACGATCCGGTTCAAGCCCAAGAGCCAGTGGCGCGCGGGCATGACGCAGGACAAGCTGATCGACGAGCTAGATCACGCGGTGAAGGTGCCCGGGCTCGCCAATTTCTGGATCCCACCGATCCGCAATCGCATCGACATGCTTTCGACCGGCATCAAGAGCCCGATTGGCATTAAAGTTGCCGGATCGAACCTTGCCGAAATCGATGCGACCGCGCGCCAGATCGAGCAGGTCGCCAAAAGGGTGCCCGGAGTGAGTTCGGCGCTGGCCGAGCGATTGACCGGTGGCCGGTATATCGATGTGACGATCAACCGCGCGGCGGCGGCGCGCTACGGCATGAACGTCGCCGACGTTCAGTCGGTCGTTTCCAGCGCGATCGGGGGGGAGACGGTGGGCCAGACGGTCGAGGGGCTCGCGCGCTATCCGATCAGTGTTCGCTACCCCCGCGAAATCCGCGACAGCATCGACGGTCTGCGCAACCTGCCGATCCTGACGCCTTCGCTCCAACAGGTGACGCTCGGCACGATTGCGGACATCGGCGTGAGCGATGGTCCGCCGATGCTGCGCAGCGAGAACGGCCGGCCGGTGACGTGGATTTATGTCGATGGGCGGGGCGCGCCGCTCACCACCATCGTCGGCAAACTCCAGCGCGCGATCAACGCGACGGTGAAGCTGCCGCCCGGCATCAGCGTCTCTTACACCGGGCAGTTCGAGTTCCTCCAGCGCGCGATCGAGCGCCTGAAAATTATCGTCCCGGCGACGTTGCTGATCATCTTCTTGCTTCTCTACGCGACGTTCCGGCGGCTCGACGAGGCTGCGCTGGTGATGGGCACGCTTCCGTTCGCGCTCACCGGCGGGGTCTGGCTGCTCTATCTGCTGGGGTACAACCAGTCGGTGGCGACAGGTGTCGGGTTCATCGCGCTCGCCGGGGTTTCGGCTGAGTTCGGGGTGGTGATGCTGATCTACCTCAAGCATGCGCTGGCCGACCGCGGGCCGACGCCCGACGCCGCCGCGATCGAGGCAGCAGTCCGCGAGGGAGCGTTGCTGCGTGTCCGTCCCAAGGCGATGACGGTTGCGGTGATCCTGGCGGGCCTGTTTCCCATCCTCATCGGCACGGGCGCGGGCTCGGAGGTGATGAGCCGCATCGCCGCGCCGATGATCGGCGGCATGCTTACCGCGCCGCTGCTGTCGATGCTGGTGCTGCCGGCGGCTTATCTGCTGCTGGGGAGGCGTGGCATTGAGGCAGCTCAAGCAGAGCAGGTTGTCCACCCTTCTACCGCGTGACGCGGGCGGCGTCCGTGACCTCCAACGGCTCTCTCGAGGCTCCGAGGCGGCCGTACGCTCCGCCGGCATCGACAGACGCAGACAGCGCTGTTCTCTATCGGATTTTTCTTCGCCCATCTGGGCGGGTGGAAACCAGGCGCCACGCCGGTTCTCCTGGATGCTTAACGTTCTCTGCAGGCACTGAACAGCAAGCGTTCAAGGTCGCGATGCAATTTTCAATTTTCGACAAAGGGAGAGCACCATGAAGAAGTTGGCAATTGCGTTAGCAGGTGCGGTGGCGGCCATCGGTTTTGCCATGCCGGCGGCGGCGCACGATAACAATTGGAACAGCCGTCATGATCGGCAGCACGATCGGCTCGAGCAGCGGCATGACGATGTTCACGATCAGCTCGAAGACGAACACGAAGACGCGCACGCGTGGGGCTTGAGCTCACGCGAGCATCGCCGTCTGCACAGGGCGTTGCAGTACCAGCACGATCGCGCCGACCATCAGCTCGAGCATCAGCACAGCCGCGAGCATCGGCGCGATTATTGGTATGGCTATAACCGTTATTAAGCGATCCTTTACGCTGGGGTCCGGCTGGGTGAAGTAGCCGAATCCTCGCTCAGCCGTTCGCTCGATAGCTTTGTAAAGATCGCGTGCGTGGGTGAGATTCGCACCTCTGCGAACTCATGATTTCGCTGCGGGGGCCTTCTTCTGCGTCTGGCAATCGCCGACCAGAGGTTGCAATGCGTTCGCTCGAACGGTCAGCTCGCCACACCTGGGCGGCTATGCTGCCGCGTTCTCATCGGTTGGGTCTAGCGATTGCGGCTTGCGGGTTTCCGGCGCTGGCGTGATCAATATCGTCTGCGGACGCATCGGCGTGAGGTGGCGCTACTCTTCCAGAATGGAGAGGGCGTAACCCCGAAAATCAACCTGCCCTCAGTGCTGTTTTCGCCATCCATAGCGGGTCAACCCTCGCGGCTTGTATACCGAAAGCAGCATAGGCAAGAGCAGCACCATCAGGCCACCGGCGGCATGGACTGTCAGTTCGAGCCTCGCCGCACGCAGATTGTCGCCGGCAAAGGCGATCTGCGGTGCCGTGCGCGCTACATAGTCGATCAACGGCATTTTGAGCAGCAGGACGACGGTAGCAAAGGCTGTCGCCAATAGCTTTGCCACGACCCACCAGTGCCGAAACAAGCCCCAGGGCGTACCCAGTGACTGGACGACTCCGATCAATAGGGAAGTCAACGCCAATGGGACGATAACCAATCGCGCAATCCACGCCATTGCCGGATAGAGGCCGCGAACCGCTTGGTCGTCCGGGCTGGCCACGCCGACCACCGAAAGTGCCAGAAAGGCGGTAATCGCGCCGAGCAGCCCCACCGAAGACGCGATGTGCGCGGTCAGCACGGCTTTGCGAAGGCGAGGCGCCATGATCATCCGGGATTGTCCTTGGACGACGGGGCGCCGCCGGCGTCTGCGGGTCGGACATTGTGCCGTGGTCCACCACCAGCATGAACGAGCATTACCATCAGCAGGGCCAAAACGGCGATGATGGTGGCGGACACCTTGATCCAGCGCGGCGTCCCCGGATAGCGCGGATACTGTGATTGTTCGCCTGTTCGATCCTTCTCGTCGGGCGTCACCAGCCTCTCCATCGCGCTAGTCCTTATTGAACAATCTGTTAGATAATAGACTGCGTGTTCGAAATTCAGTCAATGAATGCTGGAGGCAGAAATGTTGGATACTGGACAAATTCTGCGATCTGACCGTGAAAAGACCTGACGATGGTGGAGAATGGGATTGATCGCCGCGTGGTACGAACCAAGGCAATTGCTGCAACGCGCGCTCGATACCCTGACGCTGCGGAAGGGCTACGAGGCGATCACGATCAAGGACATCTGCGACGAAGCCGATGTCGGCCGCTCAACCTTCTATTCCCACTATACCAGCAAGGACGATTTGAAGCGTAGCGGGCTCGAGCATCTGCGCCGCCAGCTCGTCCACCAGCGAAGCGCCGCGCAAGAGGCTTCGGGAGCGGGCAGCGGCCGAAGGCTGGCTTTCAGTCTGACGATGTTCGAGCACGCACGCGATCATCTGACTCTCTACAGAACGCTCGTCGGCGGCCGCGGCGGCAGGGTCGCGCTGGACGCCATTCGCGGCATACTTTCCGATCTGGTAAGAGACGAATTGACCCCTCAAGACTGTGGACATTCCGTCGCGAAAATCCCTCGTGAGCTAGTCGTTCAATATATCGTTGGCGCGTTCATGGCGGTCATGACCTGGTGGCTGGATGGCGGTGCAAAACTCGCGCCGGCCCAGATCGACGAGACATTCCGGCGCCTCGCCATCGGGGGCTTGCGCGCGCTGGAAGAAACCGGCGATTGATCGGGGAACATCCGCATCGCCGGTGCCGAAGCGAGAACCCGCGCCTTGCTTCACATTCCCGATGCAGGCGGCGCTAGCGTTCCGAGGAGGGCCACCAGGCCCAAGATAACGACGGCACACGCCGTCTCGACGCCGAGACTTCGTCGCAGCGTCCCGAGCGCGCGGGGGTGGTCGCCCTCAGTCAGAGCTTTCTCGAATGCCGGCGTGAGCCGGTAGCGGTTGGCGGCCGCTAAAGCGAGCATGATCAGGAACAGCGCGATTTTCGCGAGCAAGAGCTGACCGTAAAGCGTCGTCAGTAAGGCGCCTGCGTTTTCCGGACCTACGAGCAACCAAGCGTTGACCAGCCCCGATGCCAGAACGGTCGCCACGATGATGCTCCCGACCACCGCAAAGCCCTGGAGCGCACGGTGCGAAAGCGAGAGATGGCCGGCGTCGACCTCATGCCGCCCAAGTAGCAGACCCAGACCCAGCAAGGCGCCAATCCACAAACCGGCGGCAATCAGGTGCGCGATGTCGGCGATCAGATGGACGATCCCCCGCCGGGCATCGTCCATCGCGCCATGGCCGTTCCAGGCCAGGGTCGCGAGAGCAATACCGGAGAGAATCGTCACTGCGACAAGCCTCGCGGCCGGCCAGCGACGTCCGGCCGCCACGATCGAGGCTACGACCAGCAGGCCCACGCGTCCCTTGAACGCAGTCCCGATCGCGGTACCGTCGAGAATCATCTCGATCGTCGCGCGATCCACCGCGCCCAGCGTTACCCCGGCCATCGCGGCGGCAATGACCCAAAGGCCCGCCGCCGAGAGCAGGATGCCCAGCGCGGCCAGCGCGCCAAGCCAAAGCCTGAACGCGACGACTTCGCCAGATCGCCGGTGCGCTCCGCGCAAGCTGTGAAGACCGAACGCGGCCAGCCCGAACAGCAACGACAGATCGAGATAGAGCGCGAAGCGAACGCCGACCGAGATCCAGTCGGTCACGCGCTATTTTACCCGGAAGGCGAGCGTTCCCTGGACGCGGTGAGTGTCCGTCGAAACGGCATGCCAGTTGAGCATGTAGGCCCCGGCGGTGAGCGGCGACTTGGCCGTCAGAACGAGCGTGCGGCCGTCGGCGGCAACCGCACTTGTGAGCGCTGGCATCTTCATGGGCGCGTGCATCTTCATGCCCGGCATATCGGTCATGACGAGATCGCCGCCCGAGAATTGAGCGATTAGCTTTTCGCTGAACTGAAGTTTGATCACCCTGGTTTTGGCAATGACCGCGTTTGCAGCCGGCAGCGATTTCATCAGCTTGGGATGCGCCTCGGCAGCCGAGGCAAGCAGCACGGCCATCGACGCGAGGCCGACCGCAAATTTCTTGAATGCACGCATGATAGGCTCCTCAGGTGTTTCCCTTAATACGCACTGCCAGTCCGTACCCCTCATCGTCTGAACCAGATATTTTGCGCAACGACAGATGAGGTCGGATTTTGAAGCGCGACAGGCAGGTTCGCATCTGCAGATTTTCGGCGGCCGCCGATCACTGCGGGACGAGGCGGTCTCTTCAGATTTGCCGCACCTGGCATTATAACCTCCACGCATAAGCTCTTGCTCACACGTCAGTTGTCTTTCTAACCCCCGCGCCACATCCTCAAGTCGATAAAGAGGCTCGGGGAGGTTCGTCGTGGGGAAAAACACATATCGCTGGCGGCACGTTCGGCTGATGACGTCGACCGCGATCGCGGTTCTGGCGGCCATGCCTCTGGGTGCCCGCGCCCAGACACCTCCCCCGCCGCCGCCGGCCGAGGAACCCGCAGATGCCGCGGGCATTGTCGTCACCGGCTCAAGGTTCGGCCCGCGGGTGGTCACGGATTCGCCGACGCCAATCGACTCAATTTCGGGCGAGGAGCTGACCCGGACCGGTGGCACCGATCTCCAGTCCAAGATCAAGGTCGTCGTGCCCAGCTTCAGCACGCCGCGGCCGGTAGGCGCGGGCGCGAACGACTTTCTGGCGCCGCCTACGCTGCGTGGTCTCTCGACCGGCCAGGTGCTGGTGCTTGTTAACGGTAAGCGGCGTCATACGAACGCCGAACTCAACGCCAACAACCAGATCGGCCGCGGCGACGTCGCCTATGATTTCAATGCCATCCCGGTCGCGGCACTCAGCCGGATCGAGGTTCTGCGCGACGGCGCGGCCGCTCAATACGGCTCCGACGCCATAGCGGGAGTGATCAATCTCCAGCTCGACAGAAGCCTCGGATTTCTGGCGCAAGCGCGTTACGGCATGACGACGCATGGAGACGGCGAGGACATCCAGGTCTCGCTGGCGGAGGGATTCCGCATCGGCACCGACGGCTTTCTCCGGATTACCGGCACCTTTCAGGATCATAACAATACGAACAGGGCACGGCCGGACACCCGCCAGCAGTATTTTGGAAACCCGGGCGGGGCGTTGGTCCTTCCGTCGGGGCTGTTCGGTTCGGGAACGGGGCTGACGCCCCCGAACGGCACGCTCGACCCGCGCGAGGCGACGATCAACCGCAACACCTTCCTGTATGGTGAGCCGGCCTACCGCAACTACGGGTTCTTCGTGAACTCGGAAGTGCCCCTGTCCGACGACATCACCGCGTATGCGTTCGGTGGCTATAACCAGCTCAACGGCACCAGCTATAACTTCGTCCGCCGCGCGGGTCAGAATGAAAATGTCCGCGCGATCTATCCCGACGGCTTTCGGCCGTTGCAGCTTTCGAGGCTGGAAAACGCTTCGGTCGCCGTAGGCTTGAAGGGCGACGATCTGGCCGGTTTCGCGTGGGATTTGTCGACCGAATTCGGCACCTCGTTCGATCGGCTGCGCGTCGTCAATTCGCTCAACACCTCATTCGGCGCCGCCAGCCCGAGGGACTTTCTTCGCGGCGGCTCGCGGTTTCGCCAATATACGACCAACCTCGACGTTACGCGCGATATCGACCTTGGCTCCGGATCGCCGCTGAAGGTCGCGGTGGGTCTAGAGTATCGCAGGGAAACCTACACGCTGACCGCGGGCGATGCGCCCAGCTACAGCAACGGTGGTGTGCCTATCCTCGATGGCCCAAGCGCGGGCCAGCCCGCTGCCATCGGAACCCAGTCCGCGATCGGCGTTTCGCCCGCAGATATCATCCCCGGATCGCGTCACAGCACTGCTGAATATGTCGAGCTGGAAAAGAAATTTGGCGACCGGCTGCTGATTTCCGGCGCGCTCCGCCACGAAGACTTTTCAGACTTCGGTACGACGACCGACTACCGGCTGGCAGGGCGCCTCGAACTGTTCGGCGGGCTCGCGGTTCGCGGTTCTTTCGGCACCGGCTTTCGCGCGCCGGCCCTTGCGCAGTCCTTCTACGGCCAGACAGATTTTCTGTTCATCAGCGGCGTGCCGGTCCGGGTCCGGATATTTTCGGTGAACGAGCCCGTGGCAAAGCTCATTGGCGCGAGCCCGCTCAAGCCGGAAAAAGCCAGGAACGTCTCGGTTGGCGCGATATTCAATCGCGGTCCGTTTGCGCTGACGGTCGATGCCTATCGGATCCGGCTGAAAGACCGGATCGTCATTTCATCGAATTTCCAGAGTACGAACCTGACGAACTTCCTCGCCGCGCAAGGCTTCCCGGGCATCGGCGCAGCCGCCTTTCTAACCAACGCGGTCGACACCACGACCAAGGGCGTCGATATCACGTCGCGCTACCGCCAGCCGATCGGCGGCGCGGGCACTCTGACCGCAACCTTTGCGGCAAACTTCAACAACACCAAATTCGACCGGATCGCCGGTACGCCCGCCGCGCTTTCCGCGATCGGATTCACCACGCCGCTCGTCGATCTGACGCAGCAGACTCGGCTTAGCCAGAGCACGCCTAAGGACAAGGAGACCTTCAACCTCAACTGGACCAGCGGCAGATGGTCGGCAAATCTGACCACAACGCGCTACGGCAAGGTCGCCCAGGTCGTTCTCACCAACGTCACTCCGGCGCGCGTCACCGCGCTGCTGCTCCCGGGCTACGATGTCACGCTCGTCCCATCGGGGCCGGGGTCGGCGAACCGGGATATAATCCAGCGGTTCCGTGCCGACACGATCGCGGATCTGGACATATCGTATGATATCACGGACCACTTCACGCTCGGCGTCGGAGCCGCAAACCTCTTCGACAAGACCCCGGAGGGGCCAATTGCCTCTACGGTCGCGAGCGCTGCGGCGGGGACTAACGGGGCCGACAATGCCGGCACGTTCCCGTCGGTCAACATATCGCCGTACGGAATCAGTGGCCGGCTTCTCTATGTAAAGGGGAGCTACAGGTTCTGACCGCACACCGTCCAAATATCCGCGCGTCCCCCTGATCGCGGGAGGCGTTGGCAAGTGCGACGATCATTTTGGAGAGCTTCGATGACAGACACCCGCCGGGTTTGCATGCGGGCCGGACTTTTGGCTGCGGCCGGCGCGGTGACACTTACCGGGGCCTCTCCGGCTTTCGGGCACGACATATGGCTGACGGCGGACAAAGTCAGAGGCAGGTATACGGCGCAGGTGGACTTCGCTGACCTCGCTGATCGCGAACTGGCGGACTTTCGGAAGATCGTCTCGCTCGACCTGGTAACGCCCACCGGATCGATGGACCTGCGCCATCCGCTCACGGCGGGACAGCTGATGGGTAAACCGGTCCTCAAGACGAGATCATTCATCGCTCCTGCAGGCTCGGTTCTGGCGGTTTCGTACGACAACGGGTTCTGGATGAAACTGTCGGACGACCCGAACGAGACCAACACCAGCAAGCTGATGGTCGCGGGTGGCACATCGCCGCACTGGACAGTGAAGTACGGTAAATTGCTGCTGGGCCCCGGCTCGTTCGGCCGGACGCTCGGGACGCGTCTCGAGATCGTCGCGCTGAGGGACCCCTACACGTTGCCGCGGAGCGGCAAGCTGCCGGTACGCCTTCTCCTGAACGGAAAACCTTACCCCGGTGCGGACATCGCTTATACTGACGGCTTGGTTCCGCTCCCGGACGAAAAACAGCCCACAGTGAAAACCAATAGCGATGGCGTCGCGGAAATTCCGGTCACCCGCGTCGGCCCCGTGCTCTTGACGACGGACCTCAACACCAAACCGCTCCATCCGGCGCTCGCCGATGTCGATCATATCTTTGCTTCGTTGTCCTACGACACGTCAAAATAACCGATTCTCGCTGGGACCGCTTACAAAGCGACCAGCCGCAGGGATAATGGCTCCCAGCTATCGCGCTCGTTTCACCTTGCCGACCTGCGGCGGGTGGGTGACGCCCAAATCACGTCGCTCAAACCTCGCTTCGCACGCGTTTGAAAGCCCGTCGCGTTCGATTTCAAGTTCGGCCACCAGCTCGTCGAGGAGCTTCGACCTCGCCCGCTGAGGTGGCAAAATCATCTGCTGGCGGAACGCGATTCGGGGTTCGAAGCGCTTCGCCACCAGCCCGAGCGCGCTGAAGTTGTCCGACAGATATGTCAGCGAATTGCTCAGACCGATGCCCGCGCCTTGCAGTGCCAATTGGCAAATCGTAGCGGCGAACTGCGTTTCGACAACGGTGTCCGGAACGGAGCCGCTGGCATGCAGAATGCGATCCCATTGTTTGCGGGCGGTGTCGTCGGGCGCGAGCGCGATCACACGCTGCCCGCCAAGCAGTTCGGGCGTAATGAAATCGTGGATTTCTAGCGGATGGCCCGGAGCCATGACGCAGATTCCGCCGGTTTCGATGAAAGGATTTACGATCAGATTAGACGGGTCGATCTCATCGCCGCACAACCCGATGTCATAGGCTCCGCTCGCCACAAGATTGCGCACCGTCACCGAGTTGCCGATCTCGAACCGGACCGAGACGCCGGGTCGCGCCGCTCCAAAGCGGGCGAGCACCTTGGGGACGAATGAAAGCCCTAGAGCCGCCGAGCTGGCGATACGGATTGAGCCGGTGCCGACGGCGCGAATGCGCGCAACGCTCTGCCGGATCCGGTCGAGGCCGACGAAGGTGTCCTGGATTTCCTGATACAGAAGATGCGCCTCGGGCGTCGGAATGAGCCGCGGCCCGGTCCGCTCGAAAAGCTTCAACTTGGTCGTATCCTCGAGGCGTTTGAGCGACCGGCTGATCGCGGGCTGCGAGACGCGCATCACGGCTGCGGCGGCCGTCGTCGAGCCAGTCTTCATGACGGCGCTGAAGGCCTCGAAGAGCGTCAGGTTCATGAAGCGAAGTATAACACGAACGCATACGAACGGGCTAACGATGGATTTGAATCAGCGCGGCTCACCCGCTACCTTTTTTTGACAATGGACCGAAGGGGCGGACTCAATGGAAATGCGCGATTCAACTTTGTGCCTGAACCCTCTTGAGGATGACGGCATTGGCTTCGCGAGCCTGACGGTCCCGGTCCACCGTGCTTCGACCATCGTTTTTCCGACCGTCGAAGAGTATCAAAAGCGTCGGGGCGCGATCTACGACGGCTATTCATATGGGCTTTATGGCACGCCGACCTCTCGCGCCCTGGAACATCGCATTGCCCTGATCGAGGGCGCGGCGCGCACTCTCGTGCTTCCGTCGGGCTTCGCTGCGATCACGTTGATCACCCTGGCTTGTGTGCAATCGGGACAGCGTGTGCTGATTCCGGATTCGACTTATGAAACGGTTCGACCGTTCGCCGAACACTTCCTGACCGGCCTGGGTATCCGCGCGACCTATTACGATCCAATGATCGGAGCCGGAATCGCGGAACTTCTCGAGGACGATGTCGCGCTCGTCTGGGTCGAATCGCCCGGCTCGATGACGCTTGAAGTGCAGGACGTGCCAGCGATCCTCGAGGCAGCGCGCGCGCGCGGCATAAAAGTGGCCGCAGACAACACCTGGGCGACGCCGCTCCGCTTTAAACCGCTGGCGCACGGGGTCGATTTCTCGGTCTACGCGATCTCGAAGTATCTTGGTGGACATTCCGATGTCGTGATGGGCTCGATCTCGATGAGCGACCCAGCCCTCTATCGGCGCCTGAAGGATTTCAGCCGCTACATGGGCTACGGCGTTTCGGCTGATGAAAGCAGTCTGGTGCTGCGCGGGATCGAGACGCTCGCGATCCGCCTTGATCGCTGCGAGCAGACCGCGCTTCGCCTGGCCAGATGGGTCGTCGAGCAGCCCGGAGTGGTCGAGGTGCGCTACCCCGCTCTGCCGACCAACCCAGGACACGACATCTGGAAGCGCGACTTCACAGGGGGGACGGGGCTTTTCTCGATTTTCCTGGAACCTTGGACACGGCCTTTTCTGGCTGAAGTCGTCGAATCGCTGGAGCTCTTCGCCATCGGCGCGAGCTGGGGAGGCACGCGGAGCGTCGTGGCGGTGCTCGATCATGCTCCGCTGCGGACGGCCACCACCCTCGGCCACGACGGGCCCCTCGTACGCCTCAGCATTGGCATTGAGGATCCCGAAGACCTGCACGCCGATCTGGCGCACGCCTTTGCGCTTCTCAACCGGCGACACGGCGAAGGCGTCGTCGAAGCCCCGGCCCCCCGGACCGCCAGCTTGTGAAGCAGCCATGCCTTGTCTTTCTGACTTATGGGTCAAGCCGACGGGCTGCGCCCGGGTCCGGTCTAGAGCGAAGCCTGTTTTGTCCCTGTTGCGCCATCAACGGACATACTCGTGACTGAACCGAAGGGTGCCGAATGAAGCGGCCATTCATTGCTGACTCGCTTTTGCGTCGCGAGATCGGAAAGGTTGGGATCGCAACGATCGCCATGAATGGAGTCATCGGGTCGGGAATCTTCGCACTGCCCGCGGTTGCCATTGCGAAAGCGGGCTATTTCAGCCCTTGGCTCTTTGTTCTTTGCGGGATTCTCATCCTCTCGGTCGCACTGACGTTTGCACGGGTCGCCAGTTTCTTCGACATCACGGGTGGGCCGGTTGTTTATACGACCCACGCGTTCGGGCGGTTTGTCGGCTTTCAGACCGGGCTCCTGATCTACATTAGTCGGGTTGCGGCAATTGCGGCGAGCGCAAACCTGATCGTCAGTCATGCAGCCACCGTATGGAGTCCGCTTGAGTCGGGCGTCCCAAGGATCGCTGCGATGGCAGCGTTCGTTTCTCTTGCCACGATGCTGAACGCCACCGGCGTGCGTGCGGGAATGGCAGCGGTCTACGCACTGAGTGTCCTGAAACTGGCTCCACTGTTCCTGCTGATTGTGGTGGGGCTCCCCTCAGTGGAGTGGAGCATGGTCGCGCATGCGGAAATTCTGGAGCCAGGGCCTTTGGGGCAAACCATGCTCGTCTTGATGTACGCGTTCATTGGCTTCGAATTCAGTCTGATTACCGCCGGCGAGACGCAAAATGCGAGAACACAGATACCGAAGGTGCTCGTGCGCACCGTGGTCGCGATCTCGGTCTGCTACGCGTTTATTCAGCTGGTGGCGGTGTCTGTGGGTCCCGACTTGGGAGCGAGTGAAACACCGCTGGTCGAGATCGCGCGAACACTTATGGGCTCCTGGGGAGCGCTCGCCCTCGGCGTCGGCGTCGTCTTTTCGATGAGCGGGTCGACTTTAACGTCCTTGCTCACCGCGCCGAGAGTGACCTTCGCGCTTTCCCGGGACGGCACCATGCCAGCTTGGTTCGGCAGGGTGAGTGAAAAAAATGGCGCACCGGTAAATTCGATTTTGTTTTGTGGATTACTGAGCATCCTAATGGCTGTCAGCCAAGGGTTCGTTTGGCTAATAATCTTGAGCACATTCATTCGGCTGCTGACCTACTTGCTGTGCATCGCATCCCTGCCGATAATCGAGAGAACGATACCCGCCGATCCGGGCCAGTTCCGCCTGCCCGGTGGCTTGGCGATTCCCCTGGTTGGATTCGTGCTGACGATCTGGCTGATTGCCCACTCGACGATCGATAACGCTTTGATCACTGGCATTTTGATCGTCGTCGGAACGTTAGTGTTCTGGCTATCCACCCGCGGAAAAGAGAATGCCGAGGCGCACCCTTAAGTCGGGCTTTGTCAGAGCAAATGCAACGCTCGTTAGGAGCTGCGACTTAGGGCAGGACGGATGCCCCGCAAATTCAAGCCCCCGAGCCCTTTTCGCTATTTCAACTCGTCACCCGAAGTAATCCGCCTCGTGGTGATGATGTACGTGAAGTACCCCTTGAGCCGGTACTGTCAAATCTATGGGGCAGCCACTTCTCAGAGTGTTTACCCGATTCATCGGCGTGCTATCGTTCCGGTCATGATCACTGTTTGAGCGCAGTATGTTCTCCGTACGCACTCGTCAATTAAGCTCGTTGGTGCAATTATCATGGATGAGAACTCAGATTTTCGTGTCTGCCCCATAGATTTGACAGCACCGCTGGCAACGATGGAAACTGCTATCCGCCTGTATGAACGCCTGAAGTTCGTGCGCTGCGATCCATATTATGCACCTACGCCCCCGGGGACGATTTTTATGGCCCGAGACCTTTAGGTCCGCTTCACCAGTAGCAGTTCCGCCGCAGGGGTGAACAGCGTTAGATTTCTGGATCATCGGCTACGGAGCGCAAGAGCTGCCTCTGGGCCCAATGACGACTGTCCGGTTTTGGCCAAACGCGTTTATTATCAGCCGTTCGACATCTTGCGCGATGACCGGTTGAGGCCGCCACCCATTAGCTTCCGTTGCCGGGGGGCTGGCCGTTTGCGTCGCCGTCCCTAATCGCGCCGCCACCGTCGCCTCCAACCGCCGCCGCCGCGAAACAATCTCACAACGAGGAGCAGCAATATCGCACCGATTGTAGCGTTGACGATTGCATTGATCACTCCGGCACCCAGATGGACACCAAGGCGCGGCAACAACCAACTCCCGATGAAGGCGCCTACAACGCCGATCAGGAGGTCACCCACGATCCCGAAGCCTGTCCCCCGCACGATTTGGCCAGCTAGCCACCCCGCAACGAGGCCCACAAACAATACGATCAACAGACTTTCGCTGGACATGTGCATTGTGTCACTCCTGCAATTAGCTCGCACGCCGAAACAGCATCGGAACTAACCGTAACAACTGGATCAGGTTGATCAAACGATTTGGTTGCATCGCCGCGATTGTCAACGCTCCGATCAAGAACACTACCTTGTCGATCGACAGACCTAAGTGTTCGACAGACCTACAAGGAGCGCCGCTGGCCCGCGCTGACGGATGGTAGTCGAGCCCTCACGCCAAGTCCGAGCTCCATCGTGTTGAGATGAGTAGACTGATAGCACGGCGCTGTCCGTATTCGTCGTCGTTGCAATTCCTGCGTTTCCCGATAGCAGCTAGGGGTCGGGTCAGCGGGGCCCGCTCGGGGAGGCATGGGACACCGATGCAGGCGAGTTTGAACGAGCTGCGCACGTTGCTCGAGGCCCAACTCGACGCGCTTGATGAACTAGCGCGGACGCTTCCTGCAGAAGTGGCGCAACACTGTTCCATTGCGGCGATCAAGGTTGATGAGGCATTGCATTGCGTCCGGACAGCTGCGGCATGTTTGGCAAACAGTGACCGGCCGAAGCTGGCCGGCGACTAGCTCGGTCGATTAAACGTGCCCACTGTGGGACAGGCTGTTAGCATCGTTAGTCATGACTGACTCACAGGTCATCACTCGCCAGTCTGTTCTGGGTTCGCTCACCCTTAAAGAGCGCGCGGTTCTAGACGGCCTCATCCAACACAAGCCTGGCAAGGTTATCGCCAGCGAGCTCGGCATTTCTCTCAATACGGTCGATCTCCGCCTGCGCACTGCCAAGGAGAAACTGTCCGCTGGGGACCGTGCTGCCGCCGCTCGCGTTTACCGGGACCTTCTGGAGACCTGTGGAAAATCCACATGTGGTTTAGAGGTGATGGCATTCTCATTCAACGATCACGACTGTCACGGAACAGATCGAGCGGGGCTGGATGCAGCGACGCTCCACGACGCATCTCCTTGGTTGGGAGCTGCACCATGGAGTTTCGAGCAAACTGAACCGTCAGGTCTCGAGGCATTCGGTGATCGGCTTTCGCCGCGTCTGCGCCTCGCGATGATGGTCGGCACCGCAGCGCTTCTCGCAGTCGCGGTCCTGGGCACGATCGCGATCGTGCGGGAGCTGGGGGACATCAACATCGGCAGCCTCTTCCACTGACGCCGGACCTCCCGGTGTCGCAACCGGGAGCTCTGACATGACAATGACGAAAGAAATCGCGCGCGTTCGCATTGCGCGTGAGCTTGCAGATTTGGAATCGACTATTATCGACGCCTCCGCGCGCGCCGCAAACCTCGCCGCAACGATGGCGATGGCTCGCAGGGAATGCGACGTGCACCACGGCCTTGGGCTGAGCGAAGTGATGCGCGTCAACCTCATCCAGCAGAACCTGACGACTGCCTCCGCAAACACCGCAAGGGTGCATGATGGCCTGCGCAAAGTGAGCCGGACCGTAATGCTCCCCGACGAGGAATGTCCCGCCCTGACGGGCATTCTGCAGAACGGGGATTCTCGCGCAGCCGCATGATCGCTTGACCGGTGCGCCGCACTTCCCCTGAGTAGGCAGATGCGGGTTTCTCTAAGCGATGCGTTGCTTCTCCTCGTCCTGCTTTTGGCTTGGTGGAGGGGCGGCGCGCCGGAACGCTTTTTCGCTGCCATACTAGCCACAAGTTGGGCGATCGATCGCGTCGGTCACTTGTTGATGCACGGCGGCTTGCGCGGACAGATTCAAACGCTGCATTTAATAATCGATGCCACAGCATTCGTCTGCATGGCGCTGGTTATGGTGCGGGCTCGGAGGATATGGCCAATATGGGCTTCCGCCTGTCAACTGCTCAGCGCGATCTCTCACCTGACGGCTTTCGCCGATCCGCGTGTGCAGGCGATAGCAGTGCTCACTCTGGCCATAGCGCCGTACTATCTGGTCTTGGCCGCGATCTTCGTGGGGGTGTGGATGCATCAGCGTCGGGTGAGGCGACGCGGCACCGATCCATCCTGGCGAACCTGATCGCGCCGAATTGTCCGGGCGAAGCTCAATGCTCCGCAGATATGGTTTTGCAAACCTTCGGCAGCCTGGAAACAGTATTCCAAACCAGCCGCGACGAACTCGATGCAGCGCTCCCGGGGCTCGGGGCAGTTGTTCACGCAACGCGCGATGTGAGCTACGAACTGGCCCGCCGCACGCTGCGGGGTTCTGCCGTTTGCGTGGACGATCTCAAGCTGCGCAGCTATCTTAAGTTGCGAATTGGCACGCGCTCCACCGAGACGCTTTTCGCGGTCTTCGCTGATCATCGTGGCGTCTATATCGCGGATGATGAGATTGCCCTCGGCGGCAGAGACGTGCTCGCGTTTCGCTATCGGGACATCTTTCGCAGGGCGCTGGTTCTCAATGCCGGGGCAGTGTTGTTGGCGCACAATCATCCGTCCGGTCGCGCGCTTGCCAGCGATGCTGATGTGGAGATGACCAACGCATTCGCGCGACTGTCTGCCGCGCTCAGTATCACGTTGATTGACCACTTGGTGGTTACTGCTCAGGCTCTTTTTAGCATCAGGCGGGGCCGGCCACTATGAGCCGCGAACAGGGGAGCGCTGGTCCGACACCCGGCATCGCAAAAAGGGGCCTAGATCCGCAAGCACTGCGGCAAACGGCGCAAGTGCTGAGTGCGCTCGCAGAGACCATCGAAGCAGAAGGTAGCAACGAGGGATTGAACGGTGAGCGGGAGGAAGGCATCTTCCAGTGGGCGCCCGGGTCTGGCGAGCGACGGACAAAGCCCCCACTGCCGGCCCCTGAGTGGATCCGGGACCACATACGCAAGCGCCGCCTGCGCTCCAAACTGATTGATGACGGATTGTTCGCAGACCCCGCGTGGGACATGTTGCTGGACTTGGTGGCTGCGGCGGGCGAGCGCAAACGCGTATCTGTAACTAGTCTTTGCCTCGCTTCGGAAGTGGCACCTACGACCGCTTTGCGTTGGACCGCGCTAATGGTTCGTATGGGTCTGCTTGTGCGCGAGGAAGATGTGGTGGACAAACGCCGGACGTTCGTGTCGCTCTCGGACAAGGCGACGGCCGCTTTGGCCGTGTATTTCGAGGCTATCGGAAAGTCATGGTGAGGGTTAACCCTTCCCAATTCTGCAGTTGGCGCAAGATGACTTTGTCACGGCACGAGGCAGCGCTAGCAGATAGCCGATGACGGTGGCAGGAACGGTCCCTCGCGGGAGGCGGTGCGACCACAGCTTCCGTGGTCCACACTACCGCAAGCACTCGCGCCGGAGCGCGGCAGCTTGAGTATTGCTTGCCGTTTCTGGCAAGCAGTCGTGCAGTGTAACGTGGCCTTACTCGACGTGAAGCCCGGCTACTGAGGTGCGGGAAGCCAAATGTGCCGCGGCCACATCCCCCGTCCAAACAGATCGCCGGAGGCCATCACCACCGACGGCCTGCGATCGTATGGTGCAGCGATGGGCGAGCTAGGCAATACCGATAAACGCGAGGTCGGACGCTGGGCCAACAAGCGCGTCGAGAACAGCCACCTACCGTTCCGACGACGAGAGCGGGCGATGCTGCGGTTCCGACAAATGAAGTCGCTACAGAAGTTCGCCTCGGTCCATGCCAACGTCCACAACCATTTTAATCAGGAACGCCACCTCGTCGATCGCCAGACCTACAAAGATCGCCGCTCGGCCGCACTGGTCGAGTGGCAGTCGGTTATGAGCTGAGCCTTCGCACCCTATGCCCGAACTCCATCGTGTGGAGACGAGTTCGCATTAGACTGACAGCACCGCCACCCAGTCTGGGCATTCCTCGCACTTCGGAGAACTTGGCCAGAACTCCCGCAGTTCTGCGCGATGCCAACGTGCACAATCACTTCAATCAAGAGCGCCACCTCGTCGACCGCATGACCTACAAGGAACGTCTGTCGCGCTGGCTGAGTGGCAATCGGTCATGAGCCGAGGCCTTGTGCCCTATGCCCTAGCTCCATCGTGTGGAGACGAATGCGGTTAGACTTCTTCTCGATAGACGATGGCTCCCCGTGAATCCACAGCGATCTGGCTGTCGGCTGCGCACCAACGCTAACGGTCGCGGCGTCCGGATGGGCTAGGTCAGCGTATTGATCAGGCTCTCAACGCTCGCCATCGTGTGATCGAACGTCGCTCCGTTCGCGGGGTCGCAGTGCGCCACTGCATTGGTGGTTTCGACCACATCATCGTAGCGGTCGCTATGGGCACCGGGCGCGATGTGCACGATAATGTTCGACACGTTCACGATCGCGCTGAGAACCCGGTCCGCACGTCCTGCATGCAGGTAACAACGTGTCCGAAGCTGGTCGAGGCTGTCGTCCAGACTGTTTAACGCACTGACGATATTTCCCATTTTTTCCTCCTTGGTCAGATCATTGAAATCAGCGTGACAGCGCTATGCAGTGCAACCCGCACGCGCTGTTTAGTCAGGTCGGCAATCTTGCGTTTTTCCTTCGAGGACAGCTTGGCCTTGCTGCCCCCGGGCAGCAGCGCCAGGTAGTCGGCGTGCGCCGTGCGAAACGCTTCAGCGAGCTGATTGAGGCGGCCGGCCAATTCAGGTGCCCGCTCCTTAAGTTCATACAACTCGAGCTGCCGCCGCACGGCGATCCGGCGGTCATCCATCGCCGCCGGGGGACTGCGCCGATAAGCCGCACTCAGCACTGCCGCCTGCGTCAGAGAGGCCGCGCCCAAGACGTTGCCCCAATGGTCATTGGCGGCCTTGAGCGAGGCGATCGTTTCATCGAACTGGAGCGCGTCCGGCGCCAGTTCCAGCCGGCGCAGATCGTGGACCTGATCGGCCTTGAGCGCCAATGTCGCGATCAGCGTAAGTGCATCGTTGAGCGCCTTGGTTTGCGTTTCGTCGAACGCGGGCAGGCCCGTGCCCGGCGCGACCAGGCCGAGCACCGCTTCTACGTCCGACCTGGCGTTGGCGAGCGAGCCCGCAAGATCGGCCGGTTCCCGCCGAACGATCGCGTCAACCGCGTCTAGATACCCCGCGATCGCATCGAGCGTGGCCAGACTGGGTAGCAGTTCGCGGTGCGACACCGCGGTCAGGGGGGCCGAGGACGCCCCCGCCGTGATCGGGCACAATTTAACCTGCGGCGAGCGCTTGCCGCCGTTTTGAATTTGCGGAGAGGGAAGCGCGCAGGCCGGATCGTAGGCGACCACTTCGACGATCGTTTCGCGCCAGGAATCCTGCGCCGCCTTCATGAACGTGCCGGACGCCTGCGTCGCCGCGCGGCCCGCTTCGGCCATCGTCGCGGCGCGATCGACCCGAATGTCGTTCAGCGCGCAGCCGGATAACGCGACCGACCATACCGTCGTCAGCATTCCTGCCATCAGGCCGGGCCGCCGTTTTGTCTCGGTGATCATGATCATCTCCCTGGTTGGAACGATTGGAGCCGGTCACGCCGACCGCTCTTCGTTCATTTCGCAAAATGCGATGGTGCCGGTCGGATCGCGCCAGGTGCGCGGCGCAAGGCCGATGGTGCGGGCGTGGCGTTCGAGGTCGGCTTCGTTGCGGTAGATCAGGTGCCAGTCCATTACTGCGTCCATCCACGCCACCGCGAGGTGATCGGGGACGAAGTTGGCGATTACGATCGTTCCGCCGGGCGCGCGGACTGGACCCAGCAAGCGGCAGAACAGCGCCATTTCGCGTTCGTCGAAATAGTCGGTCAGGCCTAGTGTGTAGATGTAGTCCCACCGCTCGCCGCGCCGAATCGCCGCCTTGAGGAAGCGAATGATATTGGCCTCGACGATGTTGAGGTGGGGTCCGTGTTCGGATCTGACCACAGCTAGCGAGAGCGGGTCCTGATCGACCACGGTGATATTGCTCAAATCCTGTCCCGATAGACTCGCGCCCTCGCGAAAGTGACCGCAGGCGAGGCTAAGAATGCGGGCTCCGGCGGCGTGCGCCTTGATCAGCTCGCGTTCGGCGAATGCACGCCGCTGGCGGACTCCTTCGGCGGTCTGAAACTCGACCGTGACGCCGAAAATATCGCGTCCCATCCGCGTGGCGCCTGCAGGTACCCGTTTCGAATAGATAATGTCGATCAGTTCGGCGTCGCCGGCATATCCGCGCGGCCGCAATGCACAGCGCGCCGAGAACGGGTCGCTCATCAATTTGGGGTAAGTCGGGTGGGCTTGGAGCGCGGCGCGATAGGCCGGCCAGCCCGCTTGGTCCCGATGCATCACCGACAGCTGGCCAAGCAGCAGCAACACCGCGACTTCGGGCCTGCCGCCATCGATCATCCGATCGACATGGTCGTAGAGGCTCGCCGCGTTGCTCAGCTTTTGGGCCGACTCAAGGAGCGATGTGTCGGAAGTGTTCATTGCCGGCAGGCCATTGGCAGGATCGTGCGTACAATCATGGTCGTTCCAGCAGGGTCAGATCGTCGGCGACATCGATTACAGCCCGGTCGTGGCTGACGCAGATCACCACCGCGTGGTGGTCGCGCGCGTAGCTGCGCAGGGCAGCGGCGACTTGTTCGGCATTGGTTTGGTCGAGCGCGGCCGTGGGCTCGTCGGCAATCAGAATCGCTGGCGTGGCACAGAGCGCCTGCGCCAGTGCGAGCCGCTGCTTTTCCCCGCCCGACAATTCGACGGGACGGTGATCGAGCCGGTCGCGCATTCCAAATGCGCCGAGGATCGCGTGGCCCTTGGCGTTGGCGCAGGGCATCCGCCGGATCGTCGCAGCCAGGCGAATGTGTTCGGCCACGGTCATCACGCTGACAAGCCGGCTGGTCTGGAAAACGATGCCAAGGTTCTCACGCCGCCAGGCGGTCGCGCGCGCCGCGGGCAGGTCGGTTAGGATCTGGGTGCCCCAGCTGATCGCCCCACGTGTGGGCCGAACCACCAGCGCAAGGATCGACAGCAGCGTAGTCTTTCCCGATCCCGACGGACCGCCGACCACGTGGAGGCGCCCGGGTTCGAACCGTTTCGACAGCGGCGCCAGCGTGGGCTTGGAAGCCGATCCCTCGATCACGCCGTGTGCGATCGCGTCGACGACGAGCGCTTTGGTCATCCGCGAATTCCAACCATCACTCGCAGACCGACCAGCGGTGGCGGCCCGGCGCTGTCGAACCCGATCAGGACTTCGCGAATGTCGCGATCGAACCGGTCGGTCGGGTCGAGCGACCGGGCTGTGCGCCGGCCCATGAGCTGCGCCATCTCAGTCACCCGCCCATGCCAATGCACCGGCTGGCCCTCGATCCACACTTCAACCGCTGCACCCTTGGCGATCCGCGCCGCGTCCTGTTCGGTGATCTCGGCGCGGACGATCGGGCGGCTGAGGTCACCGACGACGATCAGCGGCGTGCCTTGGCTGGCCCCTGAAAACTCGCCCTCGCGGCGTAACACCTGCAGCACGGAGCCGGCGATCGGGCTGCGCAAGACGCATTGATCGGCGCTGGCGCGGGCCACCTGCGCCTCCTCGGCCGACGCGCGCGCTGCCGCATTGGCTGCGTCGATCTCCGAGCCCCGCGGTCCGTTGACCAGTTGCGTCAGGCGGGCCTGCGCGACGGCCACGTCGGCCTGCGCAGCCAATGCCGAATCGCGGCGCTGTGCGATCTCGCGCCCGGTGACAAACCCCTGATCAATAAGTCCACTGGCACGGGTCAGCGCGTCGCCCGCGTCATGCGCATTGCTTTGCGCGCGCACCAGCATTGCCTGCGCCACCGCCCGATCCTCGCGGCGTGCGCCGCTGGTAACCGTCGCAGCGACTGCCTGAGCTTGCAAAGCGGTGGCGGAGCGCGCCGCGACCGCGGCCTGGCGCGGTGCGCACGCGACGGTCAGCACCGGCTCGTTCTGCGCGACGCGATCGCCGCGCCGGACGAGGACTTGCGCGATTACGCCATCGACCGCTGCGACCAGCTGGCGCGACTCGTCCGCTGTATCGACGCGCCCGCTCGCGGTAAGCCGATAGGACTGCTCCGGTTGGGGCACGGTTTGCGCGGTCGACTGGCAGGCCGCCAGCGCAAGTACGGCGCAGAGGGTGAGCGGGCGGCGCATCATATCCGGAAGATCGCGTCGGCCGGAATCCGCGTGATCGCTCGCCGGGCTGACAGCAACGCCGCGGCGAAGCCCGCGGTGACCGCGAGCGACGGCCACCACATGTCGCCCAGGCGAAAGTACACCCAGGGTAGATAGGGCTGAGCAATCGCCGCGACGATCGGCCCCGCAACCAGCGCGATTCCGAGCGCCCCCAGCGATAGCAGACCTGCGATGACGATCAGAATGCCGATGAGCTGGCGGTCATCGGCGCCGTGACCGATCAACGACAGCAAATCCTGCTCGTAACGCTGGACAAAGCGGCCGATGCTGTTGACCAGCAGCACCACCATCAGCAGCGCCGCCAGCGCCGCGGCAAGCAGGATGGCCGCGCCCGCTCCGGTCTTGGCCTGCCAGTAAAGCGACGATCGCCGTGCGAACTCCTCGCCCGTCACCAGCTCGACCTCAGGAAAGGCGCGATCGGCCGCCGCCTGCCGCTGCGTGAAATCGGCGGGGAGACCGTGCGGGAGATCGAGCAGGATGAACGACGCCTGCGTGTCGCCGAGGCCTAGCAATCGCCGTGCGGCGTCGAAGTCCGCCAGTACGTATGGTGCGCCCAGAAACGTGGGCAGGCTGGCGACCGACCGGGCCATCGTCAGGCTAGTGCCGCCAATCGTCGCACTTCCGCCGGCCCCCAGTCCCAGGCGGGCGAGGTCGGATCGGTCGGCGATGAATTCGGTCGGCGCCAGCGACTGCCGCTCCACCCCGACCACCGCTACACTCGCGCGTCCTCCCAGCGGCGATCGCCAAGAGCTGAACCCGACCGCCACGCGCCGGCTTCGAGCATCTGGAAAATAGCGCAGAAGCGCGGCTTGGTAGTCCTCGGAGAAGGGCGTCGGGAAATCGAAGCAGGCGACGCCGCGCGCGACGATCCAGACTTTGCCACCCAGCATGCGCGGGACCACCGCGCCTGCTCGCAGAAACGACATAAACACCGCGAACTGGAAACACGCGACGGTCGCGGCAATTCCGCACACGCCGATCGTGAACAGCGCAAAATGGGGATCGCGCCGCACCACGCGAACCGCAAAATACCGGGCAAGGTTAACTCTACGATCTGCCACGATAATCAACACCTGCTTCTCAGCGTCTGATCCGCTATGGATCGAAGCCGTTAGCCTTCCAGGGGTCGGGCTAGCGTGACGGGTGCGTTCGGAATCCGTTAAAAATGATCGTCGATGTCAGGTTCAGCCGATATCAGGCTTGCCTGAGCGGGGAACGTTGGCATGTCGCTGAGCGATGGCGGGTATCAGTTGCGATTGCTGGGGGCGTTCCAGCTCTATGGGCCGGCGGGGCAGCGAATCCCGGTCCAAAGCAAGCGCGCGATGGCGTTAATGGCGGCGCTGGCAATGGCTCCGTCGGGCGAACGTTCGCGGCAGTGGGCGCAAGGCCTGCTGTGGGGATCGCGCCAGCCGCAACAGGCGCAAGGCAGCCTGCGACGCGAACTCATGACCATCCGCGCGCAGCTGCCCCGTGACAGCACCTTGCTGATGGCGGACAAGCTTAGTTTGCGACTGGATCTGGCGCAGATCGAGATCGATGCGCGTGCGCCGGTTTCGCCGATCGAAGCCGCGGGAGCAGAGTTCCTCGAAGGCATCGATCTCGCAGGCGAGGAGGGCTTCGAAGACTGGCTGCGCGACATGCGCGCGCAGGCTCGCACCCGTGCGTATCCGCCAGCCGCGCAGGCTCCCTCCGGGTCGCCGCCGTTGCGGCTACCCGAAGCCGTCGGACGACCCGTGATCGCAGTGCTCCCGTTCGAAAATCTCACCGCCGACGGCGCTCTCGATTTTGCGGTCGAGGCGTTGAGCGACGATCTTATCGAAGCTCTGTCGCGGACGCGCTGGATGCCCGTAATCTCACGCCATTCGAGCGCCCCGTTGCGCGATCAGCAGCCGTCGGCCGCGGCGGTATCGCTGGGCGTGCGGTATATTCTGGCGGGGACGGTACGTGCCGCGAGCGGCGGGGCGGCCCTTGCGCTGTCGCTGTTCGACGCGCGCGACGGGACCAGCGTGTGGACCCAGACGATGGCGTTCGGCGAACAATCGAACGTGGCGACTGCGGGGGTAATTCTTGGCGCGATCGCCGGACCGCTGGTGGCCCGCGTCGACAATATCGAACAAATGCGCGCGATCGCCGCGCCCGACGGCGGCGACGTGTGCAACCTCATCTGGCAGGGCCGCTGGCATTTGAACCAGCATACCCTAGCCCACGGGCAACAAGCGATCGCGTTGCTGGAACAAGCGCTTGAATTGGCGCCGCAATCGACGGAAGCGCTCCAGCAGCTGATTTATGCGCGAATTAACCGGGCGTGGTCGCTGCGCTCGTCCGATGCCGAAACCCGCGCGATCCGCAAGCTGGCGCAGCGAGCGATGGCCGCCGATCCATTCGATGGCCGTGGTTATGCCTATGCCGGGATTTGCGAGGTTTGGGCCCGCAATCACGCCCGGGCCCGCCGCCTGCTCAACGAAGCTGTGGAACTCAACCCCAGTCTCGCCATCGCCTTCATGCACCTGGGCAACGCCAATTATCTCGACGGGCTGCCTGCGGCCGCAATCGCGCCGCTGATGCAGGCGCTGCGCCTAAGCCCTTACGATCCCTATTGCTTCTTCATCTTTGGTGAGTTGGCGATGGCGCACTGGCTGACCGGCGATCACGATGGCGCCTGCGCTTGGGCCGATCGGGCGATCACGCTGCGGGAGGGCTATTGGTTCGCGCACGTTATCAAGATCGCGGCGGCCGACGCCGCCATGGATGCCGCGCTGAAGGCCGAAGCGCTGCGGAGCCTCTACGCGTCGAAACCAGGGTTCGATCCGGCAGTGATCGATTGGATCCCGTTTTCCGACCCTGCGCACAATAGACGCTTGAAGCAGGCTTTGCGCGATTGAGCACGCAGTCAGCTTTACGTAGTCGTCCGGGAAGGGTGCCATGACCCACAAGTACTTCGGCCGGATTCGGCAGGCGCAGGCCGCCGACGGACGCCGAGCCCAGCACAGCCTGCCGCCATTCGATCTGGGCGATCTTTACCCGCACAATTTCCTGAAGCGAACCGCCGGACGATTGCTCATGCGGGCGTTCCCGCTGATCTTTGCGCTGTTGCGCCGGTTCTGGCCGATCGCCCGCTTTGCCGGGATCGTTTGGGTGACCCGCGCGGCGGATGTCCGCGCGGTGCTCGATGATGGCGAGACGTTTCAGGTGCCGTTCGGTCCGGAAATGCTCGAAGCGGCGGGTGGCAGCGCGTTCGTGCTCGGGCTCGATGGCGCCGACCATCAGCGACAGCGCGCAATCATCGCGAAAATCGTCCGGCCCGAGGATTCACGGCGCATCGCGGACCTGTCGCAGCGCGTGGCGTCAGCGCTGATCGAAAATGCACAAGGCCGAATCGATGCGGTGCGCGATTTGATCACACGCTCCGCCGCGGAAGTCTGCTTCCGCTATTTCGGGCTCGGCGATGTCAGCGCCGACGAGTTTGCCGAGTGGAGCATCGCGGTTTCGATCTGGTTGTTCGCGGATCCCTCGGGCGATCCGAATACGCGCGCGGTCGCGCTCAACGCCGCTGCACGGATGCGCAAGGTGCTGCGCCGGTCGATCGAGCGCGCGCGCGACGATGCCGGGACTCACGACGATACGCTGGTGGCGCGGCTGGTGGCGTTGCAGCGCTCGGGCGAGAACGCGCTTGGAGATGGCGAGATCGTCGCAATCCTGATGGGGATGGCGACAGGGTTCATCCCGACCAATACCTTGGCCGCGGGCAAGATTCTGCAGGCGCTGGTCGAGCGCCCCGGTTGGTTCAGAGCGGCGCAGGATGCGGCGGTCGCGAACGACCGCGCGCGGCTGCTTGAAATTCTTCTCGAAGCGGCGCGGCTGAACCCCAGCCTGATGCCGGGCCAGTGGCGATGGTGCCCCGCAGGCGCCACGATCGTTTCGCCCGGCGGCCGATCGACCGCGATCGCGCCGGGCAGCCTGCTGATGGTCGCGGTCAGCTCGGCGCTGCGCGATCCGGCCGAATACGTGCATCCGCATCGGTTCATCGCGCCGCACCCCGATCCGCGCGGGGGGATGCGCGAGCCCGATTTGGTGTTCGGCGCGTGGGACCACGCCTGCATGGGCAAACACATCGCGCTAGGTCAGGTTACCGAGGTGTTTCTGGCGCTGCTGGGGCAGCCGGGCCTGGCGCTGGCGCGGGGCTCGACCGGACGAATGCAACTGGTCGATCCCTATCCCGTCCGGCTCGATTTCACCTTTGATGCGGCGTCCGCCAGCCAATCGATGTTGCTGGTGCTGGCCCCCGTGACCAGCGGTATGAACAAGGCCGGGATCGACGGGCTGCTGGGCGCAATGGGCGACCCCGCTCGGTGCGGCGCGGAATCGATGGCGGAGTGCCTCGACAGCACTGGCATCGTCCACTTTGCCTCGCTGTCGTCGATCGCCGACCACGACGGCGCGAACCCGACGATCATTTTCGAACTGAATGTCGATGGCGCCGTCCTGCCGGCGTTGCAGGCGATCGCGGCGCGAGCGAAAGCTCCGCTGGAGCAACTGTTCGCCGAGGCCGGCTTTCGGCCCGGCGCCGATTTGGCGGAGTTCCTCCACGAGCGGGTGGTCAAGCTCACGCTGAAACCGTGGGGCGCGACCGGGCTGAATTTCTTCGGAACGCCCGGAATGTCGGTCAGCCAGATAGACGTGCAGACCAAGCTGGCGGGGTTCGTGCGGACGGTCGTGCTCGATCGGCTGCGCACACACGCGCATGAGGGCGATCGCGCACTGGCCACGCTCAACCATGTCCGCCGGGTGATCATGCAGCAAGCTGGATCGTCCGGCGCAACTACCGCCGATGGAGATCGCCTGACGGAGGTCGCCGCGCAGCATGAATACGACAAGGCGCTCCTCGTCCCCAGCCGGCACCGCCTGCTGCTCGCTGACTGGCAGCCCGTGACCTATTGGGGCGCGTTTAAGGCGTTCTTGCGGTCGGACCGAGTGTGGATCGCCGCCGTGCCGTTCGCGGCGACATACGCGTTCTGGCTCGCCTGGATTCTGAGCCGCTACCCGCTCCACGCGCTTCGCCTGTCGTGCGTCTGGACGCATTTGCTCGCCTACCGCTGGTGCGGCACCGCGATGACTTCTGCCGCGCATGGTTTGGCGATCGTGCTCGCCATGCTTGGTGCGCTGGGCGCTGCACTCGTGACCTGGGCATTCGTCGGCGCTGCCGCGGCGCTCTATTTGCGCCATTTCAAGGAAGCCCGGGATCCGGTCGATAGGCGCCAGGCTTCGCTTGCGCGGATGGCGGCGATCGGCGCGAGCGAAAACAATCCGGGCACCGTCCAAAACCACATCATGGCGGTCGGCACGATGAAGCCGGGGCTGTTTCGCAAGCTGGTCCATGCCTTCGCGTTGTGGGCGATCGCGATCGCGATCCGGTTTTATTACCGGCCGGGGTTCGTCGTCACGATGGGGACAATCCATTTCGCTCGGTGGTGGCGTGTGCCGGGCACCGATCGCGGGGTGTTCTTTTCCAACTACGACGGCAGTTGGGAAAGTTACCTCGAGGATTTCATCACCCGCGCGCGCTGGGGGCAATCGGCGGCGTGGAGCAACTGGCAGGGCTATCCCGAAACCCGCTTCCTGATCCTCAAAGGCGCGCAGGACGGCGATGCCTTCAAGCGTTGGGTCCGATTGCAGCAACAGCCAGTGCCGCTGTGGTATTCGCGCTACCCCGCGCTCACTACGGACCACATCCGCACCAACGCGCTGATCCATCACGGGCTGGCGCGAGTGCGCAACGACGCCGAGGCGCGCGATTGGCTGCGTTGCTTCGGGTCGATGCCGCGCGCCCAAAACCTGATCGAGACGGCCGAGGTACAGACACTGGTTTTTAGCGGCCTGTCGCGCCTGCCGCACACGGCCTGCCATGCCATCGCGGTCCCGCGCGACAACGATGCGTTCAAGGCCTGGCAGAACCTGCTGATCGGCCGGTCGCTCCCGGTTAGCGCCAGAGCCGAACTCGCCGACCCGCATCGGTTCGGGATCATGAAGCGCGTCGAAAACGACACGGTCGAACTGATCCCGTCCGCAACGATCGCGTTCGGCGAGCTCAACCAAGTCATGGCGGCGGAACCCGGCGCGTGTTTCATCGCCTACTCCGCGGCAGGCCTCGCGCGAATTGAGCGGATGGCGTGCGGCGAGGGCAATTGCCATGCACTGCTCGAAAATTTCTCGGTGCCGTTCAGGTTGGGGATGGCGGGGCGTGCGAAAATCCTCGGCGATTTCGATGGCGAGGCGCCCGAGCACTGGTCGTGGTCCGATCGCGCCGCCGGCGATGTCGACGATCAGTCGGACACCGTCGATGCCGTCCTGCTGATTTACGCCCCGGACCCGGGTGAACTCAGCGTACTGAGCTCAGGTCATATGCGGCTGCTGGCCGCGTTGGGCGGAGCCGAGATCGAGCGGGTCGTAACGCAGCCAACGGCCTGCGGGCTGGACTACGAGCACTTTGGCTACCGAGACGGGATCTCCCAGCCGGTCATCCGGGGAACCGAGCGTGGCGGGGGTACGTTCCCTGAACGCGATCTGGTGGCGCCGGGCGAATTCCTGTTCGGCTATCAGAATAACCAGGGCTTCTTTCCGCCAAGCGCGATGCTGCCGGCCGAGCTCGACGAAAATTCTCTATTACCACTGCCGACTGAAGGCGAACTGTCGCTATTCCCCGATTTTGGCGCGACCTATTCGGAAAACCGACCGCGCGATTTTGGCCGCAACGGGACGTTCCTGGTCGTCCGCCAGTTCGAACAGCACGTCGATCGGTTCGAAACGTTCCTGTCCGAGATGGGGACGGAACTGATCCGGAGCTATCCGCGGGTCAACCGGACGATCGGTCAGATGCCCGGGCAGGAATGGGTGGCGGCCAAACTGATGGGAAGGTGGCGCGATGGCACGCCGCTGGTCGGCAATAGCCTACACGATCTCGAACGATGTCCGGTGGATCGGCCCGACAACGATTTCAGCTATGGCGCGGATGACCCGGAAGGGTTGGCCTGCCCGCTGGGGGCGCATATCCGGCGCGCCAATCCGCGCGACAGCCTCAAACCGGGCGACCGCGACGAGCAGACCATCACCAATCGCCACCGGCTGCTCCGGCGGGGGCGGACCTATGAAGTCCAGCACGCCGACGACGAAAAACTTGAGCGCGGCCTGCTGTTCATGTGCTTGTGCGCCGACCTGGAACGGCAGTTCGAATTTGTGCAGCAGACCTGGATCAATTCGCCCGACTTCCACGGGCTGGAAGCCGAACCCGATGCCTTTGTCGGATCGCGCCATGCGGGACAGCCGCGCGGGTTTACGGTCCCCACCCCGGCCGGGCCGGTCAGCATGGCCTCGCCCACACTTGCATTGGATAAATTCAGTACGGTCAAAAGCGGCGGCTATTTCTTCCTGCCGAGTCGGGCCGCGTTGAAATTCCTCGGAACCTGGGGTCGGGTCGATTACGGAATCATGCAGCCGGCGGAGGCCTACGCCGCTCCCAAGGTTTGATGAAGTGCCCAACCAAAAGGCCGAACTCCATCGTGTGGAGACGAGTTCGCATTAGACTGACAGCACCGCCATCGGCCAGACCGCCTCTCCCTGGTCGGCTCCCGGCCGATCGGCCCTTCCTTCTCGCTCAAGCCGCGATCCCGACGGGGAACTTTCTAAAATATTTGGAGTTGATCCGATCAGGGAAAGTGCATCCGATCAGGGTCGGGGAGGACAATTGAACGATCAAAGTCCAATGCCGCTTGCGGGCATCATGCGCCGCAAGCTGGTCGCGGCGCTCCGCAAGCTCCGTCAGGGCGACTTCACGGTCAGGCTCGATGAAGAGTCGAACGGTCCCGATCAGGAGATCGCGGTCCTGTTCAACGAGGTCGTCGGGCTCAATCAGCAGATCACCGACGAGTTCGACCGGCTGTCCAAGACCGTCGGCAAGGAAGGCAAGATCGGCCACCGCGCCAAGGTCAAGGGCGCCACGGGAGGCTGGGCGAGCAAGCTGCGCGCGGTCAACGAACTGATCGACGACATGGTCCAGCCGACCGCCGAGGTCAGCCGGGTGATCGGCGCGGTCGCCAAGGGCGACTTGTCTCAATCGATGGCAGTCGAAATCGACGGACGCCGCCTGCGCGGCGAATTCCTGCGCATCGGCAATGTCGTCAACACGATGGTCGAGCAGCTCGGATCGTTCGCGTCCGAAGTGACGCGCGTCGCGCGCGAGGTCGGGACCGAAGGCAAGCTTGGCGGGCAGGCCAAAGTCAGCGGCGTCGCCGGCACCTGGAAGGACCTGACCGACAACGTCAACGCGATGGCGACCAACCTCACCGGGCAGGTCCGCAACATCGCCGAGGTGACCACCGCGGTCGCGCTGGGCGATTTGTCGAAAAAGATCACCGTCGATGTGAAGGGCGAAATTCTCGAGCTCAAGAACACGATCAACACGATGGTCGATCAGCTCAACAGCTTTGCATCGGAAGTCACGCGCGTCGCGCGCGAGGTCGGGACCGAGGGCAAATTGGGCGGCCAGGCGCAAGTCCCCGGGGTCGGCGGGACGTGGAAGGATCTGACCGACAACGTCAACCTGATGGCCGACAACCTCACCGGCCAGGTCCGCAACATCGCCGAGGTTACGACCGCGGTCGCCCTGGGCAATCTGTCGAAGAAGATCACGGTCGACGTGAAGGGCGAGATTCTCGAGCTCAAGAACACGATCAACACGATGGTCGATCAGCTCAACGGGTTCGCCTCCGAAGTGACGCGCGTCGCGCGCGAGGTCGGCACCGAAGGCAAATTGGGCGGCCAGGCGCAAGTCCCCGGTGTCGCGGGAACCTGGGCCGACCTTACCGACAACGTCAACCTGATGGCGGCAAATCTCACCGGCCAGGTCCGCAACATCGCCGAGGTCACCACCGCGGTGGCGCGCGGCGACTTGTCGAAGAAGATCACGGTCGAGGTCAAAGGCGAAATCCTCGAGCTCAAGAACACGATCAACGTCATGGTCGATCAGCTCAACTCGTTCGCGAGCGAGGTCACTCGCGTCGCGCGCGAAGTCGGCACCGAAGGCCGGCTCGGCGGACAGGCGCAAGTCGAGGGCGTCGGCGGCACGTGGAAGGACTTGACCGAGAACGTCAACGCGATGGCGGGCAACCTCACTGGGCAGGTCCGCAACATCGCCGAAGTGACCACCGCGGTGGCGCGCGGCGACTTGTCCAAGAAGATCACCGTCGACGTGAAGGGCGAGATTCTCGAACTCAAGAACACGATCAATACGATGGTCGATCAGCTTAACTCGTTCGCTTCCGAGGTTACTCGCGTGGCGCGCGAGGTCGGCACCGAGGGCCGGCTCGGCGGGCAAGCGCAAGTCGAGGGCGTCGGCGGTACTTGGAAGGACCTGACCGACAACGTCAACACGCTCGCCGCGAACCTCACCGGCCAGGTCCGCAACATCGCCGAAGTGACGACCGCGGTCGCGCTCGGTGATCTGTCGAAGAAAATCACGGTCGACGTAAAAGGCGAGATTCTCGAACTCAAGAACACGATCAATACGATGGTCGATCAGCTCAATTCGTTCGCGTCGGAAGTGACCCGCGTTGCGCGCGAAGTCGGCACCGAAGGCAAGCTCGGCGGCCAGGCGCAAGTGCGCGGCGTCGCGGGGACATGGAAGGACTTGACCGACAACGTCAACCTGATGGCCGACAACCTGACCGGCCAGGTCCGCAACATTGCCGACGTCACCACCGCGGTGGCGCGGGGCGACCTTTCCAAGAAGATCACGGTCGACGTGAAGGGCGAGATTCTGGCGCTCAAGGACACGATCAACGTCATGGTCGATCAGCTCAACGGGTTCGCGTCCGAAGTGACGCGCGTTGCCCGCGAGGTCGGCACCGAGGGCAAATTGGGCGGTCAGGCGCAAGTGCCCGGGGTCGGCGGGACGTGGAAGGACCTCACCGATAACGTCAACTTGATGGCGACCAATCTCACCAATCAGGTTCGCGGGATCGCGGGGGTGGTCACCGCGGTGGCGCAAGGCAACCTCAATCGCAAGCTGACGTTCGACGCCAAGGGCGAGATCGCCGCGCTCGCCGAGACGATCAACGGAATGATCGAGACGCTCTCCACTTTCGGCGATCAGGTCACCAACATGGCGCGCGAAGTCGGGGTCGAAGGCCGGCTGGGGGGCCAGGCGCGCGTCCCCGGCGCGGCCGGGCTGTGGCGCGATCTAACCGACAACGTCAACCAACTCGCCGCCAACCTGACCAACCAGGTGCGCTCGATCGCCGAAGTCGCGACCGCGGTGACCAAAGGCGACCTTACCCGCTCGATCTCGGTCGAAGCCTCGGGCGAAATGGCCGCGCTCAAGGACAACATCAACGAGATGATCCTCAACCTGAAGGATCAGACGCTCAAGAACGCCGAGCAGGACTGGCTCAAGACCAACCTCGCGCGCTTTTCGCGCATGCTTCAGGGCGAGCGCGATCTGGCGACGATCTCGAACCTCATCATGAGCGAACTCGCGCCGCTGGTGAACGCGCAATACGGCGTGTTTTACGTGACCAACGGCGAGGAGCACGACACCAAGCTCGATCTCGTCGCCAGCTACGGCGCGGAAAGCCATAGCGAACTCAAGAAGCAGTTCGGGCTGCGCGAGGGGCTGATCGGCCAGGCGGCGGCGGACAAGCGGCCGATGCGGCTTTCAAACGTTCCCGGCGACTTCATCAAGATCGGATCGGGGCTGGGCCAGGCGACGCCCGCGAACATCAACATCCTCCCCGCGCTGTTCGAGGACGAGGTCAAGGCGGTGATCGAGCTGGCCTCGTTCGAGGAGTTCAACGAAACGCACCACAGCTTCCTCAACCAGCTGATGGAGACGGTCGGGATCGTGCTCAACACGATCGCCGCGACGATGCGCACCGAAGGGCTGCTCAAACAGTCGCAGCTGCTCACGCAGGAGCTTCAGGCGCGGCAAACCGAACTCACCACCAAGCAGGAAGAACTGCACAACACCAACGAGGAGCTGCAGGAAAAAGCCCAGCTGCTCGAGAACGAAAAGCGCCAGGTCGAGGCCAAGAACTTCGAAATCGAGATGGCGCGGCGCGCGGTCGAGGAGAAGGCCGAGCAGCTCGCGCTGACCTCGAAATACAAGTCCGAATTCCTCGCCAACATGAGCCACGAATTGCGCACGCCATTGAATTCGCTGCTGATTCTCTCGAAGCTCCTCGCCGACAACCAGCAGGGCAACCTCAACGCCAAGCAGACCGACTTTGCCCGCACCATCCACTCGGCGGGCACCGACTTGCTCAACCTGATCAACGACATTCTCGATCTTTCGAAGATCGAGAGCGGGACCGTTTCGATCGAGCTCGGCGACATGCCGCTGGCCGCGCTCAAGCAGCATATGGAGCGCACTTTCCGGCAGCTCGCGTCGGAGAAGGGGCTGGTGTTCGAGGTCGATTTCGGCGAGGCGCTGCCCGACACCATCCGCACCGACGAAAAGCGGCTCCAGCAGATCGTCCTCAACCTGCTCTCCAACGCCTTCAAGTTCACCTCGCACGGCGGGGTGACGCTGCGCGTTCAGCCCGCGACACAAGGCTGGAGCGCCAATCATCCGGTGCTGCGCGAGGGCGAGACGGCAATCGAGATCGCGGTCACCGACACCGGCATCGGCATCCCGCGCGACAAGCAGCGCCTGATTTTCGAGGCGTTCCAGCAGGCCGACGGGACGACCAGCCGCAAGTACGGCGGAACCGGGCTGGGCTTGTCGATCAGCCGCGAGATTTCGCGGATGCTCGGCGGCGAGTTGCAAGTCCGCTCCGCGCCGGGCGAGGGCTCGACGTTCACGCTGTTCGTGCCGACCCACGCCGCGCCGGGTCCGTTGGCGCTGAGCGTGATCGACGCGTTCAATCCCGAGCGCGTCGCGGACGTCGCGCTCGCCGATTATCCTTTGGCCGACGACCGCGACGAGCTTGCCTCCGACCCGTTCGTGCTGATCGTCGAGGACGATCAGGCGTTCGCCAGGATCCTGCTCGAGATCGCACATGAAGCGGGGCTCAAGGGCGTTGTTTCCAACGCCGGCTCGGGCACCGTCGCGATGGTCCGCAAGCTTCGGCCCGACGCGATCACGCTCGACCTGGGGCTGTCGGACATCGACGGCTTCGTTCTGCTCGATCTGCTCCGGCACGATCCGCTGACGAGCGACATTCCGGTTCATGTAATCTCGGGCGCCGAGCAGGCCGAGCATGCGCTGGGGCTGGGCGCGAGCGGGATCATCGAAAAGCCCGCCGACCGGAACATCCTCGAATCGCTGTTCGCGGGCATTGCCGAGCGGGCATCGAAGGCGGCGAAGGACCGGCCGGCGCAGAAGCAAAACGCCGCAGCATCCAAAGCCGTGGCCAAACCGCAAAAGGTCGCGGCCCTCCAGGGCACCCGGATACTCATCATCGACGACGACATCCGCAACATTTATTCGCTGACGAGCGTACTCGAAGCGCACGACGTTCGCGTGCTCCACGCCGAGAGCGGGGCCGAGGGCATCCGCCTGCTCAATGCGAATCCCGACATCAACCTCGCGCTCGTCGATATCATGATGCCCGAGATGGACGGCTACGAGACGATGCAGCGAATTCGCGAGACATCGCAAATCCCGCTCGTCGCGGTCACCGCCAAGGCGATGAAGGGCGACCGGCAAAAGTGCCTCGACGCGGGGGCTTCGGACTATATCTCGAAGCCGGTCGACATCGATCTGCTGCTCGCGCTGCTGCGGGTGTGGATCGGGCGGGGGAGAGCGCCGGCGCGCGCCAAGCCGGCAAAGCGGCGGGCCCGGGCGGCCTAACCGGTGACCACCGTGATGAAGCTGCGCCCGCGCCCCGCCGCCGGGGATGAAGACGAGCCCAAAGTCCGCATCCTCCTGGTTGACGACGACGAACGCAATCTGCTCGCCATCTCGCAGGTTCTCGAAGACGTCGCCGAAGTCGCCGTGGCCACTTCGGGGCGCGAAGCGCTTCGCCATCTCTTGAAAGGCGATTTCGCGGTGATCCTGCTCGACGTGTTCATGCCCGGGATCGATGGCTACGAAACCGCCCAGCTGATCCGCGAGCGGGAGCAGACCAGCCGGATTCCGATCATCTTCCTGTCGGCGGTGAACAAGGAAACCGAGCACTTGATGCGCGGCTACGCGATGGGCGCGGTCGACTACGTGTTCAAGCCGGTGGATCCCATCGTCTTGCAATCGAAGATCGCGGTGTTCGTCGATCTTTACCGGATGCGGCTGCAAGTCGAGGCCACCGCGCGGGCCGAGCAGGAACTGCGCGACGCCAACCATCAGACCGAGCTTCGCCATCTGTTGATCGAGCAGGAACTCAAAACCACCCGCGAACGGCAGGCCGCGATTCTCGACGCTTTGCCGATCGCGATTTACGAGGGCCGTCAAGGCGCGGACGGGACGCAGCACCGGCGTTTCGTGGGCGGCGATCTCGAGCGCCTTACCGGCGTCCCGAGCGGTGAGCTTGCCGCCGACGACGCGCTGTTCTGGTCGCGCATCCATCCCGACGACCGGTCGCGCGTGGCAAGTTTCTTCGAGCGGTCCGAGGATGCCGCGGGGGCCTGCGAATATCGCTGGATCGGACCCGACGCCAAAGTCCGCCATTTTCTCGATCAGGCGGCCAAGCTTGCGGCGCGCGCGGAGCACGGTCTGTGGGCGGGCACGCTGATCGAGATAACCGAGCAGAAACTGCTCGAAGCCAGGGTCCTGCAGAGCGGCAAGCTCGATGCGCTGGGTCAACTTACGGGCGGCGTCGCGCACGATTTCAACAACCTGCTGGCCTCGATCCTTGGGGGAATCTCGGTGCTCTCGCGCCGTGTCGCGTTCGCCGAGAGCGAAGCCAAAGTGATCGAACTGATGCGCCACGCCGCGCAGCACGGGACCGAACTGGTCAAGCGCATGATGGCGTTCTCACGCCAGCAGGAGCTTATGCCCTCCGACGTCGTACCGGCGCAGCTGTGCGAGGCGGTCGCCGGGCTGGTTCAGCCCACTTTGGGAGGGACCGTCGATCTCGAATGGCGCTGCGTGGAAGACCTCGGGTCGATCTTCGTCGATCGCACGCAGCTCGAACTGGCGTTGATCAACCTGATCCTCAACGCCCGCGACGCAATGCCGGGTGGCGGCAGGATCGTGATTGAACTGGCCGTCGAGCAAGTCGTCGCCGACACTTCGTATGGCGAGCTTGGCGCGGGCGACTATCTGGACATTTCCGTGAGCGACGAGGGCACGGGCATCGCCCCCGAGCTGATCGCAAAAGTGACCGACCCGTTCTTCACCACTAAGGAATCGGGCAAGGGAACCGGGCTTGGGCTGTCGATGGTGTTCGGCTTCGTGCACCAGTCGGGCGGCACGATGCGAATAGTCAGCGAGCCCGATGCCGGCACCACGGTCCACCTGCTGCTTCCGCTTGCAGGCGATCGCGGCAGGCCCGCGCAAATCGCGCGTGAGGCCCCGTCCGCGCCCATGGCGATCGGATCGGTGCTATTGGTCGACGACGATCCGGCGGTGCGGACGATCGTCGCCGAGCAATTGACCGATTGCGGCCTCACCGTGCAAGTCGCGCCCGACGCCGCGACAGCGTTGACGATGCTGGCCGAGGCGCCGCGCAGCTACGATCTGTTGCTGACCGACTATGCGATGCCCGGAATGAACGGGCTGACCGCGATCGAACGCGCGATCGAGATCAACCCCGACCAGCGCGTCGTTCTGATGACCGGCTATGCGGACGAGACCGTGCTGGCGAAAGTGGGTTCCTCGTTCCCCGTCTTGCGCAAGCCGATCGACATCGCCGCGCTCGACCGGATCCTCACGAGGCCGGAGGACCCGGCCGAGTCCGGCTCCAACGCTTGAAATGGCCGCTGTGGACTTTACCGCGGCGGCAGCCCAAGGTATTTTCAGATTATCGGCAGCGGTCGCGAAGACCGCTGCTATCGGAAGGAGTTAGCGCAATCTTGCGAGCCGCCTTGCTTGCCTTGACCGCGTTGCTGGCGGCGCCGTGCGCGGCCCGCGCGCAAGTCATCGAAATTTCCGACGACGGCGAGGCCCGGGTGGTGAGCAGCGCCGCGGGGCTGAGCGCGTCGGCCGATGCGGGGCGGAGCGGGGCGGAGGCGAGCGACCCGTTCGACAGCGCGGCGCGGCGTTACAATGTCGATGCGGGCTTGCTGCGCGCGCTCGCCTGGACCGAATCGCGCGGCCATAACGAGGCGGTGAGCGTCAAGGGCGCGCGCGGGATCATGCAACTGATGCCCGCGACCGCCGCCGAACTCGGCGTCGATCCGCGCGATCCGGTTGCCAACATTCATGGCGGAGCCGCGTACCTGGCGCGCCAGATCGCGACCTTCGGCCAGGTCCCGCTGGCGCTGGCGGCGTATAACGCGGGTCCCGGCGCGGTGCTCCGCTCGGGCGGGATACCGCCCTACGCCGAAACGCAGGCTTATGTGGCGACGATCATGCAGCGCTGGTCGGGCATCGCCCCCGATGCGTTCAAGGCCGCAGCCGCTGCCACGGCCGCGGCTCGCGCCGTTAAGCCGCCGGTCAAGCGCGCGCCGCCAGTGTTCGTCATCGAGGTCGCCAGCCAATGAACCGCCAGTCCGTGAACCGCCTGCCCGTGTTCCGAAAGTCCGTCGCGCTGATTCCCGCGCTGATCGCTAGCGCCCCTGCGTATGCCCAATACGCCGCCGCCGATCCGGCGGGCGCGGGGCCGATCGACGGCGCGGTGATGTGGCTGCAAGGCACGCTGCTCGGCAACGTCGCCACCGCGATCGCGGTCATGGCGGTCGCGGCGGTCGGTTTCGGGATGCTCACCGGGCGGATCAACTGGCGCTACGGCGCGACCGTGGTGCTCGGGCTGTTCATCGTGTTCGGCGCGGCGTCGATCGTCGCCGGGATTCGGTCCGCGGCGGGCTCCGGATAGGCGATGGCCGATCCCCTGTTCCGCGCTCTGGCCCGGCCGCAGATGGTGGCGGGGGTGACCTACCCGTTCTTCGTGCTCAACGGGATCGTCGCGGCGGAGCTGTTCCTGGTGTTCAAGAGCCTGCTCGCGCTGCTTCCGGCGCTGCTGATCCACGCCGTCGGTTACGCGGCGCACTTGCGCGATCCGCACGTCATGGCGCTTTGGCTGACGCGGCTGCGGCGCACCCCGCGGGTCAAGAACTACCGGCTGCGAGGCGCGAATGTCTACGCCCCGTGACCGCGCGGCGCGGCAGGAAGTCGCGGCAGGCACGCACTTGCCCTACCTCGTGCAGATCGACGATCAGACGATCCTGACGCACGACGGCGCGCTGCTCCAAGTTATCGCGCTGACCGGACTTCCGTTCGAAACGATCGGCCGGGCCGAACTCGAAGCGCGCCTCGCGCTGCGCGATGCGATGTTCCAGGCGGTCGCCTCGTCGCGCTTCGCGGTGGTGCATCATGTCGTGAGGCGCGAGGTCGAGGCGCGGATCGACGGCAACTTCGGCGACGATTTCAGCGCCCGGCTCGACGAATCGTGGAACGCGCTGCTCGCCGCGCGGCGGCTCTACGTCAACGACCTCTACCTGACCGTGATCGTCCGCCCGCTCGCCGGACGCGCCGGATGGGCCGAGCGCGCGATGGGGCTGTTCACCGCCAACGCGGTACGCGAGACGGGCGACAACGGCCCTGAGCGGCGTTTGCTCGCCCAGGCCACCGATCAGTTGATGGCCGCGCTCGAAGCCTATCAGCCGCAGCTGCTCAGCGCATACGATGCCGCTGCCGGGCTCGCCTCGGAGCAGCTTGAGCTGTTCGGCGAGATCTTCAACGGCGCCAGGTCGCCGGCGCTGCTCCCGCTCGGCGATCTGGGCCATGCCGTGGCGCGGCGGACGGCCGCGTTCGGCGTCGATGCGATCGAGTTCGGCGCGCTCGACGGCCGCCCCGCCGAATATGCGGCGATCCTTTCGGTCAAGGACTACCCGGCGCTGACCGGCGCGGGCATGCTCGACGATGTCTACCGACTGCCGTTCGCGATGGTCGTCACGCAAAGCTTTGCGTTCGTCGACCGCGGGGTCGCGGAGCAGCGAATGGACCTGGCGATCAGACGGATGCGCGCGGCCGACGATGCGGCGGTGTCGCTGCGCGCCGAACTTGTCACCGCCAAGGACAACGTCGCCGCGGGCCGCGCCGCGTTCGGCGAGCATCACCTGACGATCATGGTCAAAGCGGACAGCCTCGAGGCGCTCGACGCGGCAACCGGCGAGGTTCAGGCGGCGCTGTCCGAAACCGGGTTTGCCGCGGTGCGCGAAGAGCTTGGGCTCGAAGCCGCGTTCTGGGCGCAATTTCCGGGCAACTTCAACTATATCGCTCGTCGCGCACTGGTTTCGACCGCCAATTTCGCAGGCTTCGCCAGCGCGCACAACTTCCCCGTGGGGCAAGCCAGCGGCAATCACTGGGGCGATGCGGTCACGCTGTTCGAAACCACCGCCGCGGGGCCGTATTTCTTCAACTTCCACCGCGGCGATCTGGGTAATTTCACCGTGCTCGGCCCGTCGGGCTCGGGCAAGACCGTGGTGCTGGCGTTCCTGCTCGCACAGGCGCGACGCTTCGATCCGCGGGTCGTGTTCTTCGACAAGGACCGCGGCGCCGAGATATTCCTGCGTGCGATCGGTGGATCGTACGACGCGCTGCGCCCCGGGGTTGCGACGGGAATGAACCCGCTGGCGCTGCCCGATACTCCGGTCAACCGGCGCTTCCTTGCCGATTGGCTGGCGCGGCTGGCGCAGGGCGAAGGCGCGCCGCTGAGCGTCGAGGAGCAATCGTGGGTCACCGAAGCGGTCGCCGCGGCGATGACCGGGCGCCCCGAGCTGCGCCGCCTGCGCCATGTCGCCGAACTGTTTCGCGGGCGCGGGCGGGCTTCGGCGGGCGACCTCGCCGCGCGGCTCGCGCCGTGGCATTCGGACGGTGAGTTCGCGTGGCTGTTCGACAATGCCGAGGACAAGCTCGACATCGATGCGGCGACGCTCGGCTTCGACATGACCGCGATTCTCGACCAGCCCGCGCTGCGCGCGCCGGCGATGATGTACCTGTTTCACCGGGTCGAAGAGCGGCTGGACGGCCAGCCGACGATCATCGTCGTCGACGAAGGCTGGAAAGCGCTCGACGACGAGGTGTTCGTCGCGCGCATCCGCGACTGGGAAAAGACCATCCGCAAGCGCGGCGGGATCGTCGGTTTCGCCACCCAATCGGCGTCTGACGCATTGGAAAGCCGGATCGCCAGCGCGATCATCGAACAGGCCGGAACGCAGATTTTCCTCGCCAACTCGAACGCGCAGGCGAACGATTACATCGGCGGGTTCGGGCTTACCGAGGACGAGTTCGAGATCGTCCGCACGATGCCCGAAACTGCGCGCGCGTTCCTGATCAAGCATGGCACAGACAGCGTGGTAGTGCGCCTCAACCTGACCTCGCAGCCCGAGCTGCTGACCGTGTTGTCGGGCCGCGAGCGCACCGTGCGCATGCTCGATGCGCTGCGCGAGGAACTGGGCGACGCACCGCAAGCGTGGCTGCCGCGGCTGGTGGAGGCGGCATGAGTTCAGACTTGTGCTCCTCTACGGTCCAGCCGGGTCTCATCGCCCGGACGCTGGCCGATACCGATTGCCAGGCGGTCGGACTGGTCGAGCGCGGGTATTCCGCACTGGCCTCGCCCGAAAGCGCGACCGCGGCGATGCTGACCGCTATGCTGGTGATCGCGGTGGCGTTTTTCGGCTACCGGCTGATGCTGGGGCGCGGACTGGTGCTCGCCGACCTCACCCGGCTGGTGATCCGCATCGGCATTGTGCTCCTGCTCGCGGCGTCGTGGTCGACGGTGCAGGGCGTGGTTTACGATACCGTGGCGCGTGCACCGACGCGGGTGGCCGAGCAACTGATCGTCTCGATCGACGCCCCCGCCCCGCTCGAGGGGGTGCAAACCGCGCTCGACAGGATCGACCAGGCGAGCGTCGGCTGGCGCCAGCGCGCGGGGATCGCCTCGCCGCTGGTCGGCGGACCGCCGACCGCCGCGATGACGCTTAACGTCGCGGCTTTCCTGCTGACGATCACCACGCTGGGGCTGCTGGTGGTGTCGCGGATCGTGCTCGCGCTGCTGCTCGCGTTGACCCCGGTAGTGGCGGGGTTCCTGTTGTTCGACGCCACCCGGGGCTTGCTCGAAGGCTGGCTGCGCGCGCTCATTGCGGCAGCGCTGGTTCCGCTCGGGGTGCTTACGCTCGCGGCGATCGAGGTGGCGCTGGTCAGCCCGATTCTCGATCATATTCTCGCCGAAGAAGCCGGGGGGCAGTTCCTCGAGAATTCGGTCACGCCGCTCGGGCTGGTGACGACCGTGTTCGCCATTGCGATCGTCGCCTCGCTCGGGGTGCTGCGCTCGATCGCGCGCGGCATCCGGTTGAACCCCGCCCCGGCCATCGGACTGCGCCCCGCCGCCGAAGTCGCCGCCCAAGCGCAGTTCCTGGCGCAAACCGCCGCCGCTGCACCGCGCACGGCGGACGCCAGGGCGCAGCCAAGCGTGGTTCGCGCGCTCGCCGGTCTTCAGCGGCGGGATGCCGTGGCAGTCGCACCCGGACCGGTCTCGGCCGTGGGGCACAGCCTGTCGTCAGGGGGAACATCGCGCGGTCGCGCGGCGTTATCGCAGTCTGCGCCACGTGATTTTGTCGGCGTCGCCGCCCAGCCGCCGCTTCGCCGGCCGCTCAGAAACCGCGCCTCGCGCGCCGCCAGGCGTAGGGATTTATGACTGAATCTGCCGAATATTACCCGCAGGCGCAAAGCTGGGTCGACGATCGCGTCGCCGCCGAGCGTCGGATGCGGCGGATCGCTTGGGGCGTCGCCGGCGCGGCGGGCGCGGTGGCGCTGATGCTCGCGATCACGGTGATGCTGCTGACGCCGCTCAAGACGGTTCAGCCATACGTGGTCACGGTCGACCGTCAAACCGGGGCGGTCGAGGTCGCGACCACGCTCGCGGGCAGCAAGCTGACCGAGAACGACGCGGTGATCCAGGCCGAGCTGGCCAACTACGTCCGCACCCGCGAGACCTTCGACGCGAGCGATCTGCCGAACAGCTACCGCCGCGTCCAGATGCGCTCGTCCGGCAACGTGCGTAGCGCCTATATCGCGGCGATGGCGGCGAACAACCCGGCGAGCCCGCTGCGCACGCTTTCGCCCGGCGACACCGTTGCTGTGCGGATCAAGAGCGTCTCGCTGCTCGCGCCCGGGTCGGGACTCGTCCGCTACGACGCCGAGCGCCGCGCCGCGGGCGGGCAGATCGTCGAAATACGCGCGTTTGTGAGCGCGCTGTCCTACGGCTTCAACGGGCGCCCGCTGCGGCTCGAGGACCGCTTCGACAACCCCCTCGGGTTCGTGGTGACGCGCTATCGCCGTGATGCCGAGGGCGCGACGCAATGATCGGGCGCGGCCTGCTTGCCACCGCGCTCGCGCTAGCTGCCGCCTTCCCGGCGTGTGCCGGCGCTCCGCAGGCGGATTCGCACACCAAGACCGTGTTCTATCAGGCCGACGGTGTGACCGAAATCGCGGGCGCGATCGGCTGGCAGGTGATGATCGAATTCTCTCCCGACGAGCGCATCGAAAACGTTTCGATCGGCGACTCCACCGCGTGGCAAGTCGCGCCCAACAAACGCGCGCGGGCGCTGTTCCTCAAGCCGCTGCGCGCCAAGGCGAGCACCAACATGATCGTGGTGACGAGCGTGCGCACGTACACGTTCCAGCTGACCACCGCGCCGCGCCGCGCTTCGACCCCGTGGACCGTACGCTTCGAATATCCGCCGCCGCCGGTCGTGGTCGTGGCCGAGGCGCCGCCGCCTCCGCCGATCAATCTCGACTTCGGTTACACCCGCGCCGGGGATGCCGGGCTGTTCCCCTCGCGGGTGTGGGACGATGGCCGGCAGACGTATTTCGAATTCGCCGAGGAAACCGCGTTGCCAGCGATTTTCGCGGGTGGGCCGGGCAAGGACGAAAGCCTCGTCAACGTCACCATGCGCGGCCGCATCGCGGTGGTTCAGCAACGCGCAACGCGCTTTACCCTGAGATCGGGTAAGAGAATTGCGACCGTGATCAAGCAGCCATAGGAACCACGAAGCGCGGGCGCGCTTTTACTTTTATGTAAGCACGCGAATCGCATTTTTGACCGGACAGCCATAGGAACCACGATGCGCAGCGATCCTCCCGTCCGCATCCCCAGTGTAGCGCGCAGCGTGTCGCGCACCGCGGTGATCCCGGTGGCGATCGGCACACTGTTGATCGGCACCGCGGTGTTCGCGCGGATGGTCGATGCGCGCTCGGACCTGGCCGGATCGGTCGAAGCACTGCCGCCGCTGGCGTTCAAGTCGCTGCCCGCGCCCGCGCCGCTGACCAGCGCCAACCCGGCGAGCGCGCCGTTGGCCGCGCGGCAGCCGCCGGTCATGCTTACCGCGACGCCGCCGCCGGCGACCTATCCGCGGACGGTGCGCGCCCCGTCCGCCAGATTTACTGCGCCCGCTCCGCCCGAGAGCCTCGGCGGCTCGCCGCTGGTGCTCGATCTCTACAATTCGCGCCGCGCCGACGACGGTGTGGCCAATTTCGGGCAAAGCGAGCCCCCGCCGGCCCCCGCTCCCGCTCGGACCGAGAGCCGTTCCGATCCCACCGGCGATGCCATTGCCGCGGCCAACGCCCGGCTTTCGGCGGCGCAGCCGGTAGCCGGTAACGGCAACGAACGCTTCGCCCAGCGCGTGGGGTCCAAGCAAGTCGACGTGACCGAGGCCCGTCAGCTCCAGAACCTCGACCGGCTGGTCCCGCAAGGCGCGATCGTCGGGGCGGTGATGGAAACCGCGCTCAATTCCGATCTGCCGGGCTATGCCCGCGCGCTGGTGACCAAGGACGTGTTCTCGTTCGATGGCTCGTCGGTGCTGATCCCTGCGGGCAGCCGCGTGATCGGCGAGTACAATTCGGGCGTCGCTCAAGGCGCGAGCCGGGTGTTCATCGTCTGGAACCGGCTGGTGCGGCCCGATGGCGTCTCGATCGCGCTGGGCTCGCCGGCGGTCGACGAGCTGGGCCGCGGCGGGCTTGGCGGCAAGGTCAACCGCCACTTCCTCCAGCGCTTCGGGAGCGCGATCCTGCTTTCGGTGCTGGGCGGCGGGATCAGCGCCGCGACCAATGCGCTTGGCCGCGGATCGACGGTGATCGTCAATTCGTCGAGCGAAGCCAGCACACTGGTCACGCAAGCTGCGCAGAGCAGCGACATCCCCCCGACGATCAAGACCCCTCAGGGCGCGCTGGTGCGGATTTTCGTCGCGCGCGATCTCGATTTCTCGGCGGTCGGCCCAGCCAGATGACGAGCGCCAGATGACGAGCGCCAGGCGATGAGCGCCCGGCCGCTGCACTTCCTCGGCGCTTTCTTGGCGCCGCTCGACGAAGCGCTGCACCGCGCCGACGTCACCGATATCTTCGTCAACCGCCCGGGCGAGCTGTGGCTCGAAACCGCCGACGGGGCGGTCGAGCGGCACGCCAGCCCCGAGCTCGACGACGCCGCTCTGTGGCGGTTGGCGCGGCAAATCGCCGCGGCTTCGGACCAGGGGATCAGCCGCGAGCATCCGCTGCTCGCCGCGACGCTGCCCGATGGCGCGCGCGTGCAGGTCTGCGCGCCGCCGGCGACGCGCGGCCATGTCACCGTCGCGATCCGCAAGCACGTCGTCCCCGATCTGACGCTGGGCGACTACGTCGCCGCGGGCGCGTTCGCCCACGTGGGCGAGGCGGCGCGCGCACAGCAAGCCGTCGATCGCGATCTCAAGAACCAGCTCGCCGGCGGCGATGTCGCCGGGTTTCTTGCGAGCGCGGTGTGCGCGCGCAAGTCGATCCTGATTTCGGGCGGGACCGCGACCGGCAAGACCACGCTGCTCAACGCGATGCTCAAGGAAGCGCCGCCACAGGAGCGGCTGATCGTGATCGAGGACACCCCCGAAATCCAGCTCGTTCACCCCAATGCGGTGGGGCTGGTGGCGGTGCGCGGACGGCTCGGCGAAGCGGCGGTGAGCGCCGCCGACTTGCTCGAGGCGGCGCTGCGGATGCGCCCCGATCGGATTATCATGGGCGAGATTCGCGGTGTCGAGGCGCTCAGTTACTTGCGCGCGGTCAACACCGGGCACCCGGGATCGATCAGCACAGTGCATGCCAGCTCGCCCGCGGGAGCGATCGAGCAGCTCGCGCTGATCGCCGGGCAATCGGGCAGCGAACTGCGCCGCGAAGAGGTGATCGCCTATATCGGCGCGACGATCGACGTGATCGTCCAGCTCGGTCGGGTCGATGGGCAGCGGCTGGTGACCGCAGTGGAGTTTCCGCTCGACCTCTCCTAGCCTGGGTAGCCGACGCCGATTGCATCGCCGGGCACGGTTGCTAGGCTGCGCGCGGCCGAAACGGAGCGGCGGGCGGGGGAAGCAGCGTGACGCGAGGGGCAGACGATCGCGCGCGGGCGGGACCGCTGGCCGACATCCGGGCGCCTGCGGTCCGCCTCGCGCTGGGCATAACCGGGCACCGCGACACCCACGCCGGCTTCGCCGCCAACCGGGCCGCAATCGAAGCGCTCCTCGCTTCACTGTTCGACCGGCTCGACGCAGTTCTCGAGGAAGAGCGCGCCACGCTGGGCGAAACCGCGCCGCCGCGGCTCCATAGCCTGCTCGCCGATGGGGCCGACCAGCTCGCAGTTTCGGTCGCGCTGGCGCGGGAGTGGGAGATCGTCGCGCCACTGCCGTTCGGCGCCGCGCTGAACCTCGCGATCAACGCACATCCGCCCTCGCGTGGCGACGCCGAGGCGCTGCTCGCGGGGGCGTCTGCGTCCGACCCGGCGTGCGAAGCGCGCGCCGCCGCAATCCGCGCGTGCTACGCGTCCAGCCGCCTGTTCGAGCTTGCCGATCAGGACGCCGCGGTGACCCGGCACCTGATTGCGGGGCTGAGCGATCCCGGCGCGCGGGCCGAAGAGCAGTTGTTCGCCGCAGGCGCATCGGCGCAAGTCGCGCTCGCGGGCAAAGTCATGATCGAACAGATCGATCTGCTGATCGGCATCTGGGACGGACGTTCGGCCAACCTTGCGGGCGGAACCGGGCACACCATCGCCGCCGCGCTCGAACGGGCGTGCCCGGTGCTGCGGATCGATCCCGCCGATCCGGCGGCGTGGCATATTCTCCACGCTCCCGAATCGCTCGCCGCGCTCGCCTCCGACGAGGATCGCGACGGGCGGCTCGACCAAATCGTGCGCGGGGCGCTGCGCCCGGGCGAGCATGGCGCCTTGCGCGCAGGTGCGCAAAGCCTCGCCACCGAAGCCTGGCACGATCGCAGCTCTGGGCTGTGGACCGGATACCGCAGGATCGAGGCCCTGTTCGGCGGCGATGCGCGGCCGTTCCGGTCGCTGCGCACGACTTACGAAGCGCCCGGCGCGATTCGCGCGGGCAGCGGCGCGGCGGTGCTGACCGCGGCGAGTCAACTGCCCGGCGGCGACGCCGCGCTGCCCGATCGGATCGAGCGCGAGGTGATGCGGCGCTTCGCTTGGGCGGACGGTATTTCGGCGCGGCTATCCGACGCCTATCGCGGCGGGATGACCGCCAGCTTCATCCTTTCGGCGCTCGCGATCATCTGCGGGATTTCCTACGAGCCCTTCGGCGGGGTCGAGCGCAAGTGGCTGTTCGCGCTCGGCGAGTTCCTGCTTCTGGGATCGATCCTGGTGATCATCTGGCAGGGCGGACGGCACAAGTGGCACAAGCGCTGGTTCGAGACCCGGCGCGTCGCCGAATACTTCCGCCACGCGCCGATCCTGCTCTTGCTCGGGGTGTCGCGCCCGCCGGGTCGCTGGCCCAAAGGCAATGATACCTCGTGGCCCGAGTTTTATTCGCGTCATGCCTTGCGCGCGTTGGGGCTGCCGCGCGTCGCGGTGACGACCGCGTACTTGCGCCAGGCGCTCGAAGATCTGCTCGACGTCCACGTGGTCGCCCAGCGCGATTACCACCGCGGCAAGGCACGGCGGCTCAACACCGTCCATCGCCGGCTCGACAAGCTGTCCGAGCGATTGTTCGTCTGCGCGATCATCTCGGTCTCGGTCTATCTCGCGGCGGCCGGGGCGACCGCGCTCGGGGCGATGTCGCACGGTCTGCTGAGCGAGATCGCCAGGATCGCCTCGTTCCTGGGCGTGGCGTTCCCGACGTTTGGCGCGGCGCTCGCGGGGGTGCGCTATTTCGGCGATTTCGAACGCTTCGCCGCGATCTCGGAAGTGACCGCGGAAAAGCTCGACGCGGTCCACACCCGGATCAAGCTGCTGCTGTCCGCTCCCGATCACGCGCTGAGCTACGCGCAAGCGGCAGAGCTGGCGCACGCGACCGACGAGATTGTGGTCAGCGAGATCGAGAACTGGCAGGCGGTGTTCGGGGGCAAGCACATCACGGTACCGGTGTGACCGGCGCGAGGGGGGAAGTGGCGTGGCAGCGAAGCTGATCGAGCGGGCGAAAAGGCTCAGCCCCGCGACTTACATCGTGGGCCTCGCGATGCTGGCGATCGTCTTCTATGTCGGCATCCGTATCGGCGGGATCAACGTGCCGCTCCAGCGCGTTCCGTGGTCGGTGCTGGTCCCGGCCTGCACGCTGTTCAGCCTCGTCCACTCGACGATCATGCTCGGGCACAAACGCGCGCTGGTGTTGTTCGGACTGTGCTTCGCGATCAGCCTCGCGGCCGAAACCTTCGGCCAGAGCACCGGATTGTTGTTCGGGCCATATTATTACACCGACATTCTGGGTCCCAAGGTGTTTGGGCGGGTCCCGCTGCTGATCCCGCTGGCGTGGTACATGATGTTTTATCCAAGTTACGTCGTCGCCAACGTGCTCGCCGAAAGCAGCCTCGTTTCGCGCAACGCCGGGCCGGCGTGGATCGTGTGCATGGCATTGGTCAGCGCGGTGCTGATGACCGCGTGGGACCTGACGATGGACCCGGTGATGAGCTTCAACGTATGCGGCCCGCATCTCCAGCTTTGTCCGGTGCTCGATCAGGCCAAGATGGGCCACCCGGCGTGGGTGTGGATCGACGGCGGACCGCATTTCGGGGTGCCGCTCAGGAACTTCGCGGGCTGGATGATAACCGCCTTCGTCGTGTTCCTGATCTATCGCTTCGCAGAAACGCGCATGCCGCACATACCGGTGCGCGGGCATACTTCGCCGCTCGTCGCGTTCCTGCCGATCGGGGTCTACGGGACGATGGCGCTGGTCGATACCTGGATTGGCTATCCGCAGATCGAGGATGTCCATCTGATCTCGCCGTTCGCGATGGGCATCCCTTACATCTTCGCGACGATCCGGTTTGTCTCTGAGCGAACCTATCAGGATCCCCGGCCCGCCGCGCGCGTCGGAAAGCGTTGATCGATGGGGCAACAGCGCATCGCGATCCTTGGCGGGGGCGTCGCCTCGCTCGCCGCGGCGTGGGAACTGACCCGCACCCCCGAGCTGCGCGCGCAGCACGACGTCACCGTTTATCAGATGGGCTGGCGGCTCGGCGGCAAGGGCGCGACCGGGCGCAATCTCGAACCGGGCAAGGGTCTGCGGATCGAAGAGCACGGCCTGCACATCTGGCTGGGCTTCTACGACAACGCCTTCGCGCTGATCCAGGACGCCTATGCCGAACTGGTTGCCGAGGGGCTCGCGCCCGACAGTCCGATCCGCACTTGGCAGCAGGCCTTCACGCCGCAATCGTTCACTCCGGTCGGGCTGGGCGACGGCGTCACCTGGCTGCCGGTGACCTGGCCGACGAACTCCAAGACGCCGGGCGCCGAAGGCCCGCCGCACCCGCTTCACGCAATCGCCGCCACGCTTGAGCTGCTGGGCAAGGCGGTGTTTGCGACTTGGGGCCGGCACCCGCTGCGCTGGGCCTGTGTGCTATGGCGGATGTGGCGCATCCGCGCGGCGGCGGGCAAGCTCGCTACCGACGCCGTCGAAGGCAATGCCGAGCACCTGAAGACCATCCACGATCACGTCGAGGCGATGGCGGCCGAGTTTCGGAAAGTGGGCGACAAGCCCGGCGATGGGTGGATTCTAGCGCGGCTGGTGCTCGACCTGATCGAGATCGGGCTCGCCTGCCTGCGCGGGTTCCTCAATCCCAAGTATGGGCTGCTCAAGGACTTCGATCTCGACCGGATCGACGGCTACGAATTCCTCGCCTGGCTGGTCGAGAACGGCGCCCCCGCGCACATCGGCGCGCTGCGCGTGACCGAAAACCTCGCCGCGCCGCGCCAGCCGTTCCTCCGCGCGCTGTATGACCTCGCGTTCGCTTACCGCCAAGCCGATGTCGGCGGCGCCAAGAAAATGACCGCCGATTTCGCCGCGGGCGCGGCGCTGCGCTGCTGCATCCGGATTTGCGCGGGGTACAAAGGCGCGGTGCTGTACGAAATGCTCGCCGGAATGGGCGAAGTCGCGGTCGCGCCGCTTTACCTCGTGCTCAAGGCGCGCGGGGTGAAGTTCGAGTTCTTCTCGAAGGTCGAGGCGCTGCACCTTTCGGACAACCGCAACTGGATCGAGCGCATCGCGATTCGCGAGCAGGCGCAACCGGCGGACGGCAAGGGCGCATACGATCCGCTGTTCGCGGTTGGCGGCCTGCCGTGCTGGCCGAACACTCCGTTCTGGGACCAACTCGCCGACGGTGAGGCGCTTGCCGCCGCCAAGACCAACTTCGAATCGCACTGGCTGCAAGTGCCCGCAGGCTACGCGATGCCGCTGCGCGAGCTGAAACTGGGCGAGGATTTCGATCAGGTCGTGCTCGGCATCTCGATCGGCGCGTTCAAGGATTTCGCCAATGGCGAGGTGAGCCCGTGCGCCGAACTGATCGCGGCCTCTCCGCAATTTGCGGCGATGACCGCGGTGGTCGGCATCGTCCCCACCCACGCCGAGCAATTATGGCTCAACCGCGACCTGCCCGCGCTCGGCTGGACCGACGCGCGCCCGGCGATGGTCGGCTCGGTCGAGCCGTTCGACGTGTGGGCCGACATGACCCGCAGCATCCCGCGCGAGGGATGGGCGGGGACGCCGCCGGCCTCGCTTCACTACTTCTGCGGCCCGCTCAACACCGACGCTTACACCAAGCCTGCGAGCGACTTCGCGGTGCCAGCGAACGCGCTCGGCGGGGTCCACGAACGCACCCGCGATTGGCTCGAACGCTACACCGGATCGATCTGGCCCAAAGCTGCGCACCCCGACGGCGGAATCGACTGGTCGGTGCTCTACGGCGGCGAGGGCGAAGGCGCCGCGCGGCTGGGCTGGCAGTTCTTGCGCGCCAATATCGATCCCACCGAATGCTGCCCGGCCACTTGGTCGGGCACGACGCAGTACCGCCTGCGCGCGGAAGGGGCGGGGTTCATGAACCTGACGCTCGCGGGCGACTGGACGCGCACCGGGACCAACACCGCTTGCGTAGAATCCGCCGTAATGTCGGGCATGGCGGCTTCACGCGCGATATGCGGTGAGCCCAAATACATCCCCGGTGAACACTTCATGCAAAGCGAGGCTCCGCGATGACTTCGTACTCCCCTTACGTCGAAGACCTCGGCTTCGCGCAGCAATGCACGCAGGCGCCCGGTGAGATCGGCGGCGCGCTGACTTGCGCCTTCGCGCTCAAGGTCATCGACCGCGCTGCGCTCCAGGCGACGGTCGATAAGTTCCTCAACGCGCCCGCGGGCGGCGCGGTGACGTACAGCGTGCTTGGCGATGTGATCTTCGTCTCGTTCATGCACGCCGACCGCCTGACGTGCGGGACCGAGCAGATCGGTTGGCAGCCCGATCAGGAATGCGCGTTTTGGGTGCCGCTGGTTGCGCGCGGGCCAACGGGGGCGCTCGACCGGCTGGTGTTCTGGATGCCGTACGTGGTGATCAGCGTCGCCCAGGGGATGGTAACGGGGCGCGAGGTGTGGGGGTTCCGCAAGGAAGTCGGGATGGTCACGGTCCCCGATCTCGCCGCGCCCCAGCTCGCGTTCCAAACGACCGCGATGGTCTTCGATCCGCTCGACAATGCCAAACCGGGGCGGATCGAGCCGCTGATCACGATCGAGGGCCCGGGACACGAAGGCGGGATCGCCAAGCTGTGGGACGATATCGAAAGCGCGGCGCGCGGGTTCAACGAAGTGTGGACGCACAACGGAGCGCTCTCCACCGATGGCGGGCTTATCCTGACCACGCTCGAGCACCTGATCGAAGGCGAAGTGCCGATGGTCAACCTCAAGCAGTTCCGCGATGCCCAAGACAGCACGCGCGCCTGCTACCAGGCGCTGATCGAAGGCCCGTGCAAGGTCCGCAAGCTTTACGGCGCCGGGCTGTTCCCGCCCGGCTACAGCGCCACGATCCCGACTTGGGCGAGCCACAATATCGCGCAGAACCTGGGCCTGCCGACCGCAGGCGCGATCCCGGTCGAATTCGGCAGTTGGGTGCGGATGGATTTCGCCGCGCTCGCCGGGCGCGAGGTGTGGAAAGCGGGGCCGGGTTCGGAGCCGCCGATGCCGCGTGGCTGCCTCAGCCTTCCGTTCCGCTTCCGAAAATGACCTGCGGGTAGCCGCTGATCGCTTGCGCAGCGCGCATCCCGCCTTCGACCGCGGCTTCGACGCAGCCCGAATTCATCCGCGTCTGAACCCAGTCGCCCGCCAGAAACAAGTTCGCGAACCCGGAGTCGCCGCTTTTCAGCCGATACTGGACCGTGCCCGGCAGCGACAGCACGTAGCGCTCGGTCGGGTCAATATTGGCACGCACGTATTGCGAGACGAGCCGCCCCGCACCGCGCCCGCTCCCAGGATCGTAGAGCACTTGCCAATCGAACCCTTCACCATTGCGTGCGGTCGCGTTCGGCCAGATCGGCGGAGCGAACGCGCCCAACCACTGGCCGGAGCCCGCGGCGACGACCGCGGTCGCGCAAGCGGGTGGGCTGGGCTGCGCCAGGCATTGGGTGGTCGCGCTGTCGGGCAATGGTCCGCAGAAATAGGCGATGCTTTGCGGCCCGCCGGGCGGCCATGGCTCGGCGGAAAGCAGGTGCGTCATGTCCGCCCAAGTGCTCAGCGGGTCGGCGTAAGAGGTCAGCACGCTGCCGCTTTCGCCCCAGCCGAGCGCCGCGGTGTCGCGTGTCAGCCACAATTGGAGCGCCTGGGTCTGCACCGTGGCGAGATTGGCCACCATCGCTGCGAACGGCGCGCTGGCAGCGATCAACTCGGCACAGCTATCGGGCAGCGCGGCGACGCTGATCCCGAGCACGACCTGATCGTAGTCGCGCCCGAGCCTGAGCTGCACGGCCCCGACCGACTGACTGCACCACTTGTTTTCAAGCGTCAGCCCTTCGCCCGCGAGCTTTTCGCGGATCCCGGCGCCATCGGCGATCTGGTTCCACTGCGGCGCCGACGGCCAGCACGGCAGCGACCCGCCGCCCGCGTAAGCGACCGGGACCAGTGGCTCGTAAGCCGCGCCGCCGACTGTCGCCACTTGGCGCGCGAGGTTAATCGACTGGACGAGGTTGCCGTCGGTCGAGAGATGCAGCGCCTCGACGCGGGTAAAAAATTCGAACCGGACCCCGCGCGCCGCCAGCACCTGGTAGAGCGGGGCGAAGATCGTGTCGCCCATGCCTGCGTTCATTCGGTACAGCGGTGCTCCCCGCGAGCCGAGCACCATGTTGAGCATGACGTAAAGCGCGACCCCGGCGCTCGCGCGGGGCCGCGCGGAATCGCCCCCGGCATAGGCGAATCCCAAGTCGTAAAGCGCCTTGATCGGCGCCGAATTCGCGGCGCGTTCGGACAAGTGGTGCCCGCGCAGCCACTCGCGGAAATCGAGGCCATCGATCCTCCGAAAGCCTTCGTGACCGAAAGGCAGCACGTCCTCCAGGACACCCTTGAGCACCGCCCAACCAATCTCGATCAACAGCAACAGCCGGCCCAGCGTCGGCTCCAGATCGGCGAGGTGCCCGGCGGCCTTGGCGGCGTGGGCTTGCGCCGCTTCATGTCGGCCTAGGCTCAATGCGTGCTCGATCTCGCCGAGCAGGCCATCGAGCGGGTGGCCTTGCGGCACCGCCGCGCTTTGGGCGTGGCGCGCGCGCAACCATTCGATCAACCGCTTGGCGAAATCGTCAAGCGACGGCGGCTCGCCGTCGCCCGGCTCTCCCGGCAGCGGGGGCAGCGGGATGTTCCAGAAATCCCACGTTGACGTGTCGCCGTGCTGGCCGAGCGAAATCTCGGTCTGCGCGGTGAACGCGTCGCGCCAGGTTCGGAAGGGGTTGTCGGGGGCCTTGTCCCATTCGTCATAGGCGCGGCGGATCAGCGAGAACGCGTTCTCGTAGAACCCGAGCCACATGTGCAGCCCGTGTTCCTCGATGCGGTGGGCAAACGCGGCGTTGCGCCCGCTCGCGCCTTTGCCCCCCAGCCGCCAGCCCTGTTGGTAGACCGTGACCGCGTATTTCGCGCGCAGTTGGGGCGTTGCGGTCAGCTCGAATGCCGCGGCGATCGCTCCGCAGCCGCCCCCCAGCACTGCCACCTGAATGCGCCGTGGATCGCCCTGCATAGTGCCCCCAAAAGCCCGCATTCCTGAAGCCTGCCTAGCACCGCGCGGCTTCAAACGCGCAAGGATTTCTGAATCGCTTTTTTACCCAAGAAGCGCATTAGGGGCTGAAATCCGGGGGACCGCGCCAGCGTGGCTGACATATTCATCTCGTACAACCGCGAAGACATGACCGTTGCCAAGTGCTTTCAGCGGGGGCTCGAGCAAGAGGGTCTGTCGGTGTGGTGGGATCAGTCCCTGCAAGCGGGCGAGGCCTATGACGAGGTAACCGAGGCTGCACTGCGCGGAGCCAAGGCGGTGGTGGTGCTGTGGTCGCCGCGCTCGGTGGTGTCGCGCTGGGTGCGCGCCGAAGCCACGCTCGCCGATCGCGCCAAAACGCTTTTGCCGATCTTGATCGAGCCGTGCGAGCGGCCGATCATGTTCGAGCTGACGCAGACCACCGAACTGATTGGCTGGAACGGCGATCTTGCCGACCCGGCCTGGCGCAGGCTGGTGCTCGACGCGCGTGACTTCATCGCCCGCGCGAGCGATGCAGCGCCGGCGTCGAGCGCATCACCGCTGCCGGCGGCGCACCACCACGCGCGGCGGGGCGAGGCGCCTTCGCTGGCGGTAATGCCGTTCACCAACCGCTCGGGGCTGAGCGAAGATGAAGCTTTTGCCTACGGACTGTCCGAAGACCTGATCGACGCCATGTCCGAAGGGGCGAATGTGCGGGTGATCGCAAGTTCGGCTACTGCCCGGTTTCGCGAGGATCCGCTGCTCGACTTGCAGGAAATGGCCCGGCAGCTTGGCGTCCGCTATGTTCTGGAAGGCAACGTGCGGCGCGGCGGGGACAGCATTCGCGTGGGCGCCCAGCTGATCGAGGCGGCAAGCGGCGAGATCGTCTGGACCCAGCGCTTCGAACGCCCGCTGGCGGAACTGGCCGAGCTTCAGAACGAGTTGATTATCGAGGCCGCAGGGAGCCTCGGCGCCAATATCTACCGGCTCGAGATGGAGCGCGCTTTGCGCAAACCGAGCGAGCTTACCGCGTGGGAATGTGTTGCCCGGGCGATGGCGGCGAACCGCCACATTACCGCCGAGAACATGCAGCTCGCGCTCGCCGAGGCCCAACGCGCGGTCGAAATCGCACCCGATTATGGCCTTGGCTATTCGATGCTCGCACTGACCGATGGCGGACTCTACTACCTCACCCGCTATGACAGCCCGGAGGAGGCGGAGCGGATCCAAGGCCATATCGACCGGGCGCTGAGCCTCGATCCCGACAACGCCGCGGTCCTCGCCAATGTCGCGGCCGCGAGCGCCTATATCGCCCGGCCCGACCGCGGACTGATACTTGGCGAAAAGGCGACACGGCTGCGTGCCGGGTTCGGATTTGCGCACTACGGCGCGGGCATCTCCGCCACCTTGCTCGATCGCTGCGAGCTGGCGATCGATCACCTCAGCGAATTCCTTCACCTCGAGCCGCAATCGCACCTTCAGTTCGTCAATCAGGGTTGGCTCAGCATTGCCCACTTGCGTGCGGGCCAATTCGAGGCAGCGCGTGCGGCGGCGGAGCTGTCGCTGCGGTTGGAGCCGGGCTATTTCGGCGGGCAGCTGGTGTTGGCGCTGTCGCTGTGCGAACTTGGTCAACGCGATCAGGCTTGGACCCTGCTTGCCGATCTGCAGACCAAGGGAAACGTCTTCGTGTTCGAATTCCTCGAAATGCGACTGGCGCGTTTCTTCGCCGGAAATCCGTGCACTATTCGGATGATCGGCCATCTCCAGCAGTTTGCCCTGCGCGAGCCCAAGCGCGATATGGTTCGTAATTAGCAGTCGCGTTTCCGGCGATGGCAGGCATACTCTCGCGCGGGCATGGAACGGGGCGACGTGGCTGACATTTTCATCTCATACAACCGCGAGGACATGGCGGTCGCCGAACGTTTTCATCTGGCGCTCGAGCACGAAGGCCTGTCGGTGTGGTGGGACCAGACGCTGCGCGCCGGGCAGACTTACGACGAGGTGACCGAAGCCGCGCTGCGCGGCGCCAAGGCGGTGATCGTGCTGTGGTCGCCGCGCTCGGTGGTGTCGCGCTGGGTGCGCGCCGAAGCGACGCTGGCCGATCGCAACAAGACGCTGCTCCCGGTGATGATCGAGCCCTGCGAGCGCCCGATCATGTTCGAACTCACGCAAACCGCGGACCTTAGCGGGTGGAACGGCCGTGTCGACGACCCGGTGTGGCGCCAGGTGGTGCTCGACGTGCGCCACTTCGTCGAGCGCGGCGGAGGATCGATCGGCGAAGCCGCGGCTCCGCAACCAGCGCCTGACCAGGCGCCTGCTCAAACACCCGTGCCCGGCGAGCGCGGCGGCGCGCCCAGCCTCGCGGTGCTGCCCTTCACCAACCGCTCGGGCCTGCCCGAGGATGAAAGCTTCGCGTTCGGAATGGTCGAAGACGTGATCGACGCGCTTGCCGAAGGCGTGAACGTCCGGGTCATCGCGAGTTCCGCCACCGCGCGCTTCCGCAACGGGCCGATGCCCGATCTCGAGGCGATGGGGCACCAACTGGGGGTGCGCTACTTCCTCGAAGGCAACGTCCGTCGTGCGGGCGATCTGCTGCGGGTGACCGCACAACTGGTCGAGGCGGCGGGCGGCGCGATCGTCTGGTCGCAGAAGTTCGAGCGCCATCTCGACGAGCTTGCCGCGCTCCAGGGCGAATTGGTGTCCGAAGTGGCCGCCAGCCTCGGCGCGCAAATCTACAAACTCGAAATGAACCGCGCACTCAAGAAGCCGGCGGACCTCACCGCGTGGGAATGCGTCGCGCGCGCGGTGGCGGCGAACCGCGAGGTTTCAGGCGAATCGCTGATTTTGGCGATAACCGAAGCGCAACGCGCGGTGGCGATTGCGCCCGATTACGCGCTCGCGCATGCGATCCTCGCGCAGATGACCTCGGGCGCCTATTTCCTCGTCGGGCTTCCCGATGCGGACCAGGAGCGGGGGATGCAAGTCCACATCGATCGCGCTTACGCGCTCGATTCCGATCACGCAGGCGTGCTCGCGGGGATCGCCGCGGCAAGCACTTATCTCGGTCGTCCCGCGGACGGTCTCGCCCGCGCGGAGCGCGCGATCCGCCTCCGCCGCGGCCACGGCCTAGCGCATTACGCCGCAGGGATCGCCGAAGTCCTGCTCGGGCACGAGCGCCAAGGTGTCGCCCATCTGGCCGATTTCATCCGGGTCGAGCCCGAATCGCACCTGCACTTCATAACCCATGCCTGGGTCGGGATCGCGCGTATGCGGCTCGGGGAGTTCGACTCCGCGCGCGCCGATTTCGCGCGCAGCCTGGCGCTGGTCCCGGGCAACTTCATCTCAAACCAGATGTTGATGGGCATTTGCCACCGCGAAGGCGACGGCGAAAGCGCGGCGCGGCACCTGAGCACTGCGCTACAGACCGACGTTCAAGCATCGAGAAAGCTTTACGAAACGCGCTTCGAGCGGTTTTTCGCAGGCTCCCTGCTCCTCGGCGAGATGCAGGCCGCGCTCGATGCGCTGTGGCCAGAGGGCAAAGCTTGAACGCGCACGATCCCGCGACGGTCCCGGTGATCGTCGGAGTCGGCCAGATCAACGATGGGCCAGCCGATCCAACCGCCGGGCTCGATCCGCTTGGGCTGATGGCGGCGGCGCTGCGCATCGCGGATGGCGATGCGGGCGGCGGCTGGCTGGGCGAGGTCGATTCGCTTGCGGTTGTCGATCAGATTTCGTTCCGCGAGTTGAACCCGCTGCCTGACAAGCTGGCGATCGCACTCGGAATCGCGCCCGCGCACCGCGAACAGACCGCGATGCCGATGGGCGACAGCCCGGTAATGCTGCTCAATGCCGCGGCCAACCGCATTGCCGCGGGCGAGGCGCGGGTGTGCGCGGTCGTCGGGGCCGAAGCGCTGCGCACCGCCGCGCAGCGCGCCGCCGCGGCGGCGGGGGGCAATGCATCGGACCACAACGCGATGACCTGGCGGCACACAGCGCGCGCGCCGAGCTACCGCGCGCGCTACGGGCTGGTCGCTCCGGTCGATATCTACCCGCTCTACGAAAACGCGGCGCGCGCCGCGTGGGGCCAGACGCTCGCCCAAGGGCAAGCTGAAAGCGGGTTGATCTGGTCGCTGTTTTCCGAAATCGCCGCGCGCAACGCCGGTGCGTGGATCAACGCGCGGAAGTCGCCTGACGAAATTATAGAGGTCAACGCGGACAATCGCCCAATCGCGTTTCCCTACACCAAGCTGATGGTCGCCAATTCGTCGGTCAATCAGGGCGCGGGGTTCGTCGTCACCAGCCTCGCCCATGCGCGCGCGCGGAGGGTGCCGGAGGAGCGCATGGTTTATGTCGGTAACGGCGCGGCCGCGCACGAAAGCGACGACGTTCTCACGCGCGATCGTTACGATCGCTCGGCGGGGATGGCGGTCTCGCTCGAGCAAACGCTACAGCTCAACGCGCTGACGATCGCCGATATTGACTTCGCCGAGCTTTATTCTTGCTTCCCGTGCGTGCCCAAAATGGCGCGGCGCGTCATCGGCTGGCCCGCGGACCGCCCCGCGAGCGTGTTCGGCGGATTGACCTTCGGGGGCGGGCCGATCGGCAATTACATGAGCCACGCGGTGGTCTCGATGGTCGATAAGCTGCGCGAGGTGGGGGGCACCGGGCTGCTGTTCGCCAATGGCGGGTTCGCGACGCACAACCATTCGATCGTGCTGTCGAGCGCGCCGATCGCTGCGGCGCATATCCCCCGCGGCTTCGATTTTCAGGCCGAGGCGGACGCGCGGCGCGATCCGGTGCCCCCGCTCGACGAAGACTACCAAGGCCCGGGCGCAGTCGAGACTTACACGGTATTCTACAACCGCGATGGATCGCCGCGCGACGGCGTGATCGTCGCGCGCAGTCCGGCGGGCGCGCGGTTTCTCGCGCAAGTGGCAGGCGACGACACGCGCACCATTGCTTTTCTCACCGATGGCCGCGCCGAGCCGGTCGGCAGCGCGGGCGAGGGCCGTCGCGGCGACGACGGCCTGCTCCATTGGCGGCCCGCCTGACGCGCTCAATCGCTACAATGCGCGCGGCAAGAAGCGCTTGTTTGCGTGGGCCCGCAACATTCTGACATAAGCCCAGCCCAAGCGGAGGACGAGTTGCCGGTTTCCCTGACCCATCTCCAGCGGCTCGAGGCCGAGAGCATCCACATCATGCGGGAAGTGGTGGCCGAGGCCGCGCGCCCGGTGATGCTCTATTCGGTGGGCAAGGACAGCGCGGTGATGCTCCACCTGGCGCGCAAGGCGTTCTTCCCCGCAGCCCCGCCGTTCCCGCTGCTCCACGTCGACACCACGTGGAAGTTCGCGGCGATGTACGAACTGCGCGAGCGAATGGCGCGCGAAAGCGGGATGGAGCTGCTCGTCTGGAAAAACCCCGAGGCCGAGGCGCGGGGGATCAACCCGTTCGATCACGGCGCGCTCCATACCGACCTGTGGAAGACCGAAGGGCTCAAGCAGGCGCTCGACCATTACGGCTTCGACGCCGCGTTCGGTGGTGCGCGCCGCGACGAGGAGAAGAGCCGCGCAAAGGAGCGCATTTTCTCGTTTCGCAGCGCCAGCCACGGCTGGGACCCCAAAAACCAGCGCCCCGAGCTTTGGAGCCTCTACAACGCGAAGAAGCACGCGGGCGAAAGCATCCGCGTGTTTCCGCTGTCGAACTGGACCGAACTCGACGTGTGGCAATACATCGCCGCCGAGGACGTGCCGATCGTCCCGCTGTATTTCGCCGCGCTGCGCCCAACGGTGGAGCGCGACGGGATGCTGGTGATGGTCGACGACGCGCGGTTCCGCCTGCGCGAGGGCGAGCGTCCGGCGATGCGCTCGATCCGCTTCCGCACGCTGGGGTGCTATCCGCTGACGGGTGCTGTCGAAAGCGAGGCGGCGACGCTAACCGAAGTGATCCGCGAGACACTCCTGACCGCGACCTCCGAACGCCAGGGTCGCGCGATCGACAAGGATGCGGGCGGCGCGGGGATGGAAAAGAAGAAGCAGGAAGGCTATTTCTGATGGCCGTCGGCTATACTCCCGACGCGCTGATCGCCGAGGATATCGAGGCTTATCTCGCGCTCCACGAGCGCAAGACGCTGCTGCGGTTCATTACCTGCGGCAGCGTCGACGACGGCAAGTCGACGCTGATCGGGCGGCTGCTGTACGATTCCAAAGCGATCTTCGAGGACCAATTGGCCGCGCTCGAAGACGACAGCCGCCGCGTCGGGACGCAAGGCCAGGCGATCGATTTCGCGCTGCTCGTCGACGGGCTCGCCGCAGAGCGCGAACAGGGCATCACGATCGACGTCGCCTACCGCTTTTTCGCCACCGAAAAGCGCAAGTTCATCGTCGCCGATTGTCCGGGGCACGAGCAGTATACGCGCAATATGGTGACCGGCGCCTCGACTGCCGAGCTTGCGGTGATCCTCGTCGATGCGCGCAAGGGCGTGCTCGTCCAGACCCGGCGGCACAGCTATCTGTGCCATTTACTCGGCATCAAGAACGTCGTGCTGGCGGTCAACAAGATGGACCTGATCGGGTACGACCGCGCCCAATACGAAGCGATCGTCGCCGATTATGCGGCGTTCGCGGCGCAAGTCGGGATCGAGAGCTTCACCGCGATGCCGATCTCGGGCTTTGCCGGCGACAATGTGGCCGCGCTTTCGGCTGCGATGCCGTGGTACCAAGGTCCGACGCTGATCGCGCATCTCGAAAGCGTGCCGCTCGACGAGACTGCTGCGCAAGGGCGCCCGTTCCGCCTGCCGGTCCAATGGGTCAACCGGCCCGACCTCGATTTCCGCGGTTTTGCCGGGCGCATCGCCCAGGGTGTCGTGCGTCCGGGTGACGCGGTGCGCGTCCTACCTTCGGGCAAGACCACGAGCATCGCACGGATAGCCACCCAGGACCGCGACTTGCCCGAAGCGGTGGCCGGCCAGTCGGTAACGCTCACGCTCGCCGACGAGATCGACTGCTCGCGCGGCGACGTGATCGCCGCCGCCGCCGCGCCGCCCGAGGTTTCCGACCGGTTCGAAGCGACGCTGGTGTGGATGGACGACGCAGCCCTCCACGTCGGGCGCGGCTATTGGCTCAAGCTCGCGGCGCAGACCGTCTCGGTCACGGTCCAGGAGCCCAAGTACACGATCAATGTCAACACGCTCGAACATCTAGCGTGCAAAACGCTCGAATTGAACGCGATCGGCGTGGCCGAGCTGGCGACCGACCGGCCGGTGGTGTTCGAACCTTATGCGCAAAGCCGCGAGCTTGGCGGGTTCATCCTGATCGACAAGCTGACCAATCGCACCGTCGCAGCAGGAATGCTCCATTTCGCCTTGCGCCGCGCGCAGAACGTCCATTGGCAGCCGACCGACGTCGGGCGCGAAGCGCATGCCGCATTGAAGAACCAGAAGCCGCTGGTGTTGTGGTTCACCGGGCTGTCGGGCGCGGGCAAATCGACCATTGCCAACGAAGTCGAAAAGCGGCTCGCGCTGATGAACCGCCACACGTTCCTGCTCGACGGCGACAACGTCCGCCACGGGCTCAACCAGGACCTGGGCTTTACCGAGCCTGACCGGATCGAGAACATCCGCCGCGTCGGCGAGGTCGCCAAGCTGATGGCGGACGCAGGGCTGATCGTGCTGACCGCGTTCATCTCGCCGTTTCGCGCCGAGCGCGAGATGGTTCGCGCGATGCTGCCCGAGGGCGAATTCGTCGAGATTTATGTCGAAACGCCGCTCGAAGTGGCCGAAGCGCGCGATGTCAAAGGGCTCTACCGCAAGGCGCGCAGCGGCGAGCTCAAGAACTTCACCGGGATCGACAGTCCTTACGAACCGCCCGAAAACCCGGAAATCCGGGTAAGCACGGTCGATATGAGCGCCGAGCAGGCCGCGGATCATATCGTTCGCGCGATCTTTCCGCTGAGATGAGCGCGGACGCGCAGCTCGCCGCCGAACTCGCCGCGGCGGCGGGTGAAGTGCTGCTCGCGCTGAGGGACCGCGGCGATCTGGATGGGCGCGAACTGGGTATCGCCGGCGACCGGGCCGCGAACCGCGTAATCGTCGACGCGCTGCGGGTTCAGCGACCGGAGGACGGGCTGCTGTCCGAAGAAGAGCGCGACAATCCGGCGCGACTGGCAATGTCGCGGGTGTGGATCGTCGACCCGCTCGACGGCACGCGCGAGTATGGCGAGGTGCGCGACGACTGGGCGGTGCACGTCGCGCTGGCGGTGGACGGGGCGGCGGCCATCGGCGCGGTGGCGCTGCCCGCGCGGGGTCTCGTCCTGCGTTCCGACCAGCCGCTCGCTCTGGGCGAGGCGGAAAGCCCGCCCCGGCTGGTGGTCAGCCGCACACGTCCCCCGCGCGAGGCGCTGGTCGTCGGCGAGGCGCTCGGCGCGCGGCTGGTTCCGATGGGCAGCGCCGGGGCTAAGGCGATGGCGGTGGTGCTCGGCGAGGCTGAAATCTACCTCCACAGCGGCGGCCAGCACGAATGGGACAACTGCGCTCCAGCCGCGGTCGCCGTGGCACACGGGCTCCACGTCAGCCGACTCGATGGCTCGCCGCTCGTCTATAACCGGCCGGACACGCTGCTCCCCGATCTGGTGATCTGCCGGCGCGAGTGGGCGCAGCCGGTGCTGGCGCTACTGCGCCGATGACGGCGACTTCCGATCGGGCAGCACTGCGCGCGCAGGCGAGCGCTTATCTCGCCTCGCTGTTCGCGCTCGGACGCCGCCGGATCGTCCTGCTGTTCGCGCTCGTTTTCGCCGGCTCGCTGACCGAGGCGATCGGGATCGTGTTGCTGATCCCGCTGCTCGGACTGATGTTCGCCGAGTCCACACCGAACACCGGCGGGTTCGCACTCGGCCGACTGCGCGAGGCGGTCGGGCCGGGTTCGTCGAGCACTCAGCTCGCCGCGCTGCTGGGCGTGTTCGTGCTGCTGCTCGCACTGCGCGGAGCGGTCGCCTACTTGCGCGAGACCCGGCTGGCGCGATTGTCGTACGACCTGATCGACGTTTGGCGCGCGCGGTTGGTTCGCGCGGTCGCCGGGGCGAGCTGGCGACGCTTGCAGGAGGTGCAGCCGAGCCGGCTCGAATTCGCGCTGACCAGCGAGGTGGCACGGCTGGCGACCGGAAGCGACCAATTGCTGGGTGGACTGGTTGCGGCGCTCCAGGCGCTGGTGATGCTGGCGCTCGCGCTCAGGCTTGCTCCCGCGCTCACCGCAATCGCGCTCGCGCTGGCGGTGCTCGCGCTACCGCTGCTGGCGCCGATTGCGCGCGCCGCCTACCGCCAGGGCCAGATGCTGACGCGCGAGGGCACGCGCCGCCAGACACTGTTCAGTGAGTTTCTGGCGGGGATGAAGCTCGCCAAGATTCACGATACCGAAGCGCGCTACGTCGGCGAATACCTGGCGCTGAGCGGTGCAATCCGCGCCCGGATCATGGCCTTTGTCGCCGCGCAGGCGCGCAGCCGCAACGCCTTCCAGGCGAGCGCCGGAATCGCCGCGGTAGGCATCCTGCTGATCGGGCTGACGATCACGCATACCCCGCCCGCCGAACTGGGAGCCTTGCTCGTACTGCTCTCGCGGCTGATCGTGCCCGCGCAAGCGCTCGCCAGCGGCGGACAGGCGATCCTGACGATGCTCCCCGCGGTCGGGCATCTGGCCGCGCTCGAGGCTCAGCTTGGACCTGCTGCAGCGCCGCGCGATGGCGAGTCCGTCGCGGCGGCGACAGCCGGACCCGTCGCGCTCGGCCTCGCCGGGGTCACCTATCGTCCGCCGGGTCGCGACCGCCCGGTAATCGTCGATGCCGATGCGGCGATCGGCGCGGGCGAGTTGGCGGTGCTGATGGGCCCATCGGGGAGCGGCAAGACCACGCTCGCCGATATCGTGATGGGGCTGATCGCGCCCAATTCCGGGGCGGTTTCAGCCGACGGCGCGATGTTGGGCGATGACGAGAGCCGCGCGGCGTTCCGCCGCCGGGTCGGCTATGTTCCGCAGGATCCGTTCCTGTTCGACGACACCATCCGCGCGAACCTCGCATGGGCCTCGCCCGAGGCCGACGAAGCCGCGCTGTGGGCGGCGCTTGCCCACGCCGAAGCGGGCGAGTTCGTCCGCGCTTTGCCCGGCGGTCTCGATGCACCCGTCGGTCACCGCGGCGCGCAGCTTTCGGGGGGCGAGCGCCAGCGCATCTGCTTGGCGCGCGCGCTGGTGCGCCGGCCCGGGCTGCTGATCCTCGACGAGGCGACCAACGCGCTCGACCGCGCGGTCGAGGATCGGTTGTTCGAAACCTTCGGCCATTTGCGCGGCGCGACCACGATCCTGATGATCGCGCATCGCATCCCCGCCGGGTTCCCCGCGGATCGCCGCTGGCGGATCGACGGCGGGCGGCTGACCGAAGAACGGTAAGGCGAATTCGGTGATGATTTCGCCGGCCCCGCACAGTATAAGAGCGGCCGAAGAGGGAGTCCGCCGATGAAACGCGCGCTTTTCACCGATCACCCCGCCAGCCTCGGCGAGACATACGGCGAGCATCTACGCCACGCCTCGGGCTTCGGCGCGCGGATGATCCTCGGCGGGTTCGCGTGCCTGATCCATGGCCTGTTGCCGTTCGTGTTCGTGCGGACCGGCAGCACCCAAATCCGCTCGCTCCACGACCGGATGGCGACGGGCCGGGGCAAAATGCCCGCAATTCTCGATTTCGTGATCTAGCCGGCGAGCGTACGCAAAGCCGAGCGGCAGCGCCCAACTAGAGCAGCAGGACCGCGAAACCGAGCGCGCACACGAAGCTGACGACCGTCGCGGTCAGCGTCGGCACCGCGGCGCGCCAGCCCATCTCCATCAACAAGTCCATCCGGCTGCGCATCGCGGTGGCGGTAACCGCGAGCAGGAGGAGCGCTTTCGACGCGATCAGCGCGGCGTGCGCGAGGGGCGCCGGAACCGCGACAACGCTGTTGAGCGTCACCGCCCCGAGGAACGCGACGATGAACCATGGCAGCGCCAGCCGCCGCCACAGCGGTTGCCCGGCCGTGCCACCGGCGGGGCCGATCCACAGCGTGACCAGCGCCACCACCGGTGCGAGCAACGCGACGCGCGCCAGCTTGACGATCGTCGCATAGCTGCCCGCCGCGTCCGAAAACGCGTACCCGCCGCCGATCGCCTGCGCCACGTCGTGGATCGACGCGCCGATCAGGAACCCCGCCTGGCGATCGCTGAGGGCAAGTTGCGCGGCGAGCGCGGGATAAACCGACATCGCCAGCGCGCTCGCCAGGCTGACCCCGACCAGCGTCAGCGCGAATTGCGCCTGGGGCAGGCGGTCCTTGCCGATCACCCCATAAAGCGCGAGCGCCGCGCTCGCCCCGCAGATCGCGGTCGCGCCGCCCGCGAGTATGCCGGCATAACGCGATTGTCCGCCAACTCGTGCGCTTGCAACCCCGGCGACGAATGTCGCCGCCATGACCACCGCCAGCGCGCCGAACGGCGCAGGGCCAAGCGCGGCAATTTGGGCGAACGTTACTTGGAGCCCGAGCACCACTATCCCCACGCGCAGAAAGGTGCGGCTCGCGAAATCTAGCCCGAGGTGCGTCCTAGGCTCGCGTGCGATGAAATTGAGCGACAACCCGACGAGCAGGCCGAGCAGGATTATCGGGAAACCATAGTGATCGGACAGCCACGCCGCCGCCGCCGCCGCGACCGCGCAGATCGCCAGCCCCGGAAACACCGTGTCGCGCGCGTCCGGTCCGGCGGGCGCGGCTTCCGCCAGATGCATTTCGCCGAACAGATCGCCGCCATAGGGCAGCGCGTCCCAATCGATCGTCCGGCGCGGGGCGTTGTGCTGCATCAACGACCGCCCCTGCGCGGGTTCGCGGCCATTCGCAAGCACGGCGAATGCTGTAAGAGACACGACGATGGGCGAGGCAGTGTTCGATCTGGCGGTGATCGGCGGCGGGGTGAACGGCGCGGGAATCGCGCGCGATGCCGCCGGTCGCGGCGCCAAAGTGCTGCTGCTCGAGGCCGGCGACTTGGCGCGCGGCACCTCGTCCGCCTCGACCAAGCTGATCCACGGGGGCTTGCGCTACCTCGAGCACTACGAGTTCGCGCTGGTGCGCGAATCGCTGATGGAGCGCGAGGTGCTGTGGGCCATCGCCCCGCACGTTATCCGTCCGCTGCGCTTCGTGCTGCCGTCTGTCGATGGCCTGCGCCCGAGCTGGCTGCTGCGGTTCGGGCTGTTCGTTTACGATCACCTCGGCGGCAGGAAGCTGCTGCCCTCGACGCAGAGCGTCGACCTGCGCCGTCATCCAGCAGGCGCACCACTGCGCGAGGGGATCGCCAAGGGGTTCGCCTATTCGGACTGCTGGGTCGATGACGCGCGGCTGGTAGTG
>JBBRER010000003.1:0-64933 GCA_038202745.1 Sphingomonadales bacterium
TGGTCGAACGGTCGTTCGATCGCGATCCCGCGCACATCCGGGTGCACGAGCATCTGGGCAGCGAGGATCCGCTGATCCGCGCGCTCGCCTGCGACCTTCTGCGCGAGATCGCCGAGGGCGAGCCGCAGCAGGCCTATCTCGATGACTTGCTGCATCTGCTGCTGTGCCGGACCTTGCGGCTCCATTCGAACGCGCGCCATTCCGCCCCGACCGCGCGCCACGCGCTTGCGCCCTATCGGCTGCGGCGCGCGCTCGACTTCATCGAAACCAGCCTGGGCAAGCCGATCGGGGTGATCGACATCGCGGGCGCGAGCGGGGTCAGCCGCTTTCACTTCAGCCGCGCGTTCCAGCGCGCGACCGGCAAAGCGCCTTACGCCTACCTGCTCTACCGCCGCATCGCTGCGGCCAAAGCGCTGCTGATCAACAGCGACCGCCCGCTGGCCGAAATCGGCGCGGCGTGCGGGTTCGCCAGCCCCAGCCAGTTCTCGCGGATGTTTAAACGCGAGGTCGGCGCCAGCCCCGGCCGCTTCCGCGACGCGCAATAGTCAGCCCGGGAAGGCTATCGTCGTCATCAACGCGACTTCGGCGCGGCGCGAATCGAGCCGTGTGTGCTGGACGACGACCGGCACGTCGGCGCGGATGACCGAAGCGTAATCGGTATCGCGCGGCACCGGCGCGGGGTCAGTGAGTTCGTTGAAGCGGAGGTGATTGGTGCGCCGCGCGCGCACTGTCAGCCGGTACGGGCCGACCGGCTCGCGATCGGTAAAGTAAACCATGATTTCGACCGCCGCGTCCTCGTCGCCGGCATTGAGGATGCACGCGGCTTCGTGGCTGAGCAGCGGGCGGTCGGCGCCGGGCAGGCTCTCGCCGGGAATGAAGCCTTCGGGAATCACCCAGCAGGTACGGCCGGGCGCGGTCATGGCAACAATTGCCCGAGTGTGCGCGAGACCAGCGTTCCGCGGTCCGGCTCGGCCCACATCGACGTCGCGAACGCTTTTGCTTCGGCGAGCGAAATGTGCGCGGGCAGCGGCGGGACGTCGGGATCGGTCTTGAACTCGATCACAACCGGACGCCGCGCCGCCAGCGCGCGGTCCCACGCATCGCCGACCACCGCAGGGTTATCGCAGAAGATGCCCTCGAGCCCGATCAGTTCGGCAAACTTGTGATAGGCAACGTCGGGGAGCGACTGCGACGCATCGAACCGCGGGTTGCCCGCCATCGCGCGCTGCTCCCAGGTGACCTGGTTCAGGTCCTCGTTGTTGAGCACCATCACGATCAGCCGCGGGTCGGCCCAGCGCTCCCAGTATTTGGCGATGGTGATGAGTTCGGCCATGTTGTTCATCTGCATCGCGCCGTCACCGACCATGGCGACAACCGGGCGCTGAGGGTGCGCGAACTTGGCGGCGATCGCATAAGGGACGCCCGCGCCCATCGAAGCCAAGCCGCCCGACAGCGACGCCATCATCCCGCGCCTGATCTTGAGATCGCGCGCATACCAGTTGGCGCACGAGCCCGAATCGCTGGTCAGGATGACGTCGTCGGGCAACCGCGACGAAAGCTCCCAGAACGGCAGCTGCGGATTAACCGGCTCGGCTTCGGCGTGGGCGCGCGCGTCGAGCGTCTTCCACCAGTCGCCGAGCCAATCGGCGATCGTTTCGCGCCAGCCGGTGTCGGGCTTGGCCTCGAGCAACGGCAGCAGCGCCGCCAGCGTCGCCTTCGCGTCGCCCGTGAGATTGACCTCCATCGGATAGCGGATCGACAGCATGCCCGGATCGAGGTCGATCTGGACCCCGCGCGCCTGGCCTTCCTTGGGCAGGAACTCGGCATAGGGAAAGCCCGACCCGATCATCAACAGCGTGTCGCACTGCGCCATCATATCGAAGCTGGGCTTGGTCCCGAGCAGTCCGATCGATCCGGTCACCCACGGCAAGTCGTCGGGCAGCACTTGCTTGCCGAGCAGCGCCTTGGCCCCGCCCGCACCCAGCCGGTCGGCTACCGCTATCGTCTCGTCCGCCGCGCCTTTCGCGCCGGCGCCGACGAGCAGCGCGACTTTCTTGCCGGCGTTGAGCACATCGGCTGCGCGGCGTAGATCGGCAGCGGTGGGAACCACAACGGGGGCCGTCCAGCCGACGCCCGAAAACACCGCCCCATGCTCGGGCGGCGGCTGCTCCATCGGCAGGTCCTGGAGATCGGCGGGCAGGATCAGTGCGGTGACGCGCCGGTGGCCGAGCGCGATCCGCACCGCGCGGTCGATCAGATGCCGCACCTGCGCAGGCACGCCGGCGGTGTGGACAAAGGCGCCGGCGACGTCGTGGAACATCGCGCCCAGATCGATTGCTGGTAATGCGCCCCGATCGCGGCGCGGGGGGCTTGGCCCACGATCGCCAGGACGGGCATGTGATCGGCCTTGGCGTCGTACAGCCCGGTGATCAGGTGCGATGCGCCCGGCCCCGAGGTGGCGAGGCAAACGCCGAGCTCGCCGGTGAACTTGGCGTGCGCCGAGGCCATGAACGCCGCCATCTCCTCGTGACGGACCTGGATCAGCTCGATTGCCTGATCGCTGCGCTGGAGCGCTCCGAGCAGGCCGTTGATGCCATCGCCCGGATAGCCGAACACGCGCCTCACGCCCCAGTCGTGCAGGCGGGCCCAGACAAAATCTCCGACCGTTTTGCTCATGCGCTTGCCGCCTTCCTGACCGGCGAGGCCGATTTGGTCGGCATCGCCGGTTGACCAAAGCGAGCGAGCAGGTGCGGCCCCAGCGCATCGACCGAAGCCGCGCCCAGCAACCCGATCGCGTCGCAGGCTTCCTCGTGAATAATTTCCAGCGCCTTGCGCGCACCGGCCCGCCCCGCCGCGCCCAGCCCATAGAGCGGCGCGCGCCCGGCCATCACCGCGTCCGCACCCAGCGCCAGCGCCTTGAGCAGATCGGTGCCGCGGCGCACCCCGCCCGACACAAACAGCGTCATCCGCGGACCGACCACATCGCGCACCCGCGGCAGCACGTCGAGCGGCGCCACCGCCCAGTCGAGCTGACGCCCGCCGTGGCTGCTGAGCACAATCCCATCGACCCCGCACGATGCCGCGATGCGCGCATCGTCAGGGCTGAGGATGCCCTTGACGATCAGCGGCCCGTCCCAGCGCGCACGGATCGCGCGCACGGTGTCCCACGACAGCGACCGGGGCATCTGCTTGCGAATCCATTGCGCGCTGGCGAAGAACCCGCGGCTGTCCTCGGGCACGAACTCGATAACGTTGACGAACGCGGGCATCCCGCGGCGCAGCGCGCGCCACAACCAGCCCGGGTGCAGCGCCGCCTCAAGCACGGTCGAAACCGAGGGTAGGCCATTGGCGCCGCGCGTGCGGTCGTCCCATTCGCGATTGCCGAAAATCTGCGAGTTGGTCGTCAGGACCAGCGCCTCGCACCCGGCGCGCGCGGCGCGATCGACCAGCGCGCGCCAAATCCGGTCTTCCCCGATCACGTAAAGCTGAAACCAGTGACGCAGGCCCGCGACCGCGGCGACGTCCTCGATCCGGTCATTGGACATCGTGCTCTGGACGAAAGGAACGCGGACATCGCGTGCAGCGTTGGCCAAGGCGACGTCCGCGCCACGCTCGAACACGCCGTTGAGCCCGGTCGGAGCGATCGTCAGCGGCATCGGCGCGGGCACCCCGAACAGCTCGACATCGAGCGTGCGCGCCGCGACGTCGACGAGCGTGCGCGGGACGAAGCGCCACTCCGCGAACACCTCGCGCTCGCGCCGCAGCGTCGCCTCGTCCTCGGCGCCGCCTTCGAGATATTCGAGCGCGAAGCGCGGCAGCCGCCGGTGCGCCCGCGCGCGCAGATCGGCGACGGTCCGCATCCTTTCGAGGTTACGGCCCGCATAGAAACTCCGGCGAGGTGTGCCACCCAGTTGAGCGCCGTTCACGTGCGGCGCACCGTCGCGCAGCGGATGTCGCGGTCGGATTGCGAAAAATAAATGCGGATCGCGCCGTCGTGCTCGACCGCCGAAGCGGCGAAAGCGATGTCGGTTCCGCCATCCTCGTTCACGCCGTCGGGCGATACCAGCGGTTCGTCGCAGCGCGCGACGACGCGCGAAAATCCTTTGTCGAAAGTCGCCCAGCCGATCCGCCACGCGGCGTCTTTGGTCGCGCCGTTGTAGAACATCACTGGCGCGTCGCCGTTCTCACCGATGACCGGTCCGGGGCTCAGATGCCAGCAATCCCATTTGTCCTCGCGCGGCTCGATCGGCCCGGCCTTGCGCTCGCGCCACGGGCCATCGAGCCTCAGTGCAGCAGCCTCGCCGATGAGCGAGGCTTCGTCGCGCGCGAACTCGAAGAACAGCCGCCATCCGTCCTCAGCGCGGACCAGCGTGGCTTCCTTCGGGTTCTTGAACGCCGCGGTCGAATCGAGCGCCACGCCCTGCTTTTCCAGCGCCCGCGCATCGTCCCCGCGCGCCATCATAATCCGCCCGGTCTGCTCCGCCTGGTTCCAGCCGGTGTACCAGACGCGCAAGCCATCTCGCCCGGCGAGGACCGTGGGGTCTTCGCAGCCGTCGAGATCGGGCTTGTCGGGGCCGGGAAACAGCGCGGGCGCGATATCCATCTCGAAATAGAGCCCATCGTTCGAGACCCCGTGCCAGATCTCGGCCATCTTGAGCCGCGGTTCGTCGTCGCGTCGCGGCACCGCGCGCACCATGATCCGCCAGCGCTCACGATCGCGCCACACGAACGGGCTCAGCACGTACATTTCGGCGAGGCGGTTGGTCCGCGCCATCGTCAACGGTTCGACCGAGACGAGCTCGAATCCGCTCACGCGCCCTGGCCCAGATTGCGGCTCAGCCCGCCATCGAGAGTGAACGTCGCACCGGTCGCGTAGTCGGCGGCGCTCGAGGCGAGGTAAAGCGCGAGCTCGGCGACTTCCTCGGGCTGCGCCGCGCGCTTCATCGGGATGCTGGCGGTCTCCTCCTCGCGCTTCTTGGGATCGTCGATCGCTTCCTGGTTCATCGGCGTCAACACCATCCCGGGCGCCAGGTTGTTGACCGTGATTCCGTGTTCGGCGAGTTCGAGCGCCATGCACCGGGTGAGATTGCGCAAGCCGCCTTTGGACGCACAGTAATCGCCCGCCCCGGCGCGGGGAATGTCCTCGTGGACCGAGGTGATGTTGATGATCTTGCCCCCGGCTTCGGCGCCCTTGGCGGCGCGCACGAAGGCACTGCAGAACAGGAACGGGCCGACCAGGTTGGTCTCGAGCACCTTGCGGAACTGGTCGGCCGGCATTTCGCCGACCGCGATGCCCGAGGCGTCGACTCCCGCCGAATTGACCAGCAGCGTGGGCCGCCCGAAGCTCTTTTGAGCGGCGGCGAAGACTTGGTCGACATACGCCTCGTCGCGCACGTCGCCGCCGATCGCTTCGGCGCGTCCGCCCGCGGCCACGATGTCGGCGACCACTTGCGCCGCTGCTTCGGGGTCGTCGTGGTGCGCGACGATCACCGCGGCGCCTTCGCGCCCGAAACGGCGCGCGATCGCCGCGCCGATCCCCGAGCTGGCGCCGGTTATCACCGCGATCTGAGTGGCTAGCGATGGCATTGCATTCTCCACGGTCCGGCACGGGCGAGCGAAGACCGCGCTGGTTGCCTAACGCACGAAGCGTCTTGGCGGATTAGCCGATTCCGGGGCTGGCTTGCGCCATTGTGCGCGAACCGCGCGGTCTCGCGCCGGGTCGTGCGTCCGTTGGGCCGCCACGAAAGTTATCCGCTTCGTCACCCCCGCAGCCGGGGAGCCAAAGTGAGACAAATCCACAAGTTCGCCCTGTTGGCCGCCGCCGCGGCCGCGCTGCCCGTGGCCGCGATCGCCGCCAACATCGTCCAGACCGCCAAGAGCGACGGCCATTTCACGATGATGCTCAAGGCGGGCGAAGCCGCGGGTGTCGCCGGCTGGCTCCAGTCGCCGGGTCCGATCACCGTATTCGCGCCGAACGACGATGCGTTCGCCAAAGTGCCCAAGCCGATGCTCGACGCGCTGATGAAGCCCGAAAATCGCACCAAGCTTAAGATGACGATGGGCAATCACGCGGTTGCCGGCCTGGTGATGGTTGCGGACATCGACAAGGGCTTGGCGATGGCTCCAGCGGTCGCGGTCCCGGCGATGAACGGGATGCCGCTGGTGATCAAGCGCGAAGGCGGCGTTCTCACGGTCAACGGCGCGCACGTCGTCAAGGGGCCGATGAAAGTCGATAACGGCCTCGTCTACGTGATCGACGCGGTGCTCGTGCCGCCGATGCCGATCCAGCCGCGCCTGTGAATTTAGGGAGACTGAGACATGGCTACCGTTGTTGAAAACGATGCGGCATTGCGCCGCGACCGTTACGTCCTCACCGCCAATTCGGGCGCGCTGCTCGTCAATTACGCGCTCGTCCTGGTCTTCGTGTGGTTCGGTGTGCTCAAGTTCACCCAATACGAGGCAGCGGGAATCGCCCCGCTGGTGATGAACAGTCCGCTGGTCGGCTGGTGGCACCAACTGTTCGGCATCGCCGGCACTTCGCGCATGCTCGGCGTCTACGAAATCCTGACCGGGGTGCTGATCGCGCTGCGCCCGTTCAATCCGCGGCTCGCCGCGATCGGCGGGGCGATGGCCACGATCACTTTCGCGATCACGCTTACGTTCATGCTGAGCACCCCCGGCGTCGTCCAGCCCGGATTCGACACCCCGCTCGCGCTGTCGAGCAACCCGGGCCAGTTCCTGCTCAAGGACGTCGTGCTGCTCGCAGCTTCGATCTCGGTGCTGCTCGGCGCGCGAGCCGAAATGCGCACGCGCTGAAGCGATGGTGCCCAGAAGAGGACTCGAACCTCCACGCCCTTGCGAGCGCCAGCACCTGAAGCTGGTGCGTCTACCAATTCCGCCATCTGGGCACGGGTGGCATCGCGCGCAGTCGCCGCGAGGTGCCGGGTAGGAGCGCGCCGATAGCGGGGGGCCTGGGAGCTGTCAACGCTCACGCGGGCGGTGCGCGGACGGCATTGCGCGGCGCGGCGCGAGTGTGCAAAGGCTCACATCATGACCACACCGCTCGACACGCGTTTGCGCGACCGGCTGGTGGTGCTCACCGGCGGCAGCGGCTTCTTCGGACGGCATCTCGCGCAAGAGCTGCTCGCGCGCGGCGCACGGCTGCGGATCGCCAGTCGCCACCCCGAGCGCGCGTTCCGGGTTAAAGCGCTGGCCAATCTCGGGCAGGTTCAGTTCGTCCGCTGCGATGTGACCGATCCGGCCGCGCTGACCCGCGCGATGGCCGGCGCCGACGCCTCGGTTAACCTGGTCGGCGCGTTTTCGGGCGATCTCGATGCGCTCCAGGGTTCGGGCGCGGGGAAGATCGCCGCCGCGGCCAAGGCGACGGGCGCCGGGGCATTCGTGCACGTCTCGGCGATCGGCGCCGATGCCGAAGGCGAAACCCGCTACGCGCGGACCAAGGCGGCGGGCGAAGCCGCGGTGCTGGCGGCGTTCCCCGGCGCGACGATCCTGCGGCCTTCGGTGCTGTTCGGCCCGGACGACGCGTTTCTCAATTTGTTCGGGCAGCTGATCGCGCGGCTTCCGGCGCTGCCGGTGTTTGGGCCGGAGGCGAGGCTCCAGCCGCTGTTCGTCGACGACGCCGCGGCGGCGGCGGCGAACGCGCTGGCCGATCCGGCGCGTCATCGCGGCAAGACTTACGAGATCGCCGGACCCGAGGTGGTGACGATGCTCGAGCTAAACCGCCGCATCGCCGCCGCGCAGGAACGCCGCCGCGGGTTCGTCGCGCTGCCCGACTTCGTCTCGCAAGCAATCGCCACCCTCACCGGCTGGCTGCCGTTCGCGCCGATCACGCGCGCGCAGTGGAAACTGCTTCACGCGGGCAACGTCGCCGCACATGGAACGCGGGATCTCAAGGCGCTGGGAGTGACGCCAAGGCCGCTCGGTCTGTTCCTCGATCGCTGGATGACCAGGTACCGCGGCCAGGGACGCTTCAGCGACCGGCTGGCGACTTAGGCGTTCACATCCGCGTAGTGGCTCGGCGGCTGGATCACTTCCATCCGCTCGGCGAGCAGCGGACGGAAGCTCGGGCGGCTCTTGAACACCGCGTACCAGCCTTGCGCCTGCTCGTGCCCCGACCAGTCGAGACCCCCGAGGTAATCGGCGACCGAGACTTGCGCGGCGGCGGCCAGATCGGCGAGGCTCATCGTCGCACCGCCGAGCCATGGCCGGTAATCGATCAGATGATCGATATAATCGAGGTACTCGTGCGCGAGCTTCATCGCGCGGCGCAGCGCGGTGCTGTCGGGCGACTGGCGCATGAAGATGCGCTTCATCATCCGCTCCTGGAGCAGCGGCGCGGCAACGTCGGCGTAAAAGTTCTCGTCGAACATCGCCACCAGGCGGCGGATTTCGGCGCGCGCGGGCGCGGTCCCGACGATCAGCGGGGCGCGCTCGGTGGTCTCCTCGAAATATTCGCAGATCGCGCGGCTGTCCGACAGCGTCAGCGGCTTGGCCGGATCGTGGAGCACCGGGGTGCGCCCGGCGTGGTTGAGGTCCATGAACTCGTCGCGCCGCTCCCACGGATTTTCGCGGCGCAGTTCGTAGGCGACGCCTTTCTCGCTCAGCATCAAGCGCACTTTGCGACTGAACGGGCAAAGCGGAAATTGGTAGAGCTGCCACATGGCCCGGTCCATGCCGCAGCGCGCCCGTGGCGTCCACCTCCGGGCAGCCAATTGCGCCGTGGATAACCGCGATTCCAAGCCCTAGAAGTCGCTCTTGACGGTCAGCTTGAAGGTCGGCTGGACTTCAGCGCCGACCGGCGTCGGGCAAGGCGCTGTCGAGGATCGACAGACAGGGACGCATGACCGCATCGAGCGCCGCCGCGCGACTGGGTGCTCGCGCCAGCCCGGCCTGGAAGTCGGCAAGGCTGCGCCGGGCGAGTTCGGTAACCTGGGCGCGGGTAGCGCCGGTATCGTCGATCAGCTTGGCGGTGGTGCGCACGAAGAACTCGCGCCCGCGCTGACCGAGCGGCGGGTAAGCGGCGGCGTAAGGCAGCCCCTTGGCCTGATCGGCGGCGACCACCGCGAAGGCGGTCGAGCAGCGCAGCGCGGTCTGGTGCGCGAGCGTGAGCCGAGGGAGCGGGGCGGGCGCGGGAGTTTGCGCGGCGAGCGCAGCGGACGCGAGCGCCGCGGCCAAGACAAAACGAGTCAACATCGCGCGGCTCATAACACCTTCAAGCTGAACCGCAGCCCCTGACGATTGACCGCGCCCACGCCGGCGATAGAGTGGCAATTCGAAACCCACGGAGGAGACGCGGCATGTACAGCCACAACATGGTCGGATCGAACGACATCGACCGGTCGAAAAAGTTCTACGACGCGACGTTCGAGGCGATGGGCGGCAAGGCCGGGATCAAGGACGACAAGGGACGCCTGATCTACATGCACGGCGGCGGCATTTTCCTCGTCACCCCGCCGATCGACGGCCAGCCGGCAAGCGCGGGCAACGGCTGCACGATCGGCTTGGCGATGGACAATCCCGAGCAGGCCAATGCCTGGCATCAGGCGGGCGTCGAGAACGGCGGGACCGCGATCGAGGATCCGCCGGGCGTGCGTTCGGGCGGGATGGGCGATCTCTATCTCGCCTATCTGCGCGATCCCGACGGCAACAAGCTCTGCGCATTGAAGCGAATGTAACCCCCTCCATCGTCCTGCGGACGGTCCCCTCCCCATCGCAAGTCGATGGGGAGGATCGAACGTTGCAAATCCTCCCCATCGACTTGCGATGGGGAGGTGGCAGCCGCGTAGCGGCTGACGGAGGGGTCAGCGCCGCAGCAAAAACACCGCGTGTTCGGCGCGGAAGTTCGCCGCGGCCGCGCTGGTCTGCTTGTCGCCGCTCAGGAACCACGCCTGTTCCACCACAATCCCGCGCTTGGCGACCAGTTCGCGGAAATCGTCGATGGTCACGTGGTGGATGTTGGGGGTTTCGTACCACGCCACCGGCAGCAGCCGCGTCACCGGCATCCGCCCGCCCCACATCAGGCTCAGCCGCACGCGCCAGTGCGCGAAGTTGGGAAAACTGACGAACGCCCGCCGTCCGATCCGCAGCAGTTCGTCGAGCACCCGGTCGGGGCGCATCGTGGTCTGGAGCGTCTGGCTGAGGATCGCGTAATCGAACGCGGCGTCGGGATAATCGGCGAGGTCGGCGTCCGCATCGCCCTGCATCACCGACAGCCCGCGCGAAACGCACGCTGCGACGTTGCCCGGATCGAGCTCGAGGCCGCGCGCATCGGCACGCTTGTCGTCGCGCAAGGCCGCCATCAACGCGCCGTCGCCGCAGCCGATGTCGAGCACCCGGCTGCCCGGCGCGACGTTGGCCGCGATCACCGCGAGATCGGGGCGCAGCGCGCTCACCTCCCGAGGAACCCGGCGACCACAGCGTCCAGCGCGGGCACTTCGAGCAGGAAGCTGTCGTGCCCGTACGGCGCCGATAGCTCAACGAAGCTCACCGCTGCACCGCTGGCGTTAAGCGCGTGGGCGATCGCGCGCGATTCGCCCGTAGGATAAAGCCAGTCGCTGTCGAAGCTGACCAGGCAGAACCGCGCGCTCGACCCGGCGAAAACGTCGGCGAGCCGCCCGCCGTGCTCCTCGGCGAGATCGAAATAGTCCATCGCGCGGGTGATGTAGAGGTAGCTGTTGGCGTCGAACCGGTCGGTGAACGACAGTCCTTGGTGGCGCAAATAGCTCTCGACCTGGAAATCGGCATCGAACCCGAAAGTCTTGGCGTCTCGTCCCTGGAGCCGCCGCCCGAACTTTTCGGTCAACCCCTGCTCCGAAAGATACGTGATGTGCGCCGCCATCCGCGCCACCGCTAGCCCCGCCTCAGGGCCTTCGCCGCGCGCATAGTCGCCGCCCTGCCACTTGGGATCGGCCATGATCGCCTGGCGGCCGACTTCGTGGAACGCAATATTTTGCGCCGAGTGCCGCGCCGCGCTGGCGATCGCCAGCACCCGCGCCGCGCGGCTTGGCCAGCCCGCGGCAAGGCTGAGCGCCTGCATCCCGCCCATCGATCCGCCGACCACCGCGTGAAGCCGATCGATCCCCAGCGCATCGATCAGCGCGACTTGCGCGCGGACCATGTCGCGGATCGTGATCACCGGAAAGCGCATCGCATAAGGCCGCCCGTCAGGCGCCGGGCTCGCCGGTCCGGTGGTGCCCATGCAACTGCCCAGGACATTGGCGCAGATCACGAAGAACCGGTCCGTGTCGATCGGCTTGCCCGGGCCGACCATCCGCGCCCACCAGCCGGGCTTGCCGGTGATCGGATGCGGGCTGGCGAGATGCTGATCCAGGGTCAGCGCGTGGCAGACGAGGATCGCATTGTCCTTGTCCGCGCCAAGCGCTCCGTAAGTCTCGTAAGCGACGCGCACGCCTTCGAGCCGCTGCCCTCCGTCGAGCGCGAGCGGCGCGGGAAGTTCCAATAGCTTGCTGGCAGTCAGGAACGCGACATCGGTCATCGCCTGCCGATTGAGCAAGCCTGGCGGGCTGTCAATCACAACGCGGGCTGCTATGCGCGCTGCCGATGCCGGACACTCCCCGCCCCAAGCCGTGGATCGAGGCGATCCATCCCTACGTGCCCGGCAAGGCGACGGACGCGGATGGGCGCGCGCTGGTGAAGCTTTCGGCCAACGAGAACCCGCTCGGGACCAGCCGGGCGGCGCTGGCGGCGCGCGCCGATGCGCTCGAACCTTCGCGCTATCCCGATGGCGACAGCACCGCCCTGCGGCAGGCGCTGGGCCGGTTTCACGGGATCGATCCTGCACAAATCGTCATGGGCGCGGGTTCCGGAGAGCTGCTCTATCTGGCGGCAAGTGCTTATGCCGGGCCGGGCGACGAAGTGCTGTTCGCGCAATACAGCTTTTCGCTCTACGACATCGTTGCGCGGCGCTGCGGGGCGCTGCCGGTCGAGGCACCGGCGCGCGATTACGGCACCGATGTCGATGCGCTGCTGGAAGCGCTTACGCCGCAAACACGAGTCGTGATCGTCGCCAATCCGAACAACCCGACCGGCACCTATCTGCCGCGCGCCGAGATCGCTCGCCTCCACGCCGGACTTCCCGATGACGTGTTGCTAGTGATCGATCAAGCATACGCCGAATACGTCGCGCCCCAACACGACGATGCCGCGCTGGGTTTGGCGGCAGGTCAGGCGAACGTTCTGGTCACCCGGACTTTCTCCAAAGCCTACGGATTGGCGGGCGACCGGGTCGGGTGGGGCACCGGCGCGCCCGGCATCATCGCAGCGCTCAATCGCATTCGCGGCGCGTTCAACGTTTGCAACAGCGCGCAAGCGGGGGCGCTGGCGGCCTTGAACGACCAAGCCTTCGTCGAGCGGTCACGCCGACACAACGCCGGAGCCCGGGCCGGCTTCGGCGAGAGCATCGCCACCTTGGGCAATCACAGCATCTCGATGGTGCCGAGCGAGGCCAACTTCGTGCTCGTGCTGTTCGAGGGCGCGTTGAGCGCGGAAGAGGCTTACGAAGGGTTGGCCCAGCGCGGTTACATCGTGCGGTGGTTGCCGGGACAGGGGCTTGAGCACGGCTTGCGCATTACAATCGGCACGCGCGAACAGATGAGCGCGATCGCCGCGGCGCTGCGCGAGATGTCCGAAGGCGCAAAATGAGCTTTTCCCGCATCGCGGTGATCGGGCTCGGGCTGCTCGGCGGGTCGATCGGATTGGCGGTGCGCGAGCACTTGCCTGAGGCGGTCACCAGCGGCTGGGACATCGACCCCGAAAATCGCGCCCGCGCCGCGACGCGCGGCTTGGTCCAACGCGTGTGCAATACCTGTGCGGATGCGGTCGCCGGCGCCGATCTTGTGATCCTGTGTGTGCCCGTGGGCGCAATGGCCGTCGCCGCAGCGGAAATTGCGCCGCACTTGACGCAAAGCGTGGTGGTCAGCGACGTCGGTTCGTCGAAAGCCGCCGTCGCCAAGGCGCTAGCCGTAGCGCTTCCCGGCGTCACCGTGATCCCCGCGCATCCCGTTGCCGGGACCGAGCGATCCGGTCCCGACGCTGGCTTTGCTGCGTTGTTCCAGCAGCGCTGGTGCATCCTGACCCCGGCGGCCGACGCCCCGCCTGACAAAGTCGCGGCGCTCGCTGCGTTCTGGGAAGCGCTCGGCGCGCGCGTCGAAATCATGGACGCCGCGCATCACGATCTGGTGCTCGCGGTAACCAGCCACTTGCCGCACCTGATCGCTTACACGATCGTCGGCACCGCCAGCGATCTCGAGAGTGTGACCCAGGGCGAGGTCATCAAATATTCGGCGGGCGGCTTCCGCGACTTCACCCGCATCGCCGCGTCGGACCCGACGATGTGGCGCGACGTGTTCCTCTCCAACAAAGACGCGGTGCTCGAGATGCTCCAGCGGTTCACCGAGGATCTAACCGCGTTGCAGCGCGCGATCCGCGTGGGCGACGGCGACGCGCTGTTCGATCACTTCGCCCGGACCCGCGCCATCCGCCGCTCGATCATCGCCGAAGGCCAGGACGACGCGCGGCCGGACTTCGGGCGAAGCGATCATCTTTAGCCGGTGCGCCAATCGCCTCCGCGATTGGCTAGCAACACCAGCCCGCTCCCCCGGCCCGACCACCCGTTCAGGGTATCACTATGGGTGGCCGGGCCGGGGGAGCGGGCTGGTGTTGCGCGAGGGGCCAGCATTGCTGGACCCGATTAACGCATCAAGGATTCAGCGCGTTGATCGCGTCGCTCACCCGCGCTTCGATCTCCTCGCGCGGCAGGCCCGCGGGGATCGGCTCGCCGAATACGATGCGGATCGTGCCGCGGCGCTTGATCCAGTGATGGTAGAACGGCCCGCTGAGCACGGCGACCGGCACCACCTCGCGCCCGAGTAGCTTGTACAGCCCCGCAAACCCGGCCTGAAGCGGTCCGTGGGCGCCGTGCGGCACGCGGGTGCCCTCCGGAAAGATCGCGATCAGCCGCCCGCCCGCGCCAAGGCGCTTGGCCGCCGCGATCATCTTGCGCAGCGCGCTCGCACCCGCATCGCGTTCCACCGCGACGAGCCCGTAACGATCGGCCGCCAGACCCCACAGCGGAATGCGCATCAGCTGCGCCTTGGCGAAGACCACCGGGTTATCGAGCAGGACGGGCAAATCGATCGCCTCGAAGAACGATTCGTGCTTCACCGCGACAAGCGTTCCGGGGGGAGGCAGCGCACCTTCGACTGCGACGGCAATTCCCAAAAAGCGCGTCACACACCAGCGGTGATAGCGTGCCCAGGCGCGGACTGCGCCGCGAAACAGCGGCTCCGAACCCGTCAACAGCATCGCCGCCGCGTTGCTCACGACGAACACGCTGCCCAGATAGAATACCAAATAAAACAGCACGCTGCGCGCCATTTCTGAGACGCGAAGCAAGGTTCAGCGCTCCCACAGCCGGGCGACATGCGCGGCGATCAGCTTGTGGTATTCGAGGAACAGTATGCGGAAGCTCGGCCGGCTCAGCACTGCGTCCTCGGTCACGCTCACCCCTGCCGGAAGGCGGGCGCGGAGTTCGTAAGCGGCGCGGCGCATGTGCCAGTCGTTGGTCACCAACCGCACCGACCGGGCGTGCTGCGCAGCGGCCCACGCGGCGATTTCTTTGGCGTTGCTGCGGGTATCGACCGAATCGAAACCGAGCGCGACGCAGCAGGCCATCCGCGCGCTGTCGACCCGGTATTCGATCGCGAATTCGTGCGGCTTGACCTCGGGATCAACGCCCGAGACGAACACTTTGCTGGCTACCCCGCGGTCGAGCAACGCGAGCGCGCGCAGGATACGGCCGCTACCCCCGGTGGGCACGACGATCGCGTCGCTACGCCCACCGTCGAGCGGTCGCGGCAGCGTGACCGCGAAACCGATAAACCCAAACGCCCACAGCAGCAGGGCGAGCGCGGCGGCGCGGCGGATCACAGCATTCGCCCGAGCGCGCGGGTCACGGTCACGCGCGCGGTCAGCATCGCCAGCAGCGTGCCCGCGACCGGCACCAGCGCCAGCATCGCCCAATCGAACCACGCGAACGCGCCGCCGTCGATCAATCCGGCGCCAAGTCCGGCGAAGCGCCGCCCGAGCAGCAGCACCGCGGTGATCCCGATCGCCAGCCCGGCAATTCCCCCCAGCGCCGCGTCCTGCCCGATCGCGCGCTGGAAAATCCGCGCGATCTGGGTGTCGCTCCCGCCGAGCAGATGAACGATCTCGATCGTGTCGCGATTGGCGCCGAGCGCGGTCCGCACCGCCAGCAGAACCGCGGCCGAAGTCGCCGCGCCGAGCAGCGCGATCAGCACCAACGCGAGCCACTGGAGCGAAGCGACCGCGCCGAACACCGGGCGCAGCCAACTCGATTGCGCATCGACCCGCGCCGCCGGAGCAACCTCGCGCACCGAGCGGCGCAGCGCCCCCAGCGTCTCGCCGTCGACCGGATGCGACAACCGCGCATCGACCAGCGCGGGCACCGGGATCGGATCGTCCACGCTCGCATCGCGGATGTCGAGCCATGGCTCAATCAGCTTGTCGAGTTGGTCTTGCGAGACGACGTGCGCTTCGGCCACCCCCGGCGTGGCGCGCAGCCGCGCGGCGGCGCGTTCGGCCTGGGCGTGGGCGAGATCGGCGTTGGCCTCGACCACCTGGACAGTGACCCCGCCCGACAAATCCTCGGAAGCAGTGTCGGTCAAGTGACGCAGTGCGAGGCCGCCTGCCAGCGCGATCACGGTCAGCGCGACCATGATCGCGATCACCCACGGCATCGGCCCCGAAAGCTGCGCCGGGGGGACCAGCGCCGCATCGCCGCGCTTTTGGCCGCGGAAAAGGTTGAGCGCCCTCGCCATCAGCCCCGCGCCAGCGCGGGTCGCGGCGGGTAGCGCAGAGCGCCCGTGGGATCGCCGAGCCGGCCTTTGTCGAGCCGCATGATCAGCGAATTGGGCACTTTGCGCAGCAAGTGCAGATCGTGCGTCGCGACGACGACCGTAGTGCCGAGTCGGTTGAGCGCCTCGAACAGGCGCAGCAACTTGATCGCCATGTCGGGATCGACGTTGCCGGTGGGCTCGTCGGCAACGAGCAGCTCGGGCCGGCCGATCACCGCGCGGGCGATCGCGACACGTTGCTGCTCGCCGCCCGATAGCGTCGCCGGGCGCGCGTGCATGCGGTCGGCAAGCCCGACCCATTCGAGCATGTCGGCGACCGGGCGGGCGAGTTCGCGTTCCGAAACGCCGGCGACGCGCAGCGGCAGCGCGACGTTGTCGAACGCCGACATGTGCGCGACAAGGCGGAAGTCCTGGAACACCACTCCCAGCCGGCGGCGGAAGAACGGCAAACGTTGGCGCGGGAGCGTGATCGCGTCGGTGCCGAACATTCGGATCATCCCGCGCGACGGTCGCTGCGCGAGATACAGCAGCCGCAGCAGCGAGGTCTTGCCCGCGCCGCTGGCCCCGGTCAGGAAATAGAAGCTGCCCGGATAGAGCGTGAACGAGATGTCCGACAGCACCTCGCGATCGGTGCCGTAACGCAGCCCGACGTTGGCGAAGTGGACGATTTCCCCGTCGGCGGCGGTGGACACGGCGGCGCTGGGCTCCGAACGGCGGCGCCCGGGGTGGGCGGTCTCGGGCGGGGCTATAGCGGCGCTTGCGCCCGCTGGGCAATCGATCCGGCAAAAATGGCAATGTGGAAAAAAGCCCCATTCGGGCGCGAGAGCGTGCGACGCGCCTTGCCGCGCGCAGCGATGCGCTGTTTAACCGCCTTCGTGATCATCGCCTGCCCCGCCTGCGCCACGCGCTATGTCGTCCCCGACAGCGCGATCGGCGTCGATGGCCGGACGGTGCGCTGCGCCAAGTGCCGGCACAGCTGGTTTCAGGACGGCCCGGCGCTCGGTGTCGAGCCGAGCGCCCCACCGCCGCCTGCACCGCCGCCTCCGCCCCCTACGCCGCCGTCACCGCCCCCCATCGCCGAACCGCAGCCTGTCGACGAAGAGCCAGCGATGCCCGCCGAGCAAGCGGCGCCCGAGCCGACCTCGGAGTACCCGCAGCCCGAACCGGCCGTTTCGGAGCCCGCCTCGCCCGACGTGGACGAGCCGCTGCCCGCGCCGCCCCCGGTTTACGCCGATCCCGAGCCCGAGCAGGTTTACGCCGAGGACGATTATTCGAGCTTCGCGCACGAACCGCCGTTCCGGCCGCGGCGCAACCCGGCCAGGATGTGGACGCTGGCCGCGGTGCTGTTCGCGGTGCTGGCGCTCGCCGCGATCGCCGCAACCGCGCGCTGGGGGCTGCCCGACTGGGTGCCGCTGGCGCGCCCGACATTCGCCGAGGCGCAGCCGGGGCTCGTGCTCGAATTTCCGCCGAACCGCCAGGACCGCCGCCGCCTGCCCGACGGAAGCGAGTTTTTCGGCGCCAATGGCACGGTGACCAACGTCGGGCGCACCGGGCGCAGTGTGCCCGCGATCCTCGTGGTATTGCGCGACGCGCGCAACCGTATCGTCTATTCGGCCGAGATGGCGCCGCCCCAGCGCGTGCTCGCGCCGGGCGAGAGCGAGGCGATCAACGAGGCGCTCGCGGATATTCCAAAAGCCGCCAAATTCGCCGAATTCGGCTGGAAGCCGGGCTGAGGTGCGCGCAGCGGGCGCGGCTTGCATGTGCCGGGGGGCTTTGCTAACGGCGCGCTCCTACCCCCCCGGGGCGCCGCGGCGCGCTCCGTCGATTTAGCGGTCGTGGCGGAACTGGTAGACGCGCAACGTTGAGGTCGTTGTGGGCGAAAGCCCGTGGAAGTTCGAGTCTTCTCGACCGCACCAATCATCCCCGAAACTGCCGTCTGCCCCGATCGGCGCTCGTGCCGCCCCTCCGCCGCGGGCAACGACCGGCGTCCTCCGGCCTGCGGCCTATTCCTATCGCAACACACAGCGGTTAAGACGCGGGCCGAAACCGTTCCGTTGGGTAGCCGGAGGCCGATCATGCCGAAACTTTCGCCGCGAGTTCTTGCCGCCCTGCTTGCGTCCGGGGCGCTGTGCACGGTGGCCGCTGCCGCGATGACACCGGGCGACACCATCTTCGCTCGCCAGGCGAACTTCAAGCAGCTGGGCCGCGGGTTCAAGGCGATCGCCGACGAGCTCCGCAAGCCCGCGCCGTCGGTCGATGTCGTTCGCGCCACGGTCCCGACGATCGGCGTCGCGGCGGGCAAAGTCGCCAACTATTTTCCACGCGGGACCGGCGCGGAAGCCGGAACAAAGACCGCCGCATTGCCGGCGATCTGGGAGCGCAATCCCGAATTCCAGGCCGCCGATCTGCGCTTGCTGACCGCCGTCCGCAATCTCCAGACCAGCGCGGCGAGCGGCGACCTCGATCGGATCAAGGCCGCCACGGGCGCGCTCGGCGGTGCGTGCAAGGGCTGCCACGACACCTTCCGGGCGCGCGAATGATACTGCCGGACGGTGCCGACAACGCCACGATCCGGCTGTGGGATCTGCCCGTCCGGCTCATCCATTGGTCGCTGGTCGTGCTCATGCCGATGCTGTGGTGGAGCTGGAAATCCGGCGATTTGGCGCTTCACAAACAACTCGGGCTGGTCACGCTGGCGCTGGTCGCCTTCCGGCTGATGTGGGGACTTGTCGGTAGCCATACCGCTCGCTTCGCCAGTTTTCTGGCCGGCCCGCGGGCCATGTTGGACTACGTTGCGTGCAAGCGCGTCGCGCCGGTCGTGGGCCACAACCCCGTCGGCGGCTGGAGCACGGTTCTTCTGCTCGGGCTGCTGGCCACGGAGGTAGCGTTGGGGCTGTTCGCGCAGGATATCGACGCGATCGAGTCCGGCCCGTTGAGCTATCTGGTGACTTACGATGCTGCGGACGCGGCGCGCGAATGGCACGATCTGGTGTTCGATCTCCTGCTTGCCTTCATCGCGCTCCACATCGCGGCCATCCTGTTCTACCTGGTGGCCAAGCGCGACAATTTGATCGGGCCGATGGTGACCGGTCGCAAGGCCGTTGTCGACGGCCTGCCGTCCCCAATGCAGGCGTCGCCGCTTCGCATCATCGTTTGCGCGATCGGCGCGGCGACACTGGCCTACTGGATTTCGCTCGGGTGCCCGGTCCTCTGAATCGTAGCGCGACGCAACCGAGATTGCAGGGGACGATCAACCCGATCGTCCGCGCGCGGTTACGGACCAGAACCCGATCACCTGCTCACCTTCGCACACCGCGTAACGGTCGTAGAGATTGACCGTCGGATCGCAGTGCGGGGGCTGGAGCGTGATTCGCGCGCCGTACGCCGGATCGCTGCCGCCGGATGGAGTAACCAAGCAACCGTGCTCGTCACCCATGAACGCAAAGCGGCTCGCGGGGTCGGCGCCGGCTAGCACAACCGCGGGCCCGGCCTCGGTCGCCATCGCCTTGAGCCCGGCGTCGAGCGTGACCATTCCCGGCGTATTGGCGCTGACGACCCGCGTGTCGATGGCGAGCGCGGGTAGGAATTTGGGAGCGGTGGCGAACTCGCAATCGCCGTATTGGCGGTCGAGGAAGATGTACGAGCCGACCTGAAGCTCGCTCAGCACTCCTTGCTCGACGTCGATCGCGAAGCTGCCGGTCCCTCCTCCGCTGACGCTCGGCGCGGCAAATCCCGCGTCGGCGAGCGCCGCGAGCACGGTTTCAAGATATGCGGTGCGTTCGACGATCGCGGCGCGACGCTCGGCAAAGCTGGCAACGTGCTGCTGCATCCCGCAGTAGAACTGGACTCCGCGGTAAACGAGCGCGCCGCTGCCCGCGATCCGCTGTGCCAACTCCACGGCCGCGGCGGGCGAAGTGACCCCAGTGCGGTGCATTCCGGGGTCGATGTCGATCAGCACCGCGAGCGGCTTGTCCTGCGCGGCGTGCGCCAGCGCATCGGCGTTGGCCGGATGATCGACGACCACGCTCAGATCGGCGGTGCGGCGATTAAGCGCGGCCAAGCGGGCGACAGCCTGCGGCGGAACCACCGGCGAAGTAATCAGCAGCCCATCTACGCCCTCGGCCGCCAGCGCCTCGGCCTCGCCCAGCTTCGCGCAGCATACGCCAACCGCGCCCTCGGCAAGCTGAAGCCGCGCGATGTCCGCACTTTTGTGCGTCTTGGCATGCGGGCGCAGCGCCACTCCCGCGGAGCGCGCGTAGTCCGCCATCGCGGCGATGTTGGCGGCCAGCGCGGCGCGCTCGATGATCAGCGCGGGGGTCGGCAGATCGTCGCGCAAAGTCGTCATGCGCGGTGTCTCACCCAAACCCGCGCGTCCTGCAACCGTGATGCTTGCTCGATGCTTCGATTGGGAACATAAAGAGAACATAACGATTCGATTCGCACGATGCAGCTTGTCCCATTCCTTTCCCCCGCACCGCGCGCGGGGTCCACAGCTGCGAGCGCGCGGCATGCGCTGGGCGTTGCTTCGCTCGACGATGCCTTGGCGGGAGGGCTGGCGTGCGGCCGGCTGCACGAGATTTACGGTGCCCAGCTGGAGGATGCCGCCGGTGCGGCAGGTTTCACCACGTTGCTAGCGGCAGGCCTCGCCATGTCGGCGCAAGGTCCCAGAGCGGTAGTCTGGCTTCAGGAAAAGCGTGCGGTCCAAGCCTGCGGAAGCCTGCAGGGGCAAGGTCTGAGCGAACTCGGCGGCTTGCCGCACAACTTGCTGTTCGTGCGCGCGCAGAACACCAAGGCGCTGCTCCAGGCCTGCCTCGACGCGGTGCGCTGTCCCGGGCTGGCGGCGGTCATTCTCCAGACGCATGGCTCGCTGCCCGAACTCGATCTTACCGCCAGCCGCCGGCTGTTGCTCGCGGCGGAACGATCGGGCGTTACCGTGCTGATGCTGCGCGGCGGCGCGGAGCCCGTGCCGAGCGCGGCGGAAACGCGCTGGTTGGCGGCATCGGCGCCGTCTCGCGCGCTGGCCGCGAACGCGCCCGGCGCGCCGGCATTCGATATCGAACTGTTGCGCCAGCGCGCGGGTCCGTCCGGACTGCGCTGGCGATTGGAGTGGGACCGTGACCGACGCAGCTTCCGCGAAACGGAGATACTTCCTTTCCGCGAGGCGGAGATATTTGGCGCTGTGGTTCCCGTTCCTGTCCGCGGACCGGCTGCGGATTCAGGAGCCGGAGCGCTGCGCCCTATCCCCCACGCCGCCTGAGACACCGCTCGTCCTGTTCGCGCGGACCGGATCGGCACTGCGGCTGGCCGCAGTGGACGCACTAGGCGCAGGCCTCGGGCTCGCACCGGGGATGACGCTGGCCGACGCTCGTGCGCGCTGTCCGCAATTGATCGCCCACGAGCACGACGAGCCCGCCGACCGCCATTGGCTCGAACGGCTGACGCGCGCCTATTTCCGCTTTTCTCCCGCAGTCACGCAGCTTCCCCCCGACGGGATTGCGATCGACATCACCGGCGGCGGCCACTTGTTCGGCGGGGAGCAGGGGTTGGCCGATCTGGCGCAGGACCAGATGGCCGCACGCGGCATGACGGTGCGCGTCGCCTGCGCGAACACCCCCGAAGGAGCGCAAGCGCTGGCGCGTTATGCACATTGGCCCGCGCCCGACGAACGCGGCGCGATCCAGGCGCTGCCGGTCGTCGCGCTGAATTTGGGCGAGGAGGCGACGCGCGGTCTACAGCGTGCCGGACTGAAGACCGTCGGCGCGGTCGCGGCGCGGCCGATGGCGACGATCGCTGCGCGCTTCGGGATCGAAGCGGTGCGCGCGATCGAACGGCTGACCGGGGACGAGAGCGCGCCGATCGCTTCGCTCATGCCGCGCCAGGCGCTGCGCTTCGAGCGCCGCTTTGCCGAGCCGGTCGCGCATCGGGAGAGCGTCGCGGTGACGCTGGCCGAACTGCTGCACGAGGCGGCATCGAGCCTGGAGGAGCGACGCCTCGGCGGTCGCCGCTTCGGGATCGAGCTCCACCGCAGCGACGGGGCGGTGCATCGGCTCGAGATCGCAACCAGCGCTCCTACGCGCGATTCAGCGCTGGTCCTGCGGCTGTTCGCCGAGCGGATCGGCGCGCTGGCCGATCCACTCGATCCCGGATTCGGCTACGACAGCATGGTCCTGACCGTACTGCGGGCAGAGCCGCTCGATCCGGTTCAGACATCGATTCCGGGCGCAACCGATGGAATGATCGACGATGCCCGCGCGCTCGCCGAACTGGTCGACCGGCTCAGCACCCGGCTCGGACCCGATGCAGTGCGGCGCCTGGTTCCGCGCGACAGCCATATCCCCGAACAGGCGCAATTCGCGCTCCCTGCCATCGAGCGCGGCGCGCCGGCTCCCTGGCCCGCCGATACCCCCGACGGCCCACCCTCGCGCCCGCTGTTCCTGTTCGATCCGCCGCAAGGTTTGCACGATGTGATGTCCGAAGTCCCCGACGGCCCGCCCCGTCGCTTTACCTGGCGGCGCAAATTGCACCACGTCCGGCTTTACGAAGGCCCCGAGCGGATCGCCGGAGAATGGTGGCGACGCAAAGGCGGTGAGCTTGCCGGCCAAGGCGGGCTGACCCGCGATTACTACCGGGTGGAGGACGTGCGCGGGCGGCGTTACTGGATTTTCCGCCACGGGCTTTATGAGGAGACCGACGGACCCCGCTGGTATGTCCACGGATTGTTCGCGTGAGCGGGTATGCCGAACTGGTCGCGGCGACCAATTACAGCTTCCTGCGCGGCGCATCGCATCCCTCCGAGATGGTCGCGCAGGCTTGGGCGCTGGGGATGAGCGGCGTCGGCATCGCCGACCGCAATAGCGTCGCCGGTGTGGTCCGTGCGCACATGGCCTGGCGCGATCTGGGCGGGCTGGGGAGCGGCTTTCGGCTGATCGTCGGGGCGCGGCTGGTATTCGCCGACGGCACCCCCGACATCGTCGCCTATCCTGCGACGCGGCTTGGCTGGGGCCGGCTCACCCGATTGCTAACCCTGGGCAACCGGCGCGCGACCAAGGGGGACTGCAAGCTCAAGCTACGCGACCTGCTCGCCCACAGCGACGATCTGCTGCTGATCGTGATGGCACAGACGCTGCCCGACCGGGCGCTGCTTGAGCGATTGCAAAAGGCCCGTGGCGATGCGGTCTGGCTCGGCGCGACGATGCCGCGCGGCGGCGGCGATGCGCGGCGGCTGGCGGCGCTACAGGAAATTTCGGCCGAAACCGGCGTACCGCTACTCGCTACCAACGATGCGCTTTACGCCAGACCGGACGCGCGCGCGTTGCACGACGTCGTAACCTGCATTCGCACCGGCACGACCGTGCAGGCCGCCGGCAAGCTCGTGCTCGCCAATGCCGAGCGGCATTTGAAGACGCCCGCGGAGATGGCGCGGCTGTTTCGCGCTTGTCCGCACGCGGTGGCGGCTTCAGGCGACTTGCTGGCGCGAATCGAGTTCACGCTCGACGATCTCAAATACGAATACCCGCACGAGCCGGTCCCCTCGGGGTGGGAGCCGCAGGCGTGGCTCGAGCACCTGGTGATGGAGGCGGCGCGGACGCGCTATCCCGAAGGCTTGCCCGACGAATGGGTTCGAAAGATCGACGAGGAATTCGCGCTGATCCGCTCGAGATCGTACGCCTACTACTTCCTCACCGTCCACGACATCGTCCGCCATGCCCGCAGCCTCGATCCGCCGATCCTGTGCCAGGGCCGCGGCTCGGCCGCCAATTCGGTGGTTTGCTACCTGCTTGGGATCACCTCGGTCGATCCGGTCGCCAACAAGCTACTGTTTTCGCGCTTTCTGTCGGAAAACCGCCATGAGCCGCCCGATATCGATGTCGATTTCGAGCACGAGCGACGCGAAGAGGTGATGCAGTATATCTACCGTCGCTACACCCGCCGCCGCGCCGGGATTGCCGCGACGGTCATCCACTACCGCCCGCGCAGCACGATCCGCGAGGTCGGCAAGGCGCTGGGGCTGACCGAGGACGTAACCGCCCGGATCGCCTCGACGATCTGGGGCAGCTGGGGCGGCGACGTGCCCGAAAAGCGCGCCGCCGAAGCCGGCTTCGATCCCGACAATCCCGAGATCGCGCGACTGCGGACACTGGTCGATCAGTTGCTCGAATTTCCCCGCCACCTTTCGCAGCACGTTGGCGGATTCGTCCTTACCGAAGGCCGGCTCGACGAAATGGTTCCGATTCATAACGGAGCGATGCCCGACCGCACTTTCATCGAATGGGACAAGGATGACATCGATGCGCTGGGATTGATGAAAGTCGATGTGCTCGCGCTCGGCATGCTGACCTGCATCCGCAAGAGCTTCGATCTGCTGCGCCGCCACGGCCTGGGCGATTACGCCTTGCACAGCGTGCCGCGCGAAGATCCGGAGACTTACGCGATGCTGCGGCGGGGCGAAAGCATCGGTACCTTCCAGGTCGAAAGCCGCGCGCAGATCAACATGCTGCCCCGGATGAAGCCCCGGGAACTGTACGATCTGGTCATGCAGGTCGCGATCGTCCGTCCCGGTCCGATCCAGGGCGGAATGGTCCACCCTTATCTGCGCCGCCGCAATGGCGAGGAGGCGGTCGAATTTCCCTCTCCCTCAAAGCCTCATGACCCGAATGAATTGCACGAAGTTCTAGGCAGGACGCTGGGTGTGCCGCTGTTTCAGGAGCAAGCGATGAAACTGGCGATCACCGCCGCCGGCTTCACGCCGGCGCAGGCGGACGGACTACGCCGGGCGATGGCGACATTCCGCCACAATGGCACGATGCCGCGATATGAGGCCGATATGGTCGATGGCATGGTCGGGCGCGGCTATCCGCGTGATTTCGCCGAGCGTTGTTTCAGCCAGATCAAGGGTTTTGGCGAATACGGCTTTCCCGAAAGTCATGCCCAGGCTTTCGCATGGTTGGCTTATGTCTCGGCATGGCTCAAATGCCGCCACCCGGCGGTGTTTACCTGCGCGCTACTCAACTCGCAGCCGATGGGCTTCTATGCTCCCGCCCAGCTCGTCCGCGATGCGCGCGACAATGGCGTGGAAGTTCGCGCGGCGGATGTCGGCTCGAGCGAATGGAATAGTTCGTTGGAACCGGCCAAGGGCGGCCGGTTCGCACTACGGCTCGGCCTGCGCCAGATCGACGGGTTCCGCGAAGACTGGGCCAAGCGGATCGTAGCGGGGCGCGCACGATCACCTTTAAGATCGATCGAGGACATGGCCCGCCGCGCCGCGCTCCCGCCCGCCGCCTTGCGCAAGCTGGCCGACGCTGATGCCTGTGGCACGCTCGGCCTCGCGCGCCGCGATGCTTTGTGGGAAGCGCGGCGAACTCCATCGGGCGAGTTGCCGCTGTTCGCTTTCGCCGATGCCGCCGAATTGGCGCAAGAGCCCGATGCGGAGCTGCCCACGATGCCGCTCGCCGAGGAAGTGGTGACCGATTACCAGACCGTGCGGCTGTCGCTCAAAGGACACCCGATGCAGTTCTTGCGCGCAAAGCTGGCGCGCGAGGGCGTGCTCAGCTGCAAGGAAATAGGGGCCGCGCCCGACGGTCTCAAGGTTCGCGCCGCCGGTGTCGTCTTGATCCGCCAGCGCCCGGGCAAGGGCAACGCGGTGTTTATCACGATCGAAGACGAGACCGGGATCGTCAACGCGCTGCTGTGGGCGCGCGACATGGAGCATCAGCGCCGGGCCGTGATGGCTTCAAGATTGATGCTGATCGAAGGCGAGATTCAACGCAGCAAGGAAGGCGTCGTTCATTTGATGGCCGACACGATCATCGACCGCAGCGCGATGCTCGCCTTGCTGTCCGCCTCCGATGAAATGACCCCACCGATTGCCCGAGCCGATGAAGTCAGCCGCCCCAAATCGGTGCGTCCCCCCGATCCCCGGCACCACCACCCTCGCAACGTCCGCATCCTGCCGCGCTCACGCGACTTCCATTGACCCGTGGCTTCAGGCGGCGCGAACCTGATTGAGGAAGCCGTCGACCCGCGCCTTGAGCGCGGCCGCCTGCTGTTCGAGCTGGGTCGAGGAGGCCAGCACTTGCGACGCGGTCGCGCCCGCCGCCAGCGAAGTCTCGCGAACCTGGACGATGCTGGTCGAAACGTCGTCGGTGCAGCGCGCCGCCATGTCGATGCTCTTGGCCAGATCCTGCCCGGCAATCGACTGCTGGTCGACCGCCGCGGCGATCGACACCGAGGTCGATTCGAGTTGTTGGATCTGCTGCGCGATCCCGCGCAACGCGCCGACGCTGGCGTGGGTCGAATCCTGCATGCCCCTGATCTGGCGCGAGACTTCCTCGGTCGCCTTGCTCGTCTGCGCGGCCAGTTCCTTGACCTCGGACGCGACCACCGCGAACCCGCGCCCCGCTTCGCCCCCGCGCGCCGCCTCGATCGAGGCGTTGAGCGCGAGCAGATTGGTGCGCTGCGCGATGTGCGAAATCAGCTCGACGATCTGCCCGACCTGGTCGGCGCTTTCGGTCAGCGCAGAAATCGTCGCGTCGGCGGTTTCCGCCGCGGTCGACGCGCTGCGTGCGAGCTCGGCGGAATTGGCCGCTTGGCGGCTGATCTCGCCGATCGACATCGCGAACTCGTCGCTCGCCGCCGCCGCCGCGGTTACCCCCGCCGACGCTTCACCCAACGCCGATGACACGTCGTGAGTCTGCAAAGCCGATTGCTCGGCCGCCGCGGCCATCGAGGTCGCGGTGGATTGCAATTGCGACGACGCCGATGCGACCACGCTGACCACTTCGCCGACCGAGCGCTCGAACTGCTCGGCCAGCTGGTCGAGCAATTCGCCGCGCTGGCGTGCCGCCTGCTCGCGCTCGGTCTGGGTCTGTTCGATCATTTCGCGTTCGTTGTCGGCGGCCTCGGTCGCGTCTCGGCGCGCCTTTTCCATCCATTGCGAAGCGTCGATGAACACCTCGATCGAACGCGCCATGTCGCCGATCTCGTCGCCGCGCGCGGTGCCGGTCAGGCGGAAGTCGTGTTCGGACTTGGTCAGCCGGTGCATCAACTCCGAAATGCGGCTCAACGGCTGGACGAAATCGCGGTCGGTCACGCGCAGGACCGCGAACGCGAACGCTCCCGATGTCGCGCTCAGCGCCAGTAGCGCCGCGATCATCCACTTGGCGGTCGCAAGCGCGCTCATCGCGGCCGCGGGATCGCTCGCGGCGCCCGCGCTGCGTGCATTCAACAAAACGAGCCCGCCTAGCCCGAGGATCACGCTCGCTCCGACGATCGTAGCCACACAGGATCCGATCAGCTTCATTCGCGTCGCCAGACGCTCGCGGCCGAACCAGTGAAACGTGGGCGTGAAATCGATTTGTTCCATCGTCGTGTCTTCCTTTGGGCCTAAGCGGCCGCGGCGCTTTGCATGCCGAGCAGCGTCTCCGAGAGCTCGCTCGCCGGCATCGCTTTGTAGTAAAGCCAGCCCTGGATCTGATCGCATCCCGCTAGGCGCACCATCGTTGCCTGTTCTTCGGTTTCGACCCCTTCGGCGGTGACATCCATGTTGAGCGAGCGCGCGACCGCGATGCTCGCCAGCATCATCGCGCGCGACCCTTGGTCGGTTGCGGCTTCGACCACCAGGGTGCGGTCGATCTTGAGCTTTTCGAAGCGGAACTGGCGCAGGAAGCCGATCGAAGCGTAGCCGGTGCCGAAATCGTCAAGGACGATGCGGACGCCGAAATCGCGGATCACTTCCATGCTGCGCCCGGCGATCACCGAATCGAGCACGAGGTGCGTCTCGGTGACTTCGAGCTCCAGCCGTTCGGGCGGGAATCCTGTTTCCTCGAGCAGATAGCCCAGGTCGATGGGGAATTCGGGATTGCGCAACTGCGCCGCGGAAATATTGACCGACAGCTTGATGTCGCCCCACGCCAGCGCATCGACCACACCCTGGCGCAGAACCCACAGGCCGATCGCGTTGATCAGCCCCGATTCCTCGGCGATCGGGATGAACACGTTGGGCCCGATCTTCTTGCCGTCGGGGCGTTCCCAGCGGATCAGTGCCTCGACCGCGACGACTTCCTTGGTCGTCGCATCGACCAGCGGCTGATAGTGGACGCGAAATTCGTCGTTGTCCAAGGCGGCGCGCAGATCGTCGTCGAGCTCGCGCAGCGTCTCGCGGTGGCGGTCGAACTCTTCGCTGAACCAGGTGCAGCGCATCTTTCCCGCGCGCTTCGAGGCGTACATCGCGACGTCGGTGCGGCGCAGCAGCTCGGACGAGCTGATCGCGTCGCCGGGATTGGCGCGCGCCAGCCCGATGCTGGCGCCGACGGTGATCGCCCGCTCGTCGATGTAAATCGGCTTGGTCAGCCGCATCAGCATTCCGCGGCAGATGCCCTCGAGGATGTTGCCCGCGATCGGTCCACGCGCGACGAACGCGAATTCGTCCCCGCCGAGCCGATAGACGCGGGCCTCGTTCGCGCAGGCTTCGCTGAAGATCGCGGCGACATCCTTGATCAGGCGATCGCCGACGAAGTGGCCGTAATGGTCGTTGACGAGCTTGAACCCATCGAGATCGAGCAGCGCCAGCGCGGCTCCGCTTTCCCCGCCCAGTTCACCCTGTGCGGCGAATTCCTGGTGCAGCGCCCGGCGGTTGGGAAGCAGGCTGAGGCTATCGGTCAGGCCGAGTTCCTCGAGCTTGCGGACATTGGCGAAACCGAAGCGGAGCACCGCCAGAACCGTCGCGGCGTAGGCGGCCGCGGCGAGGAGAAGAAACGTCATCGACGGCCGCTGCGGGGCGTCGCTTCCGGTCAGCAAGAGAGCCAACACCGCCGCGAACACCAACGTCAGCACGATCACCGGCGCAAAAACCGGCAACCTCGACGAAAGTGTTCCTTCGGACTGACTGCGACCCACCCCGTTATCCCCTCGTTGACCTCGTCTCCGGCGGTCGTTGCGACTTTGCGACCGGATCGGCGGCCTTTGCCGCACCTAGGCAGTAAGCTTTAAATTACCGTGAAGGCGGCGTTCACCACCGCGCTCCGCCCACGTTTGCCCGCCGCGCCGCGGCAAGGCTGTAAAGCCCCGCCAAGTCGGGATCGGCCGCCGAAAACAGGTCGGTGCGCCCGCGCGCGCTTTCTCCCGCGCCGAGCATCAGCAAGCCGTCGGGAGGCAGCGCCGTGGAGATCTGCTCGAACGCCCGCCGCCTGGTCGGTCCATCGAAATAAAGCAGGACGTTGCGGCACAACACGAGATCGAAGCTCGCCGCCTGGGGCAGTGGTTCCAGAATATTGTGAACCCCGAAGCGAACCATCGCCTTGAGCCGGGGCGAGACTTGCCACCCGGTCGGCGTCTCCTCGAACCAGCGGAGTGTCTGCAGGACGCTCAGCCCGCGCTGAACCTGGAACTGGGTATATCGGCCCGAGCGCGCCAGTTCGACCACTGAGCGCGACACGTCGCAGGCGTAAATGTCGATCGTCCAGCCCGCCCAGCGGGCCTCGTTTTCGGCGAACAGCATCGCCAGCGAATACGCTTCCTGTCCGGTCGAACAGCCCGCCGACCACACCGATATGCGCTTGGTCTCCGCGCGGCGCGCCGCGATCTGGGGCAAGATTTTCTCGCCCACCAGATCGAACAGCTGGCGATCGCGAAAGAAATAAGTCTCGTTGTTGAGCAGCGCTTCGACGACCCGCCGCGAGAGCGAGCCATCGCGCTCGCGCTCCATCCGCGCGATCAGGGCGTCGATGTCCCCGACCTCGAGTTCGCGAACGAGCCCGGCAAGCACCGTGCCGAACCGCCAGCGCCGGTTTTCCTGCATTTCCTGCCCTGTGTGCTCTTCGAGCAACCCGGCCAGGACGCGGCTCGCCGCGGGGCTCAAATCCATGCCGCGGCTCCGACATGGGCGCCGATGCGCTGGGCGATCTGGTCCGGCGGCAGGACCGCGCTGGCGAGCCCCGCGGCAACGATCCCGCGCGGCATGCCCCAGACCGCGCTGCTCGCCTCGTCCTGCGCGAACACCGCACCGCCTGCTGCGGCGATTGCGCGCGCGCCGGCCAATCCGTCGCGCCCCATCCCGGTGAGCACGACCCCGGTCACTCCGGCGCCCAGCGCTGCGGCGAGCGATTCGAACATCGGATCGACCGAAGGCAGGCAGCCGTTGTCGAGCCGGGTCCGGTCGAGCCGCACGCGGAGCCGGCCGTGCTTGTCGTGCAAAGTCATGTGCGCGTCGCCGGGCGCGATCAGCACGAGATCGGCGCGCGCCTCGCTGCCTTCGGAGGCAACCGCGACCTCGCGCCGCGAAGCGAGCGCAAGCTGGCGCGCGAACACCGGCATGAACGCCGCGGGCAAATGTTGCGTTACGAAGATCGGCGCGGCGATGCGGGGCGGAAGCGCGGTGAAGAATTGGCCGAGTGCGTGAATGCCGCCGGTCGAAGCACCCAGCGCGAGCGCTTCGAGTGGACGGTCGAGCGAGCGCCGCGCGGGAACCGGCAGCGGCGGAACGACTTCGGACAATCCGCCCCCGAGCGCGCGCACCCGATCGGTCAGCATCCTGCGGTAAGCGGTGTCGAAGCGGCCCGCTTCGGGCTTCTGGATGGTGTCGGCGGCGCCGAGCGCGAGCGCGGCGACGGTCTGTTCGGCGCCGGTGGCGGCGTGAGTCGAGACGACCAGAACATGCGCGCCGCGGCCCGCCTCGAGCAATCGCGGCAGTGCTTTGAGCCCGCCCATGCCCGGCATTTCGAGATCGAGCAGGATTACATCGACGCGGGTCGAGCCGAGCAGGTCGATCGCCTGTTCGGCGCTCGACGCCGCGGCAACCACCGCCATGTCGGTCTCGCCCGCGACGAGCCGCGAAAGCACCGCGCGCGCCGTGATCGAATCGTCGACCACGAGGACACGGATTTCGGGCTTCGCCGCGCTAGGACCCGAAGTCCTCGCGGCGCTGTCCGGAGCGCGCGGCACGGCGGGTCTCAGACCGCGCCGACGAGCTGCAGCTTGATCTGGAGCGTTTCGCGATCGAACGGCTTCATCACGTATTCGTTGGCCCCGGCCTCGATCGCCGAACGGATGTGAACCACATCGTTTTCGGTGGTGCAGAAGACCACTTTGGGGCTCGCCCCGTCCTCGCGGGCGCGTAGGACGCGGATGAATTCGATCCCGCTCATCACCGGCATGTTCCAGTCGAGCAGGATCACGTCGGGCATGGCTTCGGCGCAGCGTTCGAGCGCTTCGCTGCCGTCGCCCGCCTCGGCCACGGCGAATCCCATGCCCTCGAGCAGGTGCCGCGAAACCTTGCGGATGACGCGCGAGTCATCGACGATCAGGCATGTTTTCATTACGACCACTTTCTTGTTTGCCCGATGATTATCGCGGTTAGGTAACTTTTGAATTAAGCAGCGCGCGCGGGCTTGACGCCGAGCGCGAGCGTTTCGCCGTCGAGCAGGAGGAGCGGGCCCGCGGCGGTCTCGACCATCCCGCGCGAGGCGGCGGCCCAGCCATCGCCGGGATCGGCGCGCGCCGGGGTGAGGTCGGACAGCGCGGGCGTGACGTCGAGCACTTCGTCGACCAGCAGTGCGTAGCCGTGACCGCCGACTTCGACGACCACCGCGTGGCGGCCGCGAGGATCGGCGGTGTCGGGCGCCATGCCCAGCGCGGCGCGGGCGTCGATTACGGTCAGCACCCGGCTGCGCAACGTGGCCAGCCCCGCGACCGGTTGCGGCGCCAGCGGGATCGGCACGAGCACATCGATTTCGATGACCGAGGCGACCTCGGCCGCGCGCAGCGCCGCCTTGCGCCCGGCGATCGTGGTGACAAGAAGCAGATCGTCGATCATCGCCGGGCTCCTGCGCGGGCAGCGGCGAGCGCGGCGGTCAGCCGGTCGCGGTCGTAGCGGTAAATGCTGTCGCCAGCGGCGTCGGCCTCTTCGGGTGCGGTGCACAGGCGGATCACTTGCGCAGCCCCCGCCCCCGCGGCAGCGCCGGCTTCGAACGCGAAGGCAACGTCGGCGCTGGCCTCGTCGTCGGGGCCAACCACGCGGTAGCCGGCGGCTTCGACCAGCGGGCGCAGGAAGCTGTCGACCCAGCGGTCGCCTTGGGGCAAGCGGCATACCGCGCGCGCCGCGCCCTGGGGCCGCTCGGCGCGGTGCGCGAACAGCCAGTGCGCATCGACCAGCTCGACCGCGACACCGTCGACCAGCGTCAGGCCTTCGATCTCGCCCGGCGCGGCCGAGAGGACGATCTCGTCGGTCAGAGTGCCGATCTCGGGCGCGCCGCGGATCGCATAGGCGATCTGCGCCGATCCATCCCCAAGGCGCAGCAGTTGGACGCTGGCGTCGGCGATCTCGGCCTCGTCGAGTCCGGCGAGCGGGAGGATTTCGTCGCCGACGACTACACGCGCGGTTGCTCCGTCGCGGTGGATCGCGCTCGCCGCGACGGTTTCGACACGCTCCGCCGCGGCCATCCGCACCGCACGGCGTTTGCCGCTCCAGGCGGTGAAGACCAGCACCGGCTCGCTCCGCGCAAGCGCTTCGCCGACGGGCTGAACCGGCCTGATCGTCGCTTCGTTCATGTTGAGATCGACCCCGCCGAGCCGGGCCACCCCGGTGAGGTCGATCAGCAGCAGCGGCATGCCATCGTCGCACAATGTGCAACCGGCGTAGAGCGTGGTCCCCATCACCGCGGGCGCGACGGGCTTGACCACCAGTTCCTCGTGATCGAGCAGCCGGTCGACCGCGAGGACATAGCGGTTGCCGCCGGTCAAGCGGATCACCACCAGCGTGCGCGCACGCTCGGACGGCGCATTGCCAAGGCCGAGCACGTCGGCGAGGATGACCACCGGCAGGCGGCGATCGCGCACTCCCGCGACCAGCCCTCCACCGACTTCCTCAATCCCCATCGCCTGCGAGCGCGGGTCGACGATCTCTTCGATATAACTGCGCGGGATCGCGAAGCTCTGGCCCCCGGCTCCGACCACCAGCGCAGGCGTGATCGCCAGTGTCAGCGGAACGCGCAAGGTGATCCGCGTTCCGACTTTGGCGGTGGTGTCGATCTCGATCGAACCGCCGATCCGCTCGATATTGGCGCGCACCACATCCATCCCGACCCCGCGGCCCGAAACTTCGGTGACGGCGTCGGCAGTCGACAGTCCCGGTTCGCAGATCAGCAGCGCGCGTTCGCGGCGGCTGAGCTGCGCGGCTTGCGCGGCGTTGATCACACCCGCGGCGATGGCTTTGTCGACAAGCTTGTCGGTATCGATGCCGCGCCCATCGTCGGCGCTCTCGATGAGGATCTGGTTGCCCGACTGACGCGCCGAGATGACCAGCAACCCGATTTCGCGCTTGCCCGCGGCGAGCCGCGCGGCGGGCGGTTCGATCCCGTGATCGACCGCGTTGCGGATCATGTGGATGAGCGGATCGCGGATCAGCTCGATCATCTCGCGGTCGAGCTCGACGTCGCCGCCGTCGATGTCGATCATCACCTGCTTGCCGAGCTGAGCCGACAAATCGCGGACCAGCCGCGGCAGCGTCCCGAACAGCCCGTCGATCGACTGCATCCGCGTTCGGGTCATCGAATCGCGAACTTCGGCAATCATCGCCGAGAGCCGCTCGAACGGTCCTTCGATGCCGACGTCGGCGGACACTTCCCTCAATTTACGGGCAAGCTCGTTGCGCGCGAGAACGATGTCCGACACGCCGCTCATCACCCGGTCGAGCAGTTCGACCGGAAGCCTGACCGAGCGCTGCGCGGCCGCCGGGCGAGCGCCGGAGAGCGCCTGATTGAACCCGGTCACGACCGCATCGGGCGCTTCGGCGCCGGCTTGCAGCGCCTGGATCAGCACGGCGTCGTTGCCCTCGGCAAACGGCTCACCGCGATCGATCGCCTCGATCATGTCGGCGATCTGGTCCAGCACCGCGAGCACCCCGGTGACGAGCGCCGCATCGGCGCCGCGGCGGCCCGCGCGGACATCGGCGAGGACGTCCTCGGCAGCGTGGCTGAGCGCCTGGAGCCGGGGGAAATCGAAGAACCCGCAGTTGCCTTTGACGGTGTGGAAGAAGCGGAAGATCGCGTCCAGCCGGTCGCGGTCGCCGGGATTGCCCTCCCAGGCGACGATCTCGCCCCCCAGCGCCTCGAGCATCTCGCGCGTTTCCGCGACGAAATCGCCGAGCAGATCGTCCATCGCTTGCGCCCCCGTTGTTCGCGCCGCAGCTATGGGCGAACAATGGTTAACGAAGCGTTCGGAAGGCGGTTACCCTCGCTGCGCCAACCAGCGCACCGCCAGCGCATAGCCCTGCGCACCCAGCCCCGCGATCGTCCCGGTCACCACCGCGGTCATGATCGTATCCTTGCGCCACGCCTCGTCGCGGCGGTGGAGGTTCGAGATGTGAACCTCGACCACCGGGCAATCGACCGCTTTCAGCGCATCGAGCACCGCGTAGCTGGCATAGGAGAATGACGCCGGGTTGATCACCAGCCCGACAAGGCCGGTGCTATGCGCCTGCAGCCACTCGACCATCGCGTGCTCAGCGTTGGTCTGGCGAAAATCGAGCGTCAGCCCGGCCGCGTCGGTCTCGGCCCGGCACAGCGCCTCGACATCGGCGAGCGTGTCGATCCCGTAAACCTCGGGCTCGCGCGTCCCCAGCAGATTGAGATTGGGCCCGTTGAGGACCAGAATCGTGCCGCCCGCCATCATGCGCTCCTGCGCTGCTGTGCCGATTGTCGCATCGTGGGAACCTCGCCGTCGGTGCGCCTATGGCGCAATAGCTACCGCGATGAAAGCCAGGCCGCTGCAATCAGGCACAGGGCGATCACCGCCGAGAAAGCGATGGGGATGACGAACAGGAAGGTTTGGCCAATCGCCGCAAAGCGACGAATGCAAGTGCGAACGCCCAAGTGACAATCCGCAGCCGCGCCAGCATCTCCTCGGGCAGCCGCCCGAGTTGCCAAGCGAGGATCGCCGAAAACAGAAAGAAAATCCCGACGGAATATCCCGTCGCGAGAAACAGGTCCCAAAACGTCCGCCCGGACCCCATTGCGTCGAACCGCACCCCGCGCATCGCGTTCACGACGCCATCGGCATGCCAAGCGGGATCGACCTGACTGAAGCCGAACGTGTGCCCGGCCGCGAACAGCAGCAGCAACCCGGCCGCCGCCCGGTAAAATATGGACGGTTTCATTCCTTACTCCCCCGACGCTTCGATTGTTCGGGTCATTATTATCGCTGTGTGAAGGCTCACGCGAGCTCCCCGCGCCTCCATCATTCAAATGGCTTGCGCGCCCGTTGCCAGCGCGTATCGTTTCGCCAGCAACGAATGGACCCGGGTCGCGGCGGGCTCCGTTCATCCTTGCATTGATTCTGGGGGGAATAATCAGTGGCTGTCACCGATCACGTCGATTTCAACGGCTTCATGGCCGGCGTCCAGCGCCGCAATCCGCATCAGCCCGAGTTCTGCCAGGCGGTCCAGGAAGTCGCCGAGGACATCTTCGACTTCATCGCCGACAAGGAGCAGTACCACGAAGCGCAAATCCTGCGCCGGATCGCGGAGCCCGACCGCGTCGTCAGCTTCCGCGTGTGCTGGGAGGACGACGCCGGCAACATCCGCGTCCAGCGCGGTTGGCGCGTACAGAACAACAACTCGATCGGGCCGTACAAGGGCGGCATCCGCTTCCACCCCGACGTCACCGAAAGCGTGCTCAAGTTCCTCGCCTTCGAGCAGACCTTCAAGAACGCGCTGACCGGGCTGCCGATGGGCGGGGGCAAAGGGGGATCGAACTTCAATCCCAAAGGCAAGAGCGTGCGCGAAATCATGCGCTTCTGCCAGTCGTTCATGACCGAGCTGTACCGCCACATCGGCGCCGACATCGACGTTCCTGCGGGCGACATCGGCGTCGGCGGGCGCGAGATCGGCTTCATGTTCGGCCAGTACAAGCGGATTACCGGCGAGTTCACCGGCGTGCTCACGGGCAAGGGCCTCGAATGGGGCGGCTCGCTGATCCGCACTGAGGCGACCGGCTATGGCGCGGTCTATTTCCTCGCCAGCATGCTCGCGACCAAAGGCCAGGACCTCAAAGGCAAGACCGCGGTGATCTCGGGCTCGGGCAACGTCGCCACGCATGCGGCGGAAAAGATCGTCCAGCTCGGCGGCAAAGTGCTGACGCTGTCCGATTCGGCCGGGTTCATCCACGATCCCGACGGTATCACCCAGGACAAGATCGACTGGGTCAAGGCGCACAAGACCCATCGCCGCGGGCGCATTTCCGACTACGCGGACGAATTCAAGGGCGCGACGTTCACCGGGGGCAAGACCCCGTGGGGAGTCAAGTGCGACGTCGCGCTGCCGTGCGCGACGCAGAATGAACTGCTGGGCCCGGACGCCAAGACGCTGATCGCGAACGGCTGCGGCGCGGTCTCGGAAGGCGCCAACATGCCGACCGATCTGGCCGGGGTCCACGCGTTCAAGGCGGCGAAGATCCTGTTCGCGCCGGGCAAGGCCGCGAATGCCGGCGGAGTCGCAGTGTCGGGGCTGGAAATGAGCCAGAATTCCGAGCGGCGGGCGTGGAAGGAAGCCGAGCTTCAGCAGATGCTCAAGGACATCATGGCCGGCATCCATTCGCGCTGCCTTGAGTACGGAACGCAAAGTGGGGGCTATTGCGACTACGTCAAAGGCGCCAACATCGCGGGCTTCAAGAAAGTCGCCGACGCGATGCTCGCCTTCGGGGTGGTTTGACCGCGATGGCGCAGGACAATCCGGCGGGGGGTGAAGCGCGCCCCTTTTCGGTCCACGCGATCCATCTCGTCCGCACTTCGCAGCAAATCAACCTGACGCTGAGCCAGATGGCCGACGCCAAGGCCAGCCTGCTGATGGGCGCGACGTTCGTGGTGTTCACGATCGCGGTCAGCCAGGCGGCCAAAGGCCCCGAGCCGCTGTCGCTGCTCGTGCTTGCCTCGTCAGCGTTCCTCTCGGCGGTGTGCGCGGTCTCGGCGGTGATGCCCTCGATCCGCGGCAGACCGGTCCCCGGCGCGGGCAGCAACAAGCTGTTCTTCGGGGTGTTCACGCAAAGGTCCGAGAGCGAGTTCATCGACGGCGTTCTCGACGAGCTGCACGCCGACGAGACGGTGTTTCGCACGATGCTGCGCGACATCTATCAGAACGGCCAGGTGCTCCAGCGCAAGAAATACCGGTACCTGGGCTGGGCGTACCGGATTTTCCTCGCCGGGCTGGTGCTGACGGTGCTGACCTTCGTGTGGGAGCACCGCGCCGCGTTTTAGCGCGCCGGGCCGAGCTTCACGCCGATCCATAGCGTGCGCGGCGCGCCGAGATCGATCGAGCCCGCCTGGTTGCGCGTGACGACCGCTTCGCCCGTCAGGTTCTCGCCGCGCAGCACCAGCGCCAGACCGCGCCGCAGCGGCACCTCGGCATAAGCATCGAGCGTGGTCGCGGCGGGCAGCACATCGGTTTCAAGATCGTCCTCGAACTGGCGCCCGACATGGCGAAGCGTCGCGGCGAGATCGCAGCCGTCGCAGGCGCGCCAGCTCAGCGTCGCGCTCGCCGCGAGGCGCGGGGTCTGCGCCGGGCGCTTGCCGTCGAGCGCAGCGGAAGCGCCGCTCGCCTCGACCCGCGCGTCGGTCCACGCCAGCGAGCCATCGAGCCCGAACGCGCGCCACCGGCCGCTCGCGGTCAGCTCGACGCCGCGCGCATGGATCGCATCGACATTGCGCCGCGCGCGCAAGTTGGGCGCGATCGTGACGTTGGCGATCGCATTGCGCACGCGGTTGTCGAACGCGGTTGCGGACAGCGTCAGTCCGGGCGCGGGGGTAAAATCGACGCCCGCATCGAACCCGCGCAGCCGCTCGTTGGCGAGCGCGGCGTTGGCGCGGGTCGTGACGGGGAACACCACGAACGGGCGGTACAGCTCGTTGAGCGTCGGCAGCCGCAGCCCGGTGTAGGCCGCCGCGCGCAAGGCAACGCCCGCTACCGGCTTGAACACCGCCCCGCCGCGCACGCTGGTGTCCCACCCGGCGCGGTCCGCGAACCGCGTGGCGGCGGTGACCACGCCGTTCGCAGCGATCTCGCGAAAATATCCCTTGGCGATCGACCAGCGGTCGGCGCGCGCGCCGCCGGTCAGGACCAGCCGACCGAGCGTGATGTCGTTCTGGACGAACAGCCCGAGATCGTCGTTACGCCCGCCCGCGATGCGCCGCGCAGTGACGAGGCCGGTGACCGCGCTGTAGGCGTCTTCCTGCAGGCCACCGTCCGAGCGACGCCAGTCGATACCGAGGCGCAGCGCCTGGTTTGCAGCCAGCGGCGGGCGCAGCTCGAGCTTGCCGCCGATGCCGGTCGATGGCGTACGGCGCTGGTCGAGCGTCTTCTTGAGGCTCGTCGCGCTGATCACGACGTTCGAGAAATCGCGGACCTGAACGTAGCCGAGCGCGTCGAACTGCCAGCGCCCACGCCCGATCGCGCGCAGGCTGACATCGCCGCCGCGGCTGGCGCTGTCGGCACGAGCGAAGCGCAGTGTGCGCTCGTCTTCGAACGCGAGCCCGCGCGCCTGAAGCTCGATCTTGTCAGTAAGCGGCGCGGCCATCCGCAACCCCGCCGACCAGCTGTCGTAACGCGCGCGCACACTTGCGGGGACGCGTTGCACCACCGGCGTCGTCCAGAACCCCCGCCCCCGGTCCCACCGCCCGCTGAGTACCGCGAACCCCGCGCCGAGCGTGGGCGCGAGCGAGGCCGACAGCTCGGTCTCGCCGCGATCGTCGATCAGCGCTTCGCCGCCCACGAGGCCGAGCTGCGCCGCGCTCGCGCTTTCGAGCTCGATCGCGCCCGCGACCGCGCCCGCGCCAAATGCGCTCGCCCCGCCGCCGCGGGTCACCCGCACCCGCGCGAGCTGCGCGGGATCGATTGCGGACAAAGGGATATAGCCGAAGAACGGATCGGCCAGCGGCACCCCGTCAAGCAGCACGAGCGCGCGGCTGGTGGCGTTGCCACCCAATGCGCGCAGCGTCACACCTTGCGCCGAAGGGTTCGAGCCGCGGCTGTCGTTGCGGCGGAACTGCTGAAAGCCGGCGACTCCGGCGAGAACGTCCTCAAGCCGTCCCGACGCCGCGCGCGCCAAGGCATCCCGGTCGAGCGTCACGACGTCGTAAGCGGGCTCAGCCGGGGTCTGCGCGAGGCCGCGGCCGGTCACGACGATCTGCGCGGCGGGCTCTTCGGCGAGCGCGGGCGCGGCCCAAAGCGCGGCCGCGCAGCCAGCAAGAATCGCGCGGCTCCGCATGTTCAGCGGACCCCGAGCACCGAGGCTTCTTGACGGAGGCGATCGGCCCGCGCGGGGTTGGCGGCAAGCGCGGCGGCGAGCGCGGCGGAGGCTTTGTCGCTCTGGCCGAGCACTTGACGGCTGCGCATCAGCATCACCCAGCCGTCGATGTCGCCGGGCTTGGCGCGCAGCTTGGCCTCGAGCTGCGCGACCATGCCTTCGGCCATCCCCCGCTGCTGGCTGGGCGGAATCGCGGTCGCCCGCGCGAGGTCTTCCGGGCCGGGACCGGGAATCGCGCGCGCGGCAGTGGCCTGGCGGCCCGGAAGCTTGTCGATCGCGGCAAGGCGCTGGGCGACATCGATCTTGTTGATCTTGCCGACCTGCTCGACCGTCCGGCGCAAGTCGCTTTCCCACGGCGCGCCGGGCGGGGTGTCGCCGAGCAGCGCCAGCCAATCGTCGATCGCGCCACGGTGGTCGCCACCAAGATCGCGCTTGACCGCGAGGAAGTAGCGCGCGCGCGGGTCCTTGGGGTCGAGCGCGATCGCATGCGCGAAAGCATCGGCGGCGGGCGCGGGCATCGGATCGCGCGCGCTTCCCATCACCCGCGCCTCGCCCAGCGCCGACCACGCCTGCGCGCTTTGCGGCTGCGCCAGCGCGGCCTGCTCGAACGCGCGCGCGGCTTCGCCGTAGCGGTTTTCACCGAACTGGCGCTGGCCGAGCGCGAGCCACGCCGCGCCGTCGTGCGGATCGGCGGCGACGCGCGCTTCGAGCGCCGCGAGACCGTCGCCGGCGGGGTCGGAGGCGGCAGAAGTGGGCGCCAAAGCCGGGCGATGCGCGATCTTGTACCCGACCGTCGCCATGGCGATCGCCGCCGCCCCGAACAGCGCCAAAGTTGCGGGCCGCCAGGCGCGCGTCGTCTCTTGTAAGGCCATGCAATTCCGGTCCATAGTCATGCCCGGACGGGGCGGCAAGGAGGGGGATCAGGGTGGCGAATCGCGTCCGCGTTGCCATCGTCGGATCGGGGCCGGCCGGGCTCAGCGCCGCCGCGCATGCCGCGGCGCTGGGAATAAGCCACGTCCTCCTTGAAAAGACCGACCACCTCTCCGACACGATCTACAAGTACCAGAAGGGCAAGCACGTGATGGCGACGCCATCGATGCTCGTGCTGCGAGCGGGCGGAAAGCTCGATTTCGAAGCGGGCAAGCGCGAGGTCGTGCTCGGCACTTGGGACGAGCAGACCGCGGCGCGGCAAGTCAACGTGCGCTACCACTCTGAAGTCCTGAGCATCGAGGGCGAGCAAGGCGCGTTCGCGCTCAAGCTCGGCGACGGGACCGCGGTGGAGGCCGAAACCGTGGTGCTGGCGATCGGCACGCAAGGCAATCCCAACCTCGTGCGGTGCCCGGTGGGCGAAGGCGCGGTTGTGCAATACCAGCTCGACGACCCGGCCGAATACACCGACGAGCACATTTTCGTGATCGGCGGCGGCGACGCGGGGATTGAGAACGCGCTGGGGCTCGCGGCGGACGCGGCGCAGGGCAACGTCGTCAGCCTCGTCAACCGCTCGGCCGATTTCGCGACCGCCAAGGACGCCAACATCAAGGCCTTGATGGCCGCGCGCGACGCCGGACGGATGACGATCCATGTCGAGACCACCTCGTCGCGGATCGACAAGGGCGAAATTGCGCTCGACACCCGCGACGGCGAAACCAAAGTGCGCTGCGACCGGGTGATCGCGCGAATGGGCTCGGCCCCGCCGCGCAAGTTCGTCGAAGCCGCCGGGGTCGCCTTCGCGAGCGAGGACCGGCTCGCCTTCCCGACGCTCGGCCCGACGTTCGAATCGACCAAGCCCGGCATCTACGTGATCGGCGCGCTCGCCGGCTATCCGCTGATCAAGCATTGCATGAACCAGGGTCACGACGCGATCGAGTTCATCAATGGAAATACGGCGCTCAAGCCCGCCGACGAGCCGATCCTCGAAGCCAAGTTCGCGCAGCTTCCGGGCAAGCGTTCGGTCGATGAGTGGCTCGAACTGCTGCGCAGCCAGGTCAGCATCCTCGAAGGGATGAGCCCGCTGCAGATGCGCGAATTCATGCTCGACAGCGAGGCGCGGTTCTATCGCCGCGGCGAAACGATTTTCCGCAAGAACGACCCTGGCTCTTCGCTGTTCGCCATCGCCAGCGGGAGCGTGCTGGTCCAGATCGATCCAAGCGACGCTTCGATCACCGTCGGAATCGAAACCGGATCGATCTTCGGCGAAGTCGGGCTGATCTCGGGCCGGCGGCGCGGGGCGACGATCGTCGCCGCCGAGGACGCGATCTGCGTCGAAGTATCGCGCACCGCCGCGCTGCGCCTGCAGTCGCAAGTTCCCGCGGCCAGGCGGGCGATCGACCGGATCGCGATCGAGCGCCAGCTGCTCCAGCTGTTCGGATCGGGGCTGACCAAGGACGATGTCGCCGAAGTCGTCGAGGCTGCGACGATCGAGTTCAAACGCGCGGGCGAAGTCGTCGTGGCCGAAGGCGACACCGGCGACGACATCTTCATCATCCGCCGCGGCTCGATGATCGTCGAAAAGCAGATCGGCGGCAAGCCGGTGTTCCTCTCGTACGTTCCGGCGAGCTCGTACTTCGGCGAAATGGCGCTGATCGACGGCACGGCGCGCACCGCGACGGTCAAGGCGACGATCAAGTCCGAAGTAATCCGCCTGCCGGGGGAGGCGTTCGCCCGCCTGCTGGCGCGCAAGCCGGCGCTGCTGCGCAAGGCGCAGACCGACATGGCCGCGCGGCGCGACATCAACGCATTCATCGAAGGCCGCAAGGAGAACTTCTCCGGCGCGGTCGACATGTATTCGGCGACCGCGCAGTTCCTGATCGACAACGGCATCGGCGACGCCACCGACGTGCTGCTGATCGACGAGACGCTGTGCGTCGGGTGCGACAACTGCGAAAAGGCCTGCGCCGACAGCCACGAAGGGCTCAGCCGGCTCAACCGCGAAGCCGGGCGCAGCTATGCCCACCTCCACGTCCCCACGAGTTGTCGCCACTGCGAGCACCCGCACTGCATGGCCGATTGCCCGCCCAACGCGATCAAGCGCGGCCCCGACGGCGAAGTGTTCATCGACGAAACTTGCATCGGCTGCGGCAACTGCCAGCGCAATTGCCCGTACGGGGTGATCCGGATGGACAGCGTCCCGCCCAAAAAACCCCCGTTGCTCGCGTGGCTGGCGTTCGGCGCGGGACCGGGACCGGGTGAGCCTTCGAAGAAATGGCGCAAGAAGCACTCGGATGGCACCGAGCAGGCCAAAAAGGCGATCAAGTGCGACATGTGCGCAGGGATCGAGGGCGGCCCGGCGTGCGTCCGCGCCTGTCCCACCGGCGCCGCGATCCGCGTCGCGCCCGAGGCGTTCCTGTCGGTCGCGCGGCTGGGTGAGGAAGCCTGATGGCGAGCGCTCCGCGCAGTGCGACGCAAGCCGAGCGCCGCGTCACCACCGATCACGAGGGATTCCTGCGCCACGGCGGTTTTGTCTGGCTCAAGGTCGCTGCGCTGCTCAGCCTCGCCGCGCTGATCGGTTACATCGCCAGCGACGTGAAGCCGCGCCCCAGCGGGCACAGTTGGTACGGCTACACGCTGGGCACGATCGGCGCCGGACTGATCGTGTGGCTGAGCCTGCTCGGGGTGCGCAAGCGCGCGATGACCCGCGGCGGTTGGTCGCTGAAGTCGTGGACCTCGGCGCACGTCTATCTGGGGCTCTCGCTGATCGTCGTGGCCACGCTCCACACGGGCTTCCAGTTCGGGTGGAACGTCCACACCCTCGCTTACGCGCTGATGCTGCTGGTGATCGCCTCGGGCACATTCGGGATCGTCGCTTATGCCCTGCTCCCCGCCGCGCTCAGCCGCAACCGCGGCGAGATGACCCAGGCGCAGATGATCGACGGGATCGCCGCGATCGACCGTCAGCTTCACGATGCCGCGCAGCCGCTGGAGCGCGCCTATGCCGACGCGGTGATCGACGCACTGGGGCAGGACTATTTCGCCGGCGGGCTGATCGCGCGGTTGACGGGCAGGCAGCGCAATGACGCCACCGCGCGCGCGGTGGCGCTGTTCGATGCGGCGCCGGTCGAACCCGCGATCGCCAAAGTCGAAGCGCTGCTGCGGCGGCGCAAGGCGCAGCTCGACCGGATGCGCCGGCACTTGCGCCTCAAGGCGATGCTCGAAGTGTGGCTTTATGTGCACGTGCCCGCGACGATCGCGCTGATCGCGGCGCTGGTCGCGCACATCGTCGCCGTGTTCTTCTACTGGTAGGCGCGGCGTGAGCTTTCGCATCCGCACGATCGACACGCTCGCCGACGGCCGCGAGATCGTTCGCGACCGGACGATCGACAAGATGCTGCTGACGCTCGGCCGCAATGCCGAGAACGACATCCACCTGCCCGATCTCGCGGTCGATCCCGCGCACGCCACGCTGACGCGGCGCGCCGACGGGCGGATCGACGTCGCGGCGATCGAGAACCTGCGCTTCGAGGTCGATGGGCAGACTGTCACCGCCACGACGATCGACCCGGCAGTCGGGGTCGAGCTGCGCTTCGGCGGGTATCGCATCCGCGTCGGCGCGGAGGACGGCGCGCCGCTGCTGACGATCATGCCGACCGAGACGTTCGGGCAGGCCCAGGGCGCCGATCCCAAGACCAGTTTTACGTTGAAGCGTGCGCTGCCGTCCAAGCGCGTCATGTCGTGGCTGTTTGCCGCGCTGGTGCTGGGGTTCTTCCTCGGCTGGCCGGTGGCGAGCAACTACCTCCATTCGCGCGATGCGAGGATGGCGGTCCGGGGCGACAAAAGCTGGACGCCCGGCCCTTTGAGCGCGGCGCATCACGCGCTCGAAGGCGACTGCAAGGCCTGTCACGTCAAGCCGTTCGTAGCGGTGCGCGACGCCAGCTGCCTGTCGTGCCACAAGGACGTCCACGATCACGCCCCGCCCGCCCAGATGGCGATGGCGCGCGGCATGGGCGGGCTGAGCGAGCGGCTGCTCGGCAGCGTCGCGCGACTGTTCCACAAACCCGCCGCGGGCGCCTGCGTCGATTGCCACACCGAGCACCAGGGCGCGGGCGCGATGCCGCCGACCCGGCAGAAGTTCTGCGCCGATTGCCACGGCGATCTCAAGGGACGGGTAACCGGCGCGAAAATCGGCAACGCGGGCGATTTCGGCTCGCTCCATCCGCAGTTCACCGCGCGGGTAACGACTGATCCGTTCGCCAGGCAGACCGCGGTGGTCTCGCTCGACGCGCACCCGCAGGATCGCGACGGGCTGACGTTCCCGCACGATGTCCACCTCGCCGCGGCGGGGGGGGTCGCGCGGATGGCGATCAGCCTCGGCGCGGGGCGCGGCTACGGCGCAGCGCTGACGTGTGCGAACTGCCACCACGCGACCGAGGACGGCGTGCGCTTCAAGCCGGTGAACATGGAGCGCGATTGCCAGGCCTGCCACAGCCTCGGCTACGACCGCGTCGGCGGCACCGTGCGCACCCTGCGCCACGGCGATATCGACCAGATGATCGCCGATCTGCGCGCGTCGAACCACGCCGTCGCACCGCTCGCCGCGCCCCGGCGGCGGCCCGGGGCGTTCGGTGCCGAGGGTCCGTATTACGCCACCTTCCGCGTCCCCGGCGCAGGGATCGATTCGGTCGCAGGCGCGCTATCTCCCGGCGGCGTCTGCGGCGAATGCCACACTGCGCGCTTCGACGGGGCCAAGCCCGGGGTCGTGCCGGTGACCCAGCCCGCGCGCTACATGGCGCACGGCTGGTTCGATCACCGCGCCCACGCGCAGGAACCATGCGCGAGCTGCCACACCGCCAAGTCCTCGCACGTCGCGACCGATCTGCTCCTGCCGGGGATCAAGACCTGCCGCGGCTGTCACCTCGGCGAAGACGCGCACGACGCAAAAGTCCCGTCGGGCTGCGCGATGTGCCACACCTATCATCCGACCCCGCTCGCCCCGCGCCCTGCTTCCGGCCGCCCGCGCGAGGTTGCGTTTGCCCGTTTTGGGTCCGGCCCCGCCCGCGCTTTCTGGGTGGGCCGCTAACATGCTGATCGCGCAGATCACCGACATCCACATCGGCTTCGATCCGGGCAGTGCGGACGAGTTCAACATGCAGCGGCTGCGCAGCGTGATCGCGCGGTTGCTCGACGGCCCCAACCGTCCCGATCTGCTGCTGATGAGCGGCGATCTCACCGAATTCGGCGATGCAGAGAGTTACGCGCGGCTCTCCGAAGCGGTGGCGGGGCTGCCGTTCCCGGTGCTGGCGATGACCGGCAACCACGATCTTCGCGAGCCGCTGCTCGCCGCGTTCCCAAAGACGCCGAACGAAGGCGGGTTCGTCCATTACGTCGTCGATTTCCCCGAGCTGCGGCTGGTGGTGCTCGACACGCTCGAAGAGGGGCGCCACGGCGGCGCGTTCTGCGAGGCGCGCGCGGCGTGGCTGCGCGCGACGCTCGACGCCGCGCCGGCGCGCCCGACCGTGATCGCGATGCATCACCCGCCGTTTGAATCCGGGCTCGCCTGGCTCGACGGCAGCGCTGCCGAGCCGTGGATGCGTCGTTTTGCCGAGGCGACCTCGGGCCGCGCGCAGATCAAGGGAATCGTCGCCGGGCATCTCCACCGCACGATCCACACCGCGTGGAATGGCTTCTCAGTGACGGTGTGCAAATCGACCGCGCCGCTGGTCGCGCTCGACCTCACCCCGATCGACGCCGACGTTCCCGATGGCCGCGCGCTGATCACCGACGAGCTCCCCGGCTACGCGCTCCACCGCTGGGACGGAACGCGGCTGATCACGCACTTCGAAAGCGTCGGAGAAATGCGCGTGCTCGCGCGCTTCGACGAAGGGCTGCTCGATACGGTGCAGATGATCGACCGCGAGCGGCCGAAGTAGGCTCGCGCCCAGGAACAAGTCCCGTCATCCTGAACTTGTTTCAGGATCCATCGCTCCCCCTGGTCCGAAGCCGCGTGGTGAGAGATGGACCCTGAAACGAGTTCAGGGTGACGAGGGAGGTTGCGCTGGCGTGGCTATTTCGCCCGCCACGCCCCCATGTCCACCTCGTCGCTGACCTTGAACGGGAAGCCCCGTTTGGTCATGAACAGCGCTTCCATCTCGGGGCGAGTGAACGGGCGCGAGCCCAGGCGGCCGAAGACTGCGATCTGGCCGCCGGTCTCGTCGACCGCGCGGTCGCGGTCGATGCCTTTGGACAACGCCAGTGCGCGCGACGGGGTCTTGGCCCAGGCGATCAGCTCGGGCTTGGGCGCGGGGCTGTAGCCGTAGAAATTGGGCTGGCTGGCGGGCGAGGTCAGCTGGATCACCTTGAGCCCGTTGCGCCCGTCCGCCACGTAAGCGAACGCGCTGGCGTTGGTCGATCCGACGATCACGTCCTGCGCGTCGTTCATCTGCCCGCCGAACGTCTCGCGCAAATAGACCGTGGGCGCGCGCGGGCGCGTGACGTTGACGATCACCAGCCCGTCCGCGCCCGCCGCGACGTAAGCATACGTCCGTGCGAGATAGACCCGGCGCGCGTCGGCGAGCGGCACCGCGCCTTCGGGCACCGGTTGCGGATGCCTGAGATCGGTGACGTCGAACAGCTTGAGCCCGCCGCTATCGGTCACCCACAAGTAGCGGAACTGGACCGCGCTCGCGCGCGCGCCGGTAAGCGGCTGGACCGAAGCGAGCTTGGGATGGAGCGGATCGTGCAGGTCGACCGTCACCAGCCCGGCGTCGGCGGCGATGTAGGCGATCTCGCCCGCGAGCACGATGTGCCGCGCGCCATTGAGCACGCCGTTTTCGTTCCACGTCACCGCGCGCTTGAGATGGTTGTTGGCGAAATCGCCGTCGGCGAGCGTTTCGATATTGACGAGGATCAGCCCCTCGGTCGCATCGGTTACCGCGGCGTAGCTGTAGATCGGCAGGAACGCCTGCTCCTGGTTGATCTGACGCATGATCTTGGTGTTGCGCAGCGGGTTGATCGGCTGCCCGGTCGGCAGCGCCATGCAGGTCGCATCGGTGGTGCCGACGTGGGTGTCCTGGCCCAGCGGCGAGAACGGCGCCGAGACGATCGGCTGCGATACGCCCTTGTTGGCGATTGAGGCGACATCGTAAACGCGGAAGCCGCCTTTCCCTTCGGCGACGTAAAGGTATTCGCCGCGCAATTGCAGGCATCGGGCCGCATCGCTGGTGCCGTGGGTGACGTTGCGGAATTCCTCGGCCGGATCGGTTTCGCCCGATAGCCCCGACGACAGCGTCTTGCCGCGGACCCAGTTCTTGAGCTCGCGATGGTTCTGATCGACGTGGAGCTTGTAGTAATCGGGGTAGGCGTATTCCTGCAGGTACGACCCGATCACCGCTTGCGGTTCGCTCCATTCCGTCACGCGCACCGCCTCGATACCGCCCGCGAGGCCGGTCCACGCGTTGAGCCCGACGAAGTTGACGTAGTTCGAACCGAGCAACAGCGTCTGCGCCAGAATCGCGTTGTTGTCCTCGTCCCTGGACAAGTGGCAATCGCTGCAGGTCTTCGTCTCCTCGGTCCGCACGGTGTGCGGGAAATGCGGCGCGAACGCCTGGCTCGAGAACCCGATCGCGCTAACCGGCGGCTGCTGGATGTAAATCCGCTCGCGGTTGAGATTGGTCGAGGACAGCACCAGCGCGCTGGTCGATCGGACGGGGGCGACCTCCGCGCCCTTGGTGGTCATGTGCTTGCCCAGCTGGAACATGTCGTCGCGCGCGACTTGCGGGTTGTAGCTCGCGAAATTGCGCGTTTCCTCGCCCTCGTAACGATGCGAAGTGGTTCGCCAGTTGGCTTCGATCGGCAAGTGGCAGCCGCCGCAGCTCGTCGTCCAGCTGAGGTGGCAGGTGTAGCACGCGATCTTGGTGATATCGTGCGCGCGGTCGGACAGCTTGATCCCCGGGCCGAACGCGAAACTGCCGTCCTGCGCGCCCGACTTGCTCATCAGTTTGGCCCGCGCCGCCTTGGCGTTGAAATAAGGCGAGGCCGGATCGACGCTGTCCTTGACCAGGTGAATTTGCCATTCGAGCTTCGGATCGACGAGCGAGCGCTGCGTCAGCGTCCGCCGCCCGGCGTTGTCGAAGCCCCATTCGAAGCGTCGCTTGCCGTCGGGGTTGCGCAGCAGCGACAAGTCGTTGCCCTTGGGCGGCGCGGCCGGGCCCGAGGTCAGCAGCGTCGGGTAGGCGTCGGGAGTGCCGTGGCAATCCTTGCACCCGATCTCGATGGCGTTGGCGACCTCGCCGTAGATCAGCCCGTTGCCGTGGCTGTCCTGCGCAAAGTGGCAATCGGCGCACTGCAGGCCCTTTTCAGCGTGGATGTCCATCAGGTGGACCGCCTTGCCGGGGTTGACGCCGGGGGGCACGAACTTGCCCTCGCCCGCCTTGCGCCATTTCTCGGGGTCATCGGGGCTGACGATATGCGCGGTATCGGTCCCCCAGGTGGCCATGTTGCCGCCTTCGTCGAGCAGGTTGCCGGCGCGGTCGCGCTTGAACACCCCGCGGAAGTTCCAGCCGTGGCCGTGATAGTCGGCGAACTGGGTGTCCTTGAGCGTCGGGTTTAGATCGTAGACGTCGCGCAGGAAATCGAGATCGCCCCACAGCCCGCGCGGGCTCGCGCCTTCGGGATTGCGATCCTCGATGTCGCGGACTTCGTGCGCGGTCGGATAGGCCTGCTGCTTGGGCCACATGCTCGGCGCGTCTGATTCGTAGTCCCACATCGTGTAGCCGAGGTAGCTGTTCAGGAAGATGTTGGGCTGGTGCATGTGGCAGTTCATGCACTGCGCGGTGGGGATCGCGCGGGTGAAGACGTGCTGGAGCGGGTGGCCCTTTTCCTTGACCGGCGGACCTTCGCGCCCGTCCACCAAAGCGCCGTGCTGCATCGCCCCGGCGATCGTCGGATCGGCGGTGATCGACTGCCCGTCGCGCCCGTATTGCGCGTAAGTCAGGCTGTCCCGCGGCTCGCGGTCGTTGGCGTAGATCACGTGGCACCCGGTGCAGCCCGAACTGCGATAATCGCCGGGCTGGTCGTTGGTCCCCATGAACCACATGTAGGGATCGTTGAGCCGGGTCTTGTGCATGTTGAGCAGCGGGATCGCAACGCGCAGCCCGGTGCCGGGGCCGCGGTTCGACTGCTTGAGATCGGGCCGGCCCGGCTCCTCGAGCCGCTGGATCTGGCCCGAAAGATTGGGCAGGCCGATTTCGGCAAACGTCGAATTGATCGTCCGCCCGCCGCGCTCGAACACGCGGAACACGTCGCCCGGCGGGGTCACCTGCCAGGTCGGCAGCGGATAGAGCTCGGCGAGCGCGCCGCGCGCTTCCTGCCGGGCGGTGAGCTTGCCCGGCGGATTGCCCGGCGAGACGACTTTAGCGGGCTTGCCGTCACGCGTGTAGGCCTCGCCGAAAATGTAGTTTTTGAACGGGACGATGCCGTTGTTGTACGCCGCCCCCCCCATGAACATCGCGCCCGAGGCCATCAGCGAGCGTTCGGCGGCTTCGACGGTGGCAAGGTGGCAGGCGCCGCACGATTCGCGCGCGATGCGGTAGTCGCCCGGGTTGACGAAGCGCACGAACTCGGGCGCCTCGCGGTTGAGCAGGGTGTAGCCGCGCTCGGGGTTGGCGGCGCTGGGGTAGTGCCAGGCGGCCGGGTAGCGCGGCAGGACGTGGGCCTTTTCCATCGCGGCGACGTTGAACGGATCGGTGTAGCCGAGTTCGGGCCGGCCCCGCGCCGCAGGGGAGGCCGCATCGCCGCCGTGGCAATCGGTGCAACCTAAATGAACCGCCTCGCTCACGTGCATCGTGGCGGCGTCCGAGGCGGTGTGGCACGAGATGCATCCCGCCGATTTGGCCCCGGCTTGGGCGAACGTCTGGTTGCGCGGTGCATCGGGCGCGGTAACGTAAGCGCGCGCGACCGGCTTTTCCTCCTCGCTTGCGCGTCCCGCTGCGAGCGGCAGGATCGCCGCCGCTACCAGCACCATCAGCCAGCGCAGCAAAGGCCGCCGCCCGCGCATCAGTAGGCGACCGTCAGGTTGGCGAGGATCGAGACGTACGCCCGGTCGCGCGGCTGGTTGGTGAACAAGTCCTTGAACCCCGCCCCCGGCAGCAGCGCCGCCGCCGACAGCCGCGCGACGATGTTCTGCGTCGCGCGCGGACGCCAGATCGCCGAAGTCGATAGGTCCCACCCGATCGATTTGGGGATCGAACCTTCATTGCGCAGCGTCTGGAGCACGATCGTATCGTCGAACCACAAGTGGTTGGCGTTGGCCGAGACGCGCAACTGCGGCGTGAGGTCGAAATCGCCGCCCGCGCCGATAAGCACCGTGCCCGGATTGTTGAAGTTCGACTGCCCTTGTTCCTTCGACGAACGCAGAGAATTGAGCACGCCGTTGCGCCCATTGATCGAAATCACCCGGCCGCCGCCCGCGAATGGGATCGTCTGTCTGATCCAGTAACTCGTGTCCGCGCCCGCGAAGACCGGGTTTTCGAACACCGCGTCGAACCCGCCTTCGGTGTTGTCGTACGGATCGGAATCGCCGGTCGCGTAAAGCCCCGACAGCCGAAAGCGCATCCAGTCCTTGTCGTACGACAGTTCCGCCGCGGCGAACCCCGCGCGCACTTTGGCCTTGCGCCCGGTGAAGAAGCTGTTCCGGTCGCTGCCGAACGCGCCGTAAACCGATCCGGTCAGGTTGAGCCGCCCGATGTGTCCGTCGGTGTTGTAGCCGACGTAAAACACGTCGTAATCGCGCCCGCGCAGCGTGCCGAGCAGCGCCGGGCGCACCGGAAAACCGTTGTCGTCGATCTCGATCTCGTTGCCCTCGCGGTTGCGGTTGTAAACGAGCGTAACCTGCCCGGTCAGCCCCGGGCGAAGAAAATCCTGGCGATAGGCGTTGGCGATGAACACCCAGTCGTCACGCGGGCGTACGGTCAAGTTGTTGAGCCCGCTATTGGTGTCCTTCTCGAGCCGCCAGAACGCAGCGAGATTGTATTGAAAGCGGTTATTGTCGCGATTGCCGAACAGCCGCACGCCGAGCTGTTCGTCGTTGAACAGGAACCCCCGGAAATCGGCTTGAAACGGCTGGATTCCGATGCGCAGCGAATCGAAATCGTAGCGGTCGGAGACGTTGCGCAAATGGCGGTCGACGAACAGTTCCTGCACGCCGAGGAAATCGTCGGTGCGGCTCGTGCCCTTGCTCGGTTGGACGAACAGCACGCGCCGCTCGGGCACGCGGACATGGTTGACGTTGAACGCCAGCGTCACCTTGTATTCGATCTCGGGCGGCTTGAACGCGGTGCTGCCCTTGAGCAGCGAGGCGCTGGCGATCACCGTCTGCGACAGCACGTAGCTAGCGTCCTTGCCGAACACGTCGATGCTGTGCGGGCGCTGCGTGGTCTGCACCCCCACGGGAATCGGGAACGTACGCGGCTCGATTACCGTATCGCTGACGAGGCCGAGGTTGAGGAACCAGTCATCGCCGTGAAGGAATCCCGGACGCTTGCCCTCGGGGAGCGGAATGTCGCCCTTGAGCACGTTCTGGTGATAGGGATCGCGGCGCGAATGGCAGACCTCGCGCATCGCCTTGAACACATCGAACAGCGACTGGTCTGCGCCTTTGGGACACAGCCCGGTGAGGATGCGCCAGCGATCGGGAACGGGGAACGCCTGATCGACGGGGAACGCTTCGGGGGGCGGAGCGCGCACCGCGCCTTCGTTTGTCTGGCGGGCCTTGTCGGGAAGATTGGGATTGTAGCCGGGCTTGCGCCGCCCCTCGATCACGCCGGAATCGACGTCGGGCGGCGTGGTCTCGTCCGCGTCGGGCGTCGCGGTGGCGACCGGCTCGGGCGGCGGCGCGGCGGGCGGCGGCTCGGCGCCGAGCATCAGCAGCATCAAGGCCAGCCCCGCGATCACCCTACAAACCCTGGCAGACGTTTTGCTGGCTTGTGTCGAGGAACGGCGCGAACGGACAGTTGATGAAGCGCAGCCGCACTCCGCCCGCGCCAAACGGCACCACCACGGTGTCCGAGCGGATCGCGAGCGGAGCGTTGCCGAACCCGCCGAGCGCCGCCCCGGCGTTGTTCAGCCCGAGGAAGCCGATCATGTCGTCCTGATCGATCCCGTCGCCCGAGACGCCGATCCCGCCGATCAGCGTGCTCCCGCGGTAGATCGGCACCGAGCCGGGGAATATCTGGATGCCGTTGGCCACCCGAGCCTGCGCAGAACAGCGCCGCGGCGCATCGCTCGCGCTCGCGCCGGTGCTGAACTGCAGCCCCTGGACGATATTGCCCGCGATCAGCGCGGACTGCAGCCCGGTCGAGAACGGGTTGAACTGCGTGATCGGGCGCGACAGCGGACCGTTGGGCGTATTGAGCTGCCCATCGGGAAAGTAGGGCCGTGAGAGGTTGCCGCCCGCGCGGTCGGAAAACGCGATTTTGCCGGTGAGCGCGCTCGGATCGGCGAGGAACGTGCGCAGTGCGGGCACGAAATGGCGCACATCGGCGCTGGGATCGGCGGACAGCTCGGCGCCCGCGTTAGGGTGCGAAAAGAACGCCGCAGTACGCGCCTTCTGGAGCGAGACGTCGGTGCCGAAGATCGGCGCGTCGGGCGCGCGGACGATGCCGAGGATCTGGCCGCGCGTATCGACCACCGAGATCGACACTTGCGCGCGGCTGTCGAGCGGCTGACGGATTTGCCCTCGCGCCCGGGTCATGATCGTGAACGCCTGGACCAGCGTTTCGCGCACTTCGGCTGCGCTGAGCGGCTGCGCGATATCGCCCGCGTCGGTGCCCGCGCGAACCGGAAAGCGGTTGTTGCCCGCGCCGTCGGACAGCACGAACGCGTCGGGGTTGGGGAACTCGGCGGCGCGCGAGGGGCGGATACCAGAGGTTTCGGTGCCGTAAGCGGTCCCGGCGATCACCGCGCCGCCGGGATAATAGCCACGATACGGGACCAGCGCGCCGAGCGCGGGGACAGTCGCGGCAAAGCTCGCGCCCGCGAGCGAGGTCAGCGCCGGGTAGTCTACATCGGAGAAACGCAGCTGGGTACCGTCGACATAAACCCGGTCGGCGCGGATCGCGGTCGGTGCTTCGAAGCCGACGGTCCCGGCGAGCGCAATTTTCTCGTCGCGGTCGGAATCGATGTCGAGCACGTCGGGATCGAAAGCGTACTGCCCGTCGGCCAGAACCCCGACCCCGCCGACGAGCACGCCGTTCTTGTAGAGCGGGAACCCGCCGGGATCGGCGGCGAGCCCGAGCGGCGAGCGCTGCGGCCCCATCGGGCCGTCGGCGGCGCGGGTCGAAAGGTCAGAGCACGGCAGCTGACTGAACTGGACCCCGAACAACGGCCCGCTTTCGAGCCCCGGGGTCGAGGCCGCGGGGGGAAAGTGCTGCTGGACGATCTGGCTCGCGGTGCGCGAGGAGAACGCGTTGCCCGCGCTCGACAGGTAAGCCCCGGTGATCGCCTTGGCGATCGCGGCGGCCTCGGCGGGGACCACCGCGCCCTGGATGTCCAGATCGGCGCCGCCCGGCGCGTGAGACACCAGCGCGGTCGCGGGCGCGCCGGTCATTTTGAGCACCGCGAGCACATTGCCGACCCGGTCGGTCACCGCGATTACTGCGGGCGCGCTGTCGGCGCGCGCCTGCGCGGCGGCTTCGGCGAGGACTTTCTGGACGTCGATCACGCTCAACGATTCGGCGGCGGGGACCGCCAAGACGCCGCCCACGGGTGGCGGCGTTGGCGTCGGCGTCGTGCCTCCGGTCGCGCCGCCCCCGCTTGTTCCGCCGCCCCCGCACGCGACGAGCGCGAAGCACGCCAGCGCGGCTATCCCCCGCCTGCCCCGCATCAGCGCAGCGACCCGATCGCGCGCGCGGCTTCGCCCAGCGCGGCGCGGAAGCCGGCGGGATCGTAAGTGTTGGGGTTCTTCACCGCGGCATAGGCGCGGTCGATATTGCCGCGGATCCCCGCCGCCGCGCCGACCGTCACCCGACCTTCGCGGACCAGCGCGCCCAGCAGAGTATCGACCGCCATCACCGCCTGAACCGAACCTTCATAATCGGTGAACCGCGCCGCGGTCGTCCGCTCGGCGATCCGCGCGACCACGGTGAACGCGGTGTCGGGCGAATAGCCGTGGTCGAGCCGTCCGGCGAGTGCGTTCGCTGCGGCATTGAGCTTGACCGCCGCTGCCATCGCTTCACCGCGTCCCGCGCCCATCGCGCCGTGGAAGGCGCGACTGGCGGACGCGAACCCCGCAGCGGATTCAGGCGCCAGCGTTTTTGCGACCGCATCGAGCAGGATCGCATTCTCGTCGTTGAACGGCGGCGTCGCGAACGGGATCGGGCGCCCCGGATTGGTCTCGAACGTCAGCTTGCGCGCGGGGCCGTCGGTGATCTGGCGGTGGCACGAATGGCAATCGAAGAAATAGAATTCGGGGAACAGCCCTTGCGAACCCAGCTGCGGGCGCGTGAACAGCGCGGTCTGGCGCGCGACCGCTTCGGCCTGCCCGACCGCCCACAGCCGTACGCTGTCGGTCCTGGGCTTGCGCGCCGTGTAGCGCGCGTCCTCGGTCCAGTGCTGCTGAAGCGCGGAAAACAGATCGAGCTCGAACGCAACGCGCGGATGTCCCGCGGCCATCATCTTGTGCGTCACGAACTGCCCGGGCGCGGCGCTGCCGAAGTGGCAATCGAGGCACACCGAGGCGCGGCGGCGGGCGTCGACGAGGTCGGTCATCCCGTTACGGACGTTGGCGGCGTGCGATCCGGCCAGCGCGTAGTGGCTCGCGAGCCAGCCCGACGCCGCTCCGTGGCAGCTTTCGCAGCCGACCCCGTCGCTTATCTGGAACTGCGACCCGTGCGCGCTGCCGACGGTGGCGTGGCAGCCAAGGCACTGCGGCGCGGAAGTCGCGCTGCCGAGCCCGAGCGTCGCTGCGATCTGCCGACCGCGCGCTCCGCCGAGCACCGCGTAAGCGCGGCTATGCGCACCCGCCTGGCTCGACGGGTCCTGCCAGTGGAGGATTTCGTCCTGGCGGACATGCGCGCCGTTGCCTTCGGCGCGGCCGTGGCAGGTCGATCCCGCGCAGCTGGCGACGCCTTCGAACGTGCCCGCCGCGCCCGGCCCCGCGAAGGCCAGCGCCAGCAGCAGCGCCAGCGCCGCCCAAACTCCCGCGCTTCGCACTTCCCCCAACCGCATCGTCACCCGCCGTCGTTGTCGGGACACTCCCCGCCGGAGCCATCCTTAGCGCGGTTGCAGCGCTCCTGCCACAAGTCGTCGTTGCCGACGCCGGTCACCGGCTCGTCGATCAGCGGGGGCGAATCGAACGGCTCGAGCGCGCGGTATTGGAGCAGCGGGAGGAGCAGCGCTAGCGAACCCTCGCCTTGGCCGGTAAGCGAGCCCGAGATCGTCGACGTGCCCGGTCCGACGCGCATCGCGAGCACACAATCGAGCCCGATGATGCAGCCGTTGATCGTCGAGAAGCGGTCGAACTGCCCGGTGCTGAGCGCAGGTCGGCCATTGATCAGAATCGTACCCGCGGTGTCGAGCCCGTAGTGCGGCACCCCGCCGGCGAACGTCATCCCGTTGATGACGATCTGCGTCGCCGCGCTGGTGGTCGTGATCGCGATGCCGTTCGCGGAGAACCCGCGGCGATCGGCGTAGGGCGCGCCCGTCCCACTGTTCTGGATGAACAAGCCCCCAGTCGCAGTCAGGTTGATTTGCCCGGCCTGGAGCCAGCCGCCGGCGATCGGAGCCACGTCGTTCACCGCCAGCCGCGCGTTGATCGCGTCGGTCGACTGGCCCGCGATGTCGGTGAGCGCCGCTTGGCTCGCCACCGCGATGATCCCGCCGACGAGGTCGAGCGTCCCGCCAAGCGCGCCCGCAGCGTCGCGCATGACGATGCTGCCGGTGTCCGCGACAACGTCGATCCGTGACGGGTCGATCGAGAAACGGTCGGCGGCGCTACTTGTTGTCAGCCGCACCGCGCCGGTGACCGCAACCCGCCCCGGGGTGAGTAGCTTGAACTCGCCCCCAGTCCCGATGTTGGCGTTCGCGCCATAGCTCAGTGCGAGTTGTCCGACGATGAAATCGGCGACGGTCGCGGGGTTGACGGTGACCGGCACCGTGATCGTGATCCGCTGGTCGGCAAACAGCTGCAAGGCTTCGCTCGCCGACAGGCTCCACGCCCCCGCTTGCGTCGCGCCGCCGATGAAGGTGCGGCCCGTCGAAATGCCGTTGGTCAGCACGATCGTCTGGGTCGTCCCGCGCAATCCGACCCGCGCGGTCGCGCCCAGCACGATGTCGCTCGACGTGAGCGCGATCGTCCGGCCCAGAATGAGGCTGCCTGCGGTGAACGCGCCGCCCGCGCGCGCCGTCAGCGCGTTGATAGCGGTCACCGGGGCGTCGGCGGTGATCGCGCCGCCCGCGACCAGCGTGACCGAATCACCCGAGACCGCACCCGTCGCATGAAGTGTGCCGCCGGTGCTGGTCAGCGTGGTCGCGCCGGTCGCGCTCGCGCCGGCGATATCGAGATTGCCCGCGGTTCGCACCGACAGCGCGCCCGCGCTCGCGGTCGCGCTGGTTACAGTCAGCGCGCCCGGCGAAACCAGATCGACGCTGCGCCCTTGCGCGGTCACCGCGCCAACCGAAGTCAGGTTCGCAACGCCGACCGCGCCATTCACCGCGCGCAGCAGCGTCGTCCCACCCGAAGCGAGTTGCGCCAGAGTGACCCCCCCGGGTGCGATGATCTGCGCGTTTCCGTTAGCGCTCAGCGGAGTGGTGGCGACCACCGTCCCGCTGGCCGATGTCACCGCCAGCGCACCGTTTGAAGCGACCGAGCCACCCAGCACGACGTTGCCGTTCGCGCTCAGCGTAATCCCCACGCCGCTGAGCGCGCCCGCGGTCGTGAGTGCGCCGCCGGTCGATGTCACTCCTAGCGCACCGCTCGCAGCGACCGAGCCGCCCAGCACGACGTTCCCGTTCGCGCTGAGCGTCACCCCCGCACCGCTGAGCGGGCCGGCGGTCGTGAGCGCACCATTGGTCGATGTCACGCCCAACGCACCGTTGGAAGCGACCGAACCGCCCAGCACGACATTGCCGTTCGCGCTCAGCGTAATCCCCGCGCCGCTGACGGCGCCGGTCGTCGTGAGCGCCCCGCCGGTGCTGGTCAGCGCCACTGTGCCTGTCGCGCCCGCGGTGCCCGTCGTCAGGTTGCCCGCGGTGGTGACCGCGAGATTGCCCGCCGTCGCTTGGGCCGAGGTGAACGTCAGCGCGCCGGGCGAAGTCACCGACGCGCCGCGCCCAAGCAGCGTCACCGCTCCGGGCGAAGTCAGCGCGTTCACGGTGACATTGCCGTTCGTCGCGCGCAGCAGCGTGGTCCCGCCCGACTGGACGCCCGCAAGGTTCATGCCCTGCGCGGCATCGAGGCTGACGTTCCCAACCGCGCTGACCGTCCCCGGCGCGCTGAACGTTCCGCCCGCGGTCACGCTGAGCGCCCCGAGCGAGGCCAGCGCCGCGTCCGACTGGACGTTGCCCGCGGCGGTATAGGCTATCCCGACCCCGTGGACCGCGCCGGTGTTGTGGATCGCGCCGGCGGTGCTGGCCAGCGCGACCGACCCGGTCGCATCGACGGTGGTCAGATCGAGGTTGCCCGCGGTGCGGATCGACAAGTTGCCCGCGGTCGCGTCGGCGTCGGCGAAGCTGAGCGCGCCGAGCGAATTGAGATCGACCGAAGTGCCAAGCACCGTAACGAGCCCAGTCGAACGCAAGTCGTTGCTCACGCTCACCGCCCCGCCCGGCGCGCGCAGCAGCGTGGTCCCGCCCGAAACGAGATCGGTCAGCGAAATCCCGGTGCCGGCGACGATGCTGACATTGCCCGCGCTCGTCAGCCGGCCGCTGCCCGCAAGATTACGGCCGATGGTGAAATCGATCGGACCCGCCACATCGAGGCTTGCGCCCGGAGCGATCGTCAGCGCCGCGGCGCGCGGAGTGACCAGCATGAACTGCCCGCCCACTTTGAGCGGCGCACCAGCGATCGACCCGGTAAACCCATTGCCCGCCGCGCCGGTCGCGCCGTCGCCGCGCACGCTCAGGTCGCCCGCGATGGCCAGCCCGGCTCCCGCGTTGCCGACGGTGACCGTAAGCCCCGTCGTCCCACCGACGTCGGCATTGCCCGCCCCGTCGACGCCTTGCGCCTCGATATCGAGGCTGGCGAGCTTGCGCGGGGTGACTGCGCCGCTCAGCGTGTCGGTCAGCGCGAAAATTGCGGTGCCCCCGGCGCCGCGCCCGATGATCGAGCCCGCGCCGCCGAAGCCGCTCGCCTCGACCAGCGTCGGCCCCAAGTCGAATGCCCCATCCGCGACCGCTATCGCCGCGCTTCCCGCTGCCGCGTTGCCGCCTGCGCCCTGCGTCGTGGTGCCCGGACCGCCGTTGCCGCCAAATGCGTCCGCAAAGACGGATACGCCCGACGGCGCGGTCACGCGCGCGCTGCTCCCCGCGGGCATCGTCAGCGTCGCGGTGCCGCCCGTTCCGTCACCGCCGTTGCCGCCGGCGCCGAACGGATTGCTTGCGCCGTTCCCGCCGAAGCCGCCCGCGTCGATGTCGATCGCGGGCGTGTCGAGCGTGCCCGCGCTTGCGGTCAGCGATGCCATGCCGCCGAAGCCTTTGCCCGCGACCGCTGCAACCTCGCCAGCAGCGGCTACGCGAGCCGCCGAGCCGCCGAACCCGCTGGCATAGATCGCGAGATCGGTCGCGGTCGCGCTCCCCCCGCTCAGCACGAAGCGCGCCGAACCGCCCCGGCCGTCGCCCGCGGCATAGGCCGCTCCGGCACTCGACGCCGAGGTTCCCCCGGTTCCAAGCGCGCTGATCTCGAGCGCGGCGCTGTTCAACTTGCCCGCGCCCACGGTGATCGAGGCATCGCCTCCGGTGCCTTTGCCGCCGTTGCCGCGCACCGCGACTTTGCCCGCGCTCGCGCCCGCGGCATTGCCGTCGGCGCTGACCCGCGTGAACCCGCCGAGCGTCATCGTCCCGAGAACGCCGGTGACGTCGATCGAGGCGATGCCCCCGGTTGCGTTGAAGCCTTGGCCGGTTAGATCGGCGAAAACCCCGTCGCTCGCGTCGGCGGTGACCGTCGTCGTCCCCGCGATCGACACGCTGCCGTCGCTGGCGAATAGCCGCGCGGTGCCGCCGGTCGCATTCGATGCCTGCGTCCCGTTGCCGCCGAAGCCTTGGGCGCCGATCAGCGTGTCGCCGCTGCCGATCCGGCCTGCGCGGATATCGAGCACGCCGCCGTTCTGCGCGCCCGCGACCGCACTGCCGCCCGTCGCTTGCCCGGCGGTCGTGCTCGCGCCGATCCCCGTGGCGTTGGCGTTGAGCGCCAGGCCGAACGCGCGAATTGAACCGCCGTCGGCGATCAGCGAGACGCTCCCGCCGCGCACGTCCGGGCTGGTCGTCGGCTTGGTTCCGAAGGAGGGCACGAACACGCTGGCGTTGGCATGAACGTCGATCTTTCCCGCGACGTTGAGCGCGCCGCCGCCGCTCGCGCGGATCGTCGCGGTCCCGCCCTGGGCGAAGCTTCCCGCGGGTCCATCGACCCCGCTCATCGCGTCGAGGCTGACGATAAAATCGCCCGCCACGTCGAGCGAGCCCGGCCCCGCGACGTCGAGCGTGAACGTTCCCCCGGTCGGATCGAGCGCGCCGGAGCCGTCCATCGCGTCCCCTATGCTTTGGAACGAGGTCCACGACTGCGCCTGCTTGGTCAGGCTGATCGCAACATTGCCGCCGAAAGCATCGCCCGAGGTCGAGCCGAAGCCGCCTCGCGCGTTCGAATAGAGAGCGACATCGCCGAGTTTCAGGAACCCGCCCAAAGTGTCGGCCGGTTGGGCTTTGTCCTGTCCGGTGTCGCCGATCGAAATCGAGCCCCCACGGGCATTGCCGCCGATCGTCCCGCTGCCGCCGTTGGCGGAGGCAACGAGTGTCGTCGAACCGGCCGACAGCGTTCCGCCGTAACCCGCCGACAAAGCGATCGTTCCGCCGATCCCGTCACCGCCCGTATCGCTGCCGAACCCGCCGTAGCCCGAGGCATCGATAAAGAGCGAACCGAAATCGAGCGTGCCGCCGTTGGCCGCGAACGAAACGCTCCCGCCGGTCCCGGCCAATCCGAATTGCCCGCTGTCCGACGACGTGCCGTAGCCGGTTGCATACGCTGTGACCGATCCTGTCACACGGATCAGCCCGGGCAGGGTGTCGATGTCCGACGGCCCCGCGACCATCGAAATCGTGCCACCGTCGGTCGAAGTCCCCGCGTAAAGATTGAGCGCGCCATTGACCACAATGTTCGAGCCGGCGCGCGCGTTGAGTGAGATTTGGTGCGCCGAAACAAGCGTGGTGTCACCGCCGAAGGTCAGATCGGCGCCCGGCTTGGGCGCAAGCGAGAGCAGGTTCTCGGCATAAATCGTCGAGCGGTTGAGGATGGCCGCGTTCGACAGTGAGAGGTTGGCGAGCGCCGGACTGGCGGTGGTGAGCGAGTATGGATTGCCCGCCTGGAGGATCACCGAGCTGCCGTCCTGCGCCGCGACCGCCGCCGGGGTGTAGCCGATCGTCCCCGACAGCAGCATCGTCAGCGCGGTGTTCTTCGGCACCGCGACGATCTTGACTTGTTGCTGATCGCCCAGGCCGGTCGAGGCCGGGCCGCCGGTGGTCCCGGTATGGACGATGCCGTTGGCGTCGTCGGTCCCCTCGGAGATCGTCATATCGATATCGACCAGCCCAGCGTTGAAGCTGATTTGCCCTGCGTTGCCCGCCGCAAGCAACGCCTGGCCGTCGACGTTGATCGTCCCGCGCTGTTCGACGCGCGGCGAGAATACCGCGACGTAGCTGGCCGCGCCGGCCTGCCCGGCGTTGATCGTCGCGCCCGGCTGGATCACCACCGAACCACCGGCGCCGCTGAACGATGCCGATAGTTTGGTGTCGAGCGTGCCGCCATTGGCCTGCAAGTCGTTGGTCGTCAGCAGCAGGCTGCCGACGTTGAACGTCGCGGTGCCGCCGATGACGATCCCGGTCGGGCTGTAGAACCACACCCGGCCCCCCTGCACGCCGTTGATCGTGCTGTTGACCGTGCCGTTGAAGGCGACCCGGCGCGCTACCGGGTTACCCTGCGCGTCGACCGGGATGATCCGGTTGAGCACGGTGAAATCGGGTGCGCCGCTGGCCCCACCCATGAAATTCGCCGTGGTGCCCGCGGGCTGGAACTCGATGTCGGTGGGCCCGGCCCCCCGGTCGGTCGGGGTCCAGTTGATGATCGATTCGCGCGAGAACGGCGTAATGTCGGTCCGTCCCGAGCTGGTCGACACCGAGGCGCTGCCCGAGACGACCGTGGCGCTGCCCTGGAAAGATTGTGCGTCGAGTTCGGAGCCCACGGACAGCGCCAGCAGCGTGGCGGAGGCACAACCCGCGAACAGCATCGCTCGGTACTGATTACGGCGCTCGGATTGGGCAAGGCGGGTGGTCATGAACCCCTCCAGGGAGTGAGGCGTGTGGTGATGGTGAACAGCGCGCGGACGTCGCCGCGCCGCGCCTGCGTGCCGGCGCGGTCGAGCGGGACCGCCAGCGTGAAATTGAAGTCGGCATGGTCGCCCCAGCGCGTGCGCACCCCGCCGCCCGCCGACCAGACGTGACGCGGATCGTCGGTCGCGCCGCCGTCGTTGGTCCATACCCACGCGGTGTCGAGGAACGCGAACGGCTGGAACCGCCATTGCTCGGGGGTTTGCGGGGTCAGACGCCCGGCGCGCAGCTCGAACCCGCTGCCCACGCCGCTGTCGCCCTGGACCACGCCCGGATCGAAGCCGCGCCCGATCGTGTAGTTGCCCAGGCTGAACTGCTCGTAGCTGAGCAGCGGGTCGGGCGAGTATTGCACGCGTGGGGTCAGCGCGAAAGTGATCGCGGGACCCGGGCGGAACTCGATCGCGGCTTCGGCGCGCGCGACGAACCCGGTTGGGTCGGCGGTGAAGTTGCTGATCGGGATCGCCGGGAACAGGCACTTGGTCACCGGGCGGCAATTCGGGCTCGCGCCGAGCACGTCGAGTCCCTGGCGCACTTCGGCGCCGAGTGCGGCGCGCCAGCGCGGCTCGCTCGCGGTAAAGCCGCCGCGACTGCGCAGGCTGGCGGAATCGAACGCGTCGAGATCGAGCCGTGCGAACGCGACTCGCAGCTTGTCTTGGGAGAGCGGATTGGGGCCGAAGCGGATTTTCTGGTCGATCGCCTCGAGACCGACGGTCGCGCCGAGCGAGAGCGCCTGGCGGCGGATCAGCGCGTCGCGCAGATGCCCTTCGAAAATCCACGTCTCGGTGCGAAACGCGCCGCGCGCGATATCGGGATGACCGCGTCCGTAAACGACTTGCCCGCCCAATCGCAGCCCGTTGGCGTTGAGCGCGAATTCGTGGGTCAGCTCGGCGACGGTCTGCTCGCGGGTCTGGAAAGTGTTGTAGAGGCTCAGCGTCGTGCGGTCGCCGAGCCCGGTCAGGTCGTTGAGCACGAGCTGGGCGAAGCCGCCGAACGGCCCGGTGGTCTGCGCGCCGAGGTTCTGGACGGTCGCGTAAAGCTCGACCGGACGCCGCGTGACGACGACGTCGCCGACCACCTCGCCCGGTGCGGTCCCGGCGGGGCGGAGCACGAGGCGGACGTCGTAGCCGGGCAAATCGCGCGCCAGCAGCAGGCTGCGCTCGGCCTCGTGGGTATTGAAATATGGCCGCGTGGTCAGCTTGCGCAGATGCGCGGCGATCAAATTTTCGGACTTGCCCGGCTGTCCGCGCACCTGAATATCGACCAGCTTGGCGATCAGCACATCCATCCGCACGGTGCCGCCGGTGTCGATCCGCTGCGGCGGGATCTGGACCGCGGCGAGGTAGCCCATTTCGCGCAGCCGGGTCGCGGCGCGGTCGCGGACTTCGCACAGCGCCGAAATCGGGACTTCGTGCCCCGCGTACTCGGCCCAGGTGTCGCGCAGCGCTTCGGGCGGGACCGCGCTTTGGCTGCCGAAATCGACGCTTGCGAAGTTCGCCTTGACGTTCGCGTAAGCCGGATCGGCGAGCGGGCAAGGGCCACGTTCGATATCGCCCTCGATGGTAAGCCGCGAGCCGCGCGTCTCGTCGCGCGGCTGCGCCACGCGCAGCTCCTCGCGCGTCGGGGGAACCGTTTGCGCGAGCGCAGGAGCCGCCCAGCCCGCGAGCGCGAGCGCGGCCAGCGAAACCGCCTGGCGTTTTTGCCCTATGCCATTGCGCATCGCTATCGACCCCCGCCCGCGTTCGCTCTAGCGCCGCGCCAGCGTCGTCGACATCAGGTCGAGCTGGGCCTTGCAGCCTTTGTCGATCAGCGCGGCGGCGAGGTTCTCGGGGCCGACGGGCATGTTCGGCAGCTGGATGAAAGTGACGTAGCTCGCCGCGCCGCTCGCGCCGGTGATGCGATACGTCGCGCCCGGGCGGATCGCGAGCTTCGCGCCGTCCCACGCCGCGACCGGGGCGTCGGCGGTGAACGCGACATTGGTGCCGGCTCCGCTTTTTTCGTCCTTGACCGTATAAGCCGCCGCTCCGGCCGAACTGCCGCGCCACAGGCTGACCGCGGATGCATCGACATAGCAATGCGGCCCCGATTGCGCGGTATCTACGTACCACAGGTTCGGGCTGGGCATCCGCCCTTCCGTTCCGGGCGCGCCGCGCACCGCCCCGGTGCGGACGCGCGAGGCCGCCATCGGTCGGGTGAACATCGCGAATGTCGCGCTCTGCGCCGCCGCCGCGCTGCCGTTGAGGGTGAAGGTTCCCCCGCCGCGCAGCACCCGCGTGCCCTTGCTGTCGAGCACGGTGACAATGTCGCCCGCGCGCAAAGTGATCCGGGCGTTGTCGTCGAGCTTGCGCCCGGCGGGATAGTCGCGCGCCGAAGGCCCGCTCGAGGCGACGACGATCGCCGCGGCGGCGAGCGTCGGGGCGGCGAGGAGGAGCGCCCCGGCGACGGCCAACGCGGCGCGGCGGACGAAATGGTCATGCGAGGATCGAGGCATCGTTCTCTCCCAGATCGCGGATTCGCGACAACAAGTTCAGGATTGCACTATCGTGCGGAAAAGTCTTGGCGATTGTCGCCAGCGCGGTAACCCGTTTCGCGCCCGCCTGCCCCAACGCGGTGACCAGATCGTCGCGCGCCGCCTCGGGAAAATCGGGCGTCGCTTCGAAAATGTCGACCGGCTGGGCGCGGCCGCGCAGCACCACCCGGCCCAGCGGCCGCCACCAGTCGAGCCCCGAGCGCTCGACGAACTCGCGGCTCGCCAGCACGCTCGAGCCGAGTTCCTTGTTCGCGGCCTCGAGCCGGGCGGCGGTGTTCATCGCGTCGCCAAGCGCGGTGTACTGGATGCGGCGCTCGCCGCCGAAGTTGCCGACCACCGCCTCGCCGTAATGCATCCCCACGCGAGTCTTGCCGATCGGGGGAATCCCGGGGCCGGCGCTGGCGCGGAAATCCTCGCCCGCGCGCCACATCGCATAACCCGCGCGCGCGGCTTTGGCGCCGTCGTCTGCACGCGCGATCGGCGCTCCCCAGAACGCGACGACCGCATCGCCAACGAACTTGTCGATCACCCCGCCGTGGTCGAGCACGACCTGGCTGAGCGCTTCGAGGTACTCGTTGAGCAGCCGCGCGACGGTTTCAGGCTCGAGCTGGTGCGACAGCTTGGTGAAGCCCTCGAGGTCGCTGAACACGATGTACAGCGCTTCCTTGCGCCCGTGGAGCGCGAGCAGT
>JBBRER010000004.1:0-60892 GCA_038202745.1 Sphingomonadales bacterium
TTATCGACCACCTTCGCCGCCGCCATCGGCGAGCTGGAGACCACGATCCACGCCCTGGCCGGCGGGCCGTTCACCATCGGCAGCCCCAAGCAGCTGGGCGAAGTGCTGTTCGACAAGCTGGGCTTCAAGGGCGGGCGCAAGGGCAAGAGCGGGCTCTATTCGACCGACCAGGCCATCCTCGAAGGCCTCGCCGCGCAATCGAACGATGGCGCGCGCGCGCAAGTCCCCGACAAAGTGCTCGAATGGCGCCAGATCTCGAAGCTGCGCTCGACTTATACCGAGGCGCTGCAGGCGGCGATCAATCCCGCCACCGGCCGCGTCCACACCAGCTACAGCCTGGTCGGCGCGCAGACCGGGCGGCTTTCATCGACCGAGCCCAACTTGCAGAACATCCCGATCCGCACCGAGATCGGCCGCCAGATCCGCGATGCGTTCGTCGCCGAGCCGGGTAACGTCCTGCTCGCCGCCGACTATTCGCAGATCGAACTTCGGCTCGCGGCGCACATGGCCGACGTCCCCGCGCTCAAGGACGCGTTCGGCGCGGGCGAGGACATCCATTCGCGCACCGCGCTCGAAATGTTCGGCGAGGTCAATCGCGACACCCGCGGGCGCGCCAAGACGATCAACTTCGCGATCCTCTATGGGATCAGCCGGTGGGGCTTGGGCGGGCGGCTGGGGGTCCCGGCGGACGAAGCCCAGGCGATGATCGACCGCTATTTTGAACGCTTCCCCGGGATCCGCAACTACATCCACGCCACGCTCGAAAGCGTGCGCGGCCGTGGATATTCGGAGACGCTGTTCGGCCGCAAGACGTGGTTCCCGCGGATTGGCGCCGCCAACCCCAATGAGCGCGCGGGGTCCGAACGCGCCGCGATCAACGCGCCGATCCAGGGGACCAGCGCCGACATCATCAAGCGCGCGATGGCGCGGATGACGCCCGCGCTGCAGGGTGCGGGTCTGAGCAAAGTGCGGATGCTGCTCCAAGTCCACGACGAACTCGTGTTCGAGCTGCCCGCGGGCGATGTCGCCGCCGCCGCGCCGGTGATCGAGCGGGTGATGGCCGAGGCCGCGCTGCCCGCGGTGCGGCTCGACGTGCCGTTGGCGATCGAGATCGGCACCGGAGCGAGCTGGGGCGCCGCGCATTGAACGAAGGTGAGGCCATCCGCGCGCGGACCCGCGCATGGTGGCGGGGCCGGCCGCGTTTGCCGGTGCTGCTGTTGTTCGGCGTAGTGGCGGTCGGGCTGGTGGGCGGCGTGTTCCTGATCGCAAATACGATCCGCGCCGAGCGTATCGAACGTGGCCAAGCGACCCGGACCGAAGAAATGGTTACGATCCTCGCCGACATTAACCGCGCCGCGGTCAACGCCGAAACCGGGCAGCGCGGTTATTACATCACGCTCGACCGGCGCTATCTCGCGCCGTACGAGGCGGCGCGCGCGCAGCTTCCGCCGCTGATCGCCCGGTTGCAACGCCAGGTCCGCGGATCGGGCACGCCGCAGCAGCAGGCGTTGGCCGCGGACCTCGAGACGCTCGCTTCGGCGAAGCTGGCCGAACTCGACGAAACCGTGACTCAGATCGGCTTGGGCGACAGGGATTCGGCCGAGCGGCGCATCCTGTCCGACGACGGCGAGCATCTAATGGAGCGGCTGCGCGCCACGATCACGCGGATGGCGGCGATCGAGACCGCACGGCTGCGCGAGATTCGCGCCGCCTCGGTCGCTACCGAGCAGCGCATCATTCCGCTTCTGGCGCTCTTGCTGGGGCTGATTGTGGCGACGCTCGCGCTCGGACTGTGGCAAGTGTTCCGCGCCGCCCGGCTCGAAGCGAGCGAGGCCCAGGCGGCCGATCTGCGCAGCGCGCGCGACCGCGCCGACCTGCTCGCCAGCGAACTCAATCACCGCGTCAAGAACCTGTTCGCGGTGGTGCTGGCGATCGTGCGGATGAGCGGGCGCGAGCATCCCGAAGGCCGGGAAGCTATCGACCGGCTCGGAGGACGCATCGAAGCGCTGTCCAAAGCGCATGGCGCCACCCAGGGCTCGCCGCAGTATCGCACCGCGCAGCTCGACCAGCTCGTCGAAACCGCGCTCGCGCCTTATCGTTCGGACGCCAGCGCGTGCACGATTGAGGGGCCGGAAACCGCGCTACCGCAGATCGCAGTGGTCCCGCTCGGGCTGGTCCTCCACGAACTTGCCACCAACGCGGTCAAGTACGGCGGCTGGTCGCGGCCCGGGGGCAGCATCGCGGTGAGCTGGACGCACGCGGAGGCGGATGGCGCGCCGCTGTGCCTGCGCTGGCGCGAGCATTCGCCCGCGGGCGCCAAGCCGCCGCGCCTGGGCAAGGAAGGCTTCGGCTCGGCACTCGTTGAAAGCGCCGCGCGCCAACTCGGCGGCAGCTTTGAACGCGAATTCCACGACAACGGGATCGAACTCAGGCTAAGCTTTCCACTGACGCGCTGACTGCGCACTCACCCCCCGTGCTTGGTCTCGCGCAGCGGGGTGACCATTCCCGGCGCGAGAAAGCCGATCGGGGCGACTTCCAACGCGCGCCGCTTCAGCTCGCCCTTCATCTTGAGGTATTCCTCTTCCATCGCCTCGGTGACAGTCGCGCGCGAATCCTCGAGCGCGGCGGCGAAGTCGGCAGCGGTGACTTTCTTGACCTTCTCGCCATGCTGGCGAATCGCGACGAGCCCGGCGCGGCGGACCACGTCTTCGAGATCGGCGCCGGTGAAGCGATCGGTCTCGCGCGCGATCGCGGTCAGATCGACATCCCCCGCGAGCGGCATTTTGGCGGTATGGATGCGCAAGATGTGCTCGCGCCCCGCGGCATCGGGCGTGCCGACATAAACGAGTTCGTCGAACCGTCCGGGGCGCAGCAACGCCGGATCGACCAGCGCTGGGCGATTGGTCGCGCCGATGACGACGATCGAATTGAGTTCCTCCATCCCGTCCATCTCGGCGAGGATGGTGTTGACCACGCGCGCGGTGACTTGCGGTTCGCCCTGACCCGACCCGCGCGCGGGGACGAGGCTGTCGATCTCGTCGATGAAGATCACGCACGGCGCAACCTGGCGCGCGCGCGCGAACAGGCGGCTGATCTGCTGCTCGCTCTCGCCGTACCATTTACTCAGCAAGTCGGACGATTTGATCGAGATGAAGTTGGCTTCCGCCTCTTTCGCCACCGCTTTGGCGAGCAGCGTCTTGCCCGTGCCGGGGGGCCCATAAAGCAGGAAGCCGCGCGCGGGGCGGATGCCGAGGCGGCGGAACGCTTCTGGGTTGCGCAGCGGCAGTTCGACGCCTTCGCGCAGCTTCAACTGCGCCTCGTCGAGCCCGCCGACATCGTCCCAGCCGACGTTGGGCACCTGAACCATGACCTCGCGCATCGCGCTCGGCTGGACGCGCTTAAGCGCTTCGAGAAAATCGTCGCGGGTCACCGACATCGCCGCGAGCACATCGGCGGGGATCGTCTGTGCTTCGAGGTCGAGCTGCGGGATCAACCGGCGCACGGTCTCGATCGCCGCTTCGCGCGCGAGTGCGGCGAGATCGGCGCCGACGAAGCCGTGGGTGGTGCGCGCCAGTTCGTCGAGATCGACCCCTTCGGCGAGCGGCATCCCGCGGGTGTGGATGCCGAGGATTTCGCGCCGCGCTTTTTCATCGGGAACACCGATCACGATCTCGCGGTCGAACCGCCCCGGGCGGCGCAGCGCCTCGTCGATCGCTTCGGGACGGTTGGTCGCGGCGATGACGACCACGTTCGAGCGCGTCTGGAGCCCGTCCATCAGCGTCAACAGCTGCGCGACGAGGCGCTTCTCGGCTTCGCCCTGGACCTGGCCGCGCTTGGGCGCGATCGAATCGATCTCGTCGATGAACACGATCGAGGGGCTGGCCTTCGCCGCTTCCTCGAACACCTCGCGCAAGCGCCGCTCGCTCTCGCCGTAAGCCGAGCCCATGATCTCGGGGCCGTTGATTGTGAAGAAGCTGGCGTCGCTTTCGTTGGCGACCGCACGCGCGAGGCGGGTCTTGCCCGTACCCGGGGGTCCGTGGAGCAGCACGCCCTTGGGCGGATCGACGCCCAATCGGGTGAACAGCTCGGGATAACGCAGCGGCAGCTCGACCATTTCGCGCAGCTGGCGGATCGTCTCGGCCATCCCGCCGACGTCGTCGTAGAGCACGTCGCCGCGCGCCGCGGCGGCTTCCTCGAACTCCTCGCGCAGCTCGACTTCGGTGTTCTCGTCGATGAACACGATGCCCTTGGGCGCGGTCGAGATCACGGTCAGGCGGATTTGCGTCAGCGCGAATGCCGGCGCGTTGAACATCCGCGCGACTTCGGGCGGCATGTCGCGGACTTGCTGCTGCCCGGCGGTGGCGACGAGGTCGCCCGCGACCAGCGGACGTCCGAAGAAGTTGCGCTTGAGCGCTTGTCCAGGGCCCTGGAGCCGCATCTCGCGCTGCGCGGGGGCGAACACCACGCGCGTCGCCGGCCGTGCTTCGGCCTTGCGCAATTCGACATGATCGCCCGAGCCGACTTCGGCGTTCGCGCGCTGGAGCCCGTCGAGCCGGATGACTTCGAGCCCTTCGTCCTCGGCGTAAGGCTGGACCGCGCGCGCTGCGGTCGAGCGCTTGCCGACGATTTCGACAAAATCGCCCTCGGCCAGCCCGAGCGAGGCCATCGTGGCGCGCGGCATCCGAGCGATGCCGTTGCCGCTTTCCTCCTGCCGCGCCGCCGCGACCTGAAGCCTGACCGTTCTGTCCTCGATCCGTGCCGCCGCTTCGGCCATGCGTGTTCCGATCCCTGTGCGCCCGACTGACCCGGAGACGTAAAGCCGATCTGGGGTCGATGTTCCGCGATTGCAAATCGAGCGCAAGTTTGTGCGTCGATTGGAGACGGCGCGAAAAAAGGCCCGGTCGTTGCCGACCGAGCCTTGGGAAGTTTTGGGAGAGGATGCCTGAAAGGCGCGCTCTATGTGCGGCTGCAACATCGATTCCGCAAGTGCGAAAAGGTCACGCTTTGTTGCAAAACACGCAACGGTTCACGGGCGGCGAAACTTCAACATGAAGCGGTCGGTCTTGCCGCGAATCGCCGGATCGAAGACGTTCTTGGTGTGATCGTCCTCGGGCCGTCGCAGCGCATCGGCCTCGGCTTCGAGTATGAACCCCGCCGCCGCCATGTCCGCTTTGACCTGCCCGGGATCGATCCGGTGGAACTTGTCGACGACCGCACGCGGATCGCCCGCGGGACCGGCATGATCGACGATGATCACATGCCCGCCCGGCCTGACCGCCGCGAACCAGCCCTTGAGCGTGGCGGCGATGTCCATCGGCGGATGCGCGTACTTTTCGGAGACGAAATAGAGATCGTGATAGACGAGGTGAAGAAACATCGCATCGACGCTTCCCGGGGCCAAAGTCATGCCCTGTGCGGGTGTAATCAGCGGGATGACGTTGGGATGCGCGGCGACGAGTGCGGCCCACGCTTCGGGCTTGCCGCCCGGCGGAACCAGCGCATAGACGCGCCCCTTGGGCCCGACCGCGCGGCTCAGCAGTTCGGTGTAATAGCCCCCGCCCGCTTGATAGTCGGCAACGGTAACTCCCGCATGCAGCCCGGCAAAAGCGAGCACTGCCGCGGGCATTCGCCCTTCGTCGAGCTTGCGGTTGTCCGCGGTCCGCGCCGGGTCGGCGACGAACGCGGCGTAGTCGGGCGCGGCGACGCGTGGAGCGGTTCGGGCATCAAGAGACCCCGCTGCGGCAAGCGCGAGCAGGGCAAGTGCGGTGGTGAAGCGTTTCATCGGACGGTCTCCTTGGTATCGGGCAAGTGTGCACAGCCGCGGCGCTCGCCGGCATCGACGGTCAGGCGCGCGGTAAACGGATAAGTGCGGTCGGACATTCCATCGCTGCACGCACCTGGCGCGATGACCAACGTGAGCGGCGTTCCGTCGAGCTTACCCGAGAACCGCGTCTCGTCAGGAGCGGCGTCACGGGTGACGGTGATGGTTTGGCCCTTCGGGTTCTCGGGCGTCGAATAAGTCAGTCGTCCGGCGGCGACGGTAGCCGACCAGAACGGCTCCGTACCGAGCGCAACGTATGCGTCGGGCACCCTTGCGGCTACCGCCGGTGCGGGGACAACGGCTGCGGGCGTCGCGGATGCCGGTGCCGCCGACACGGGGATGGCGGATACCGGGGCGGTGTTCGCGTCGGTATCTGGAACCGACGGCGGCGCGGCCCGGTCGCACCCGCCGAGCAGAATCGAGACCAGTAGAAAGGCGGCCTGGGAACGCATCGCCGCTGAGCCTAGCGCGCCTCGCGGCGCCTTGCCAGCTTGCGTCGCCCCCCGCGTTGCGCCACGGGGTGCGGGCATGACCAAGCGCCGCTTCGCCGCCGTGATCTTCGACTTCGGCGGGGTTATCACCGCCTCGCCGTTCGAGGCGTTCAACCGGCTTGAGGCCGAACGCGAACTCCCCGCCGACTTCATCCGCCGCGTCAACGCGGCCGATCCTAACGTCAACGCCTGGGCGCGATTTGAGCGCGCCGAGATCGATACGGCCGCGTTCGACGAGGCGTTCGCCGCCGAGGCCGCGGCGTTGGGCCACGCGCTGCGCGGGGCCGACGTGCTGGCGGTGCTCGCCGGAGCAATCCGTCCCGAGATGGTCGCCGCGCTCGATACGCTGAGCGAGGCGAGGTACCGGCTGGGTTGCATCACCAACAACGTCCCCGGCGCGGGCGGCGCTGGGATGACGCGCGACGCCACGCGCTCCGACGCTTACGCCGCGATCTTCGCACGGTTCGAGCACGTGGTAGAAAGCAGCAAGGCGGGCATCCGCAAGCCCGATCCGCGCATCTACCGGATGATGTGCGACGCGCTCGGCGTGGAGGCGCACGACTGCATTTACCTCGACGACCTCGGCATCAACTGCAAGCCCGCCGCGGCGCTCGGAATGGTGGCGATCAAGGTGACAAGCGGGCCTCAGGCGCTTAGGGAACTGGGCGGGATGACCGGACTGGAGTTCGCGGGCGCATGAACAAGCTCTTCCCCGACGCCGCCGCGGCTCTGGACGGCGTGCTGCGCGACGGGCTGACGATTGCCTGCGGCGGGTTCGGGCTGTGCGGGATTCCCGAACGACTGCTCGACGCGGTGCGCGATTCGGGCGTCAAGGATCTCACGTTCGCCAGCAACAACGCCGGGATCGACAACGAAGGCATCGGCAAGCTGCTGCGCACGAAGCAGGTCCGCAAGATGATCTCGAGCTATGTCGGCGAGAACAAGGAATTCGAGCGCCAGTACCTCGCCGGCGAACTCGAGGTCGAGTTCTGCCCGCAAGGCACGCTGGCAGAACGGATGCGCGCCGGCGGCGCGGGCATCCCGGGCTTTTACACCCGCACCGGGGTCGGCACGCTCGTCGCCGAGGGCAAGGAGATCAAGACTTTCGACGGAGAGGACTACGTGCTCGAGCGCGGGATCCTCGCCGACGTGAGCTTGGTCAAGGCGTGGAAAGCCGACTCCACGGGCAACCTCGTGTTCCGCAAGACCGCGCGCAACTTCAACGTGCCCGCCGCGACCTGCGGCAAAATCTGCATCGCCGAAGTCGAGGAAGTCGTGCCCGCGGGCGGGCTCGATCCCGACTGCATCCATTTGCCGGGTGTTTACGTCCAGCGAATGATCGTCGGCGCGCCATACGACAAACAGATCGAGTTCAGGACGGTGCGCGAGCGGGAGGCAGCTTGATGACGAGAAATCCTTGGCTGGTAGCGGGCGGTTTGCTCAGCGTGGCCGCCTCGCTCATCCACATAGGCTGCATCGTGGAGGGGCCGAGTTGGTACCGGGTCTTCGGCGCGCCGGAGCCGCTCATACGGGCCTTCGAAAATGGTGATCCAACCCTGCACTGGATGACTGCCGGCATCGCCCTGATGCTGGCTATTTGGTCCGCGTATGCCTTCGCCGGGGCGGGCCTCATTCGGCGGCTACCTTTGATGCGGACGGCGCTGGTCGGGATAACCGCAATTTACCTCGCGCGTGGACTGCTGGTCGTTCCGGTCGCGGCGAACCTTTCATATGAAGATGCGCCGTTCGATTACTGGTCCTCCGGGATCGTGTTGATATTCGGGCTCGTCTATGCCGCAGGGACATGGAAGGCATGGCCGGTACTCATGGCGAAAGCCGCATGAGCGCGCGGTGTATGGCTGTGGTCGGCACGGCTTTGTCGGCCGCGCTGGCGCTCTCGGGCTGCGTCGCCGCGGTCGTGCCGCTAGCGGCTGCGGGCGCGATCGCCAGAAGCAAACCCGTCTCGCACAAGGATCGGACTCCCGCCCCGCCACCCTCGTCGCGCGTCCCCATCTTTGCTCCCGGCACCGAACCGCCGCCTTCGGTCGCGGGCAACGCGGCGCTGTCGACAACGCAGCCCTCTGTAGCGACGCTTGCTCCGTTGCCTGTCGCATCGCCTGCCGTCGTCGCGGTCGCCCCTCCGCAGCCGCCGCTCTTGCGCCTCGCGCTCGCGCCGTCAAAGGCTTCTCCGACGTCCGACTTCGCCGGGTTCGCGAGTTACGCGATCGCCCACGCCGCCGACGCTCCCGGCGATGCGCGGCTCGCGGCGCTGGTCGATCCCAAATCGTTGACCGACAGGCCGCACCGGCTCGGTTGCGGTGCCAAGCCCGCCGCGGTGGCGATCGATCTCGATCCCGCTAGCGGAACGTTCGATCCCGCCGATCCGCCGAGCCCCGCACCGGGGCTTGCCGAAGAGCTCGCCCGGATGCGCGGCGCGGGGGTGGTGATCTTCTGGAAATCCGCGCTGGGATTCGACCGCGCCGACAAGGTCTATACCGTTTTGCGGGCGGTCGGACTCGACCCGGACCGCACCGACCGGTTGCTGCTCGCGCGCGGACGCGATGGATCGAAGGACGCCCGGCTGATCGCCGCGGCGCGCGACTGGTGCTTCGTCGCGCTTGCCGGCGACCGCAAATCCGACTTTCTCGAAGCGCTCGACTACTTGCGCGATCCCGAGGGCCCGATCGCGCAGGCGGTGCAACCGCTTTACGGCGCGGGCTGGTTCCTCACCCCGACCCCGATCGACTGACGATCCCGCGAAAGACACCGATGAGCTGGACCCGCGACCAAATGGCAATGCGCGCCGCAGCCGAGCTGCGCGACGGGTTCTACGTGAACCTGGGGATCGGGATTCCGACGCTCGTCGCCAACCACATTCCCCCAGGCGTCGAGGTCACGCTCCAGTCGGAGAACGGCATGCTCGGGATCGGCCCTTTCCCTTACGACGACGAGGTCGATCCCGATCTGATCAATGCGGGCAAGCAGACGATCAGCGAGCTGCCCCAATCGGCTTATTTCGACAGCGCGGCGAGCTTCGCGATGATCCGCGGCGGGCATATCGACCTGACCGTGCTGGGCGCGATGGAAGTCGCGCAGAACGGCGACATCGCCAACTGGATGGTCCCGGGCAAGATGATCAAGGGCATGGGCGGGGCGATGGACCTCGTCGCCGGGGTCAAGAAGATCATCGTCGTGATGGAGCACACGGCCAAGGACGGCGGCCCCAAGTTCGTGCCCCAATGCACGCTGCCGCTGACGGGCAAAAACGTGGTCGACATGATCGTCACCGACCTGGCGGTGTTCGACCGCGCCAGCCACGCCGCGCCCTTCCGCCTGCGCGAGCTGGCGCCGGACGTTACCGCGGAAGAAGTCGCCATCAAAACCACCGCGCATTACGAAAGCTGAGCCCCATGACCATCCGCGTCCACCACCTCAGGATCTCGCGCTCGACCCGCATTGTGTGGCTGTGCGAGGAACTCGGGCTCGACTACGAACTGGTCGAGCACACCCGCGATCCCACGACCTTCCGTTCGCCACCGTCGCTTTACGATGTCCACCCGTTGGGCAAAGCTCCCGCGGTCGAAGTCGACGGGCGCACGATGGTCGAATCGAGCGCGATCATCGAGTACCTGGTCGAGAAATTCGGCGGCGGGCAGTTGCTCCCCACGGACAGCGAGCGCGCCGCCTACCTCGAATGGCTGCACTTCACCGAAGGCACGCTGGGGATGCCGATGCTGATGCGCCTGCTCGGACCGCGGCTGGGATTGGGCGTGCAGGGGCTGGGGTTCATGGACGCCGAGCTGGCCAAGCAACTCGACTGGATCGAGGGGCAACTCGCAGGCCGCGATTTCCTGTGCGGCACGTTCACCGGCGCCGACATCAACCTCGAATACATGCTCGAGCACGCCGAGCAGATGGGGCTGCTCTCGACCCGCCCGAACCTCAACGGCTACCTCCAGCGGCTCAAAGCGCGCCCCGCTTACAAAAAGGCGATCGAGCTTGGCGGGCCGGTGACGCTGGCGCGGGGCTAGCGGCGTGAACAACCGCCTGTGCGAGCTGACCGGCGCGGACTTCCCGCTGTTCGCGTTCAGCCACTGCCGCGATGTCGTCGCCGCGGTGAGCAAGGCGGGCGGGTTCGGTGTGCTTGGTGCAACGCGGTTCAGCCCCGATCAGCTCGAGGAGGAACTCGCCTGGATCGACGCGCGCGTCCACGGCAAACCTTATGGGGTCGATGTGCTGGTGCCCGAGACGATCGATCCGCGCGTTGCCGGCCTCGCCGACAACGCCAGCCGCGCGGCTTCGATCGATCCCGCTTACCAGGCATTCGCCGCCGACCTCCTCGCGGGCTACGGAATCGACAGCCCGCGCGAGGTCACCCCGCTGCGCGAACGCATGGGGATCACGCCCGAAAACGGTCTGGCGTTGATGGAGGTCGCGTTCCGTCACCCGATCCGGCTGATTGCCAACGCACTGGGCATCGCCCCGCCCACGATGATCGAGCAAGGCAAACGCCGGGGCATTCCCGTGGCTGCGCTGGTCGGGGCCAAAGAGCACGCGCTGCGCCAGGCGGCGGCGGGGGTCGATATCGTCGTCGCGCAAGGCGGTGAGGCCGGGGGGCATTGCGGCGAGGTTTCGACGTTGGTGCTCGTTCCCGAAGTCGTCCGCGCGCTCGAAGGCGCTGGCCACGATGTCCCCGTGCTCGCCGCGGGCGGTATCATGACCGGCGCACAAATGGCCGGGATGATGGCCGCGGGCGCGCAAGGCGCATGGACTGGGTCTGTATGGCTGGCGACTCCCGAAGCCGAGACCAGCGAGGCCTTCCGCGCCAAGATGATCGCCGCGCGCAGCCGCGACACGGTCCGCTCCAAGAGCCGGACGGGCAAGCCTGCGCGCCAGCTCAAGACTGCGTGGCAGGAGGCGTGGGACGCGCCCGGCAGTCTGGGCGCGTTGCCGATGCCGCTGATGGGGATGGTGTCCGAACCTAGTTTTGCGCGCGTCGAAAAAGCAGTACTCGGCGGGAACGAGGCGGCGCGCGATCTGGTCAGTTATTTCGTCGGCCAAGGGGTTGGGCTGATCGAGAGCGAACGTTCGTGCCGTCAGGTCGTCCAGGACTTTCGCGAGGATTTCGCCGCCGTGGTCGAGCGGCTGTGCGGCACCCTGGGCTAAACGCAATACGCCGCACGCTCTGGAACCTATCGTCCACTTGTGACATTAGACGCCAATGTCGCTGAGGGAATCCTTTCGCGAGCGCTACCTCGACGTGCTCGCCTCGATCTACATCTACAACGAGTACCGCGGGTACACCTCGCTCGATCGGGTGCTCGAAGCGGTGCGCGCGCGCTGCCCCGACGATCACGCGTTCCAGGCCGAGATCGAGAAGCACCGCGCCGACGAGCAAAAGCATTACGTGATGTTTCGCCGCTGGTTCGAGCGGCAAGGCAAGATGCCGCTCCAGGTCGACCGCGGGGTCGGGCATATCGACCGCTTTATCCAATGGGTGTTCAACTGCTCGATCGACGAGCTCGACACCGCCGGGATCGTCGCGAATGGCGATGATTTCGAGCGACTGTGCCGGGTGATCATGCTGACCGAGCAGCGTGGCTACGCGCAGGTCGAGATCATCCTCAAGAACAAGCTGATCATGTCCGATCCGGTGATGAAGAAGATTTTCGAGATCGTCCACAAGGACGAGCCCGATCACTTCCTCCCCTACCAGCGCTGGCTTGAGGCGCAGGGCCGCGCTACCGCAAAATGGAACGAACGCGCCGCCGACTGGTGCATCCACAAGATCCTGATGCTCGGCAAGCTGCCCGCGCTGTTCCTCGATTCGGGCCGCGCGCGGATGACCCGTTGGCCGGACGAGGATGCGGCGGCTTACGCTTCTGCCGCCTGAATCAGCGTATCAGCTCAGCTCGGCTTTGAGCTTGTCGACCAGATCGGTCCGTTCCCACGGGAAGTGATCGCCTTCCGCCGCACGCCCGAAGTGGCCATAGGCCGCGGTCTTTGCGTAAATCGGCTTGTTGAGCCTCAGATGCGTGCGGATGCCGCGCGGAGTGAGGTTCACGAGCTGCGGCAGCAACGCCTCGAGTTTGCCCTCGCTCACGCCCGTGCCGGTCCCGTGCAGATCGACGTAGAGCGAGAGCGGCTCGGCCACTCCGATGGCATAAGCGATCTGGATCGTGCAGCGCCGCGCGAGCCCGGCCGCGACCACGTTCTTGGCCAGGTAGCGCGTGACATAGGCGGCCGAGCGGTCGACCTTGGTCGGGTCCTTGCCGCTGAATGCGCCGCCGCCATGCGGCGCGGCGCCGCCATAGGTATCGACGATGATCTTGCGCCCGGTCAGCCCGGCGTCGCCGTCGGGGCCGCCGATCTCGAACCGGCCAGTCGGATTGATGTGGTACACGGTGCTCGCGGTAAGCAGTTCGGGCGGCATTACCGCGGCGATGACGCGCTTCACGTAATCGCGCAGTTCCGCGTATTTGGCGGCGTCGCCTTCGCCGCCGTGGAGGAAGTAGCCCGGCGCGTGCTGGGTCGAGACGACGATCGCGGTCGCTTCCACCGGGCGTTCGTTGGCATAGCGCAGCGTTACCTGGCTCTTGGCGTCGGGCTCGAGAAACGGGGCCGCGCCGCTCTTGCGGTCGGCAGCCATGCGCTCAAGTATCTTGTGACTGTAGTAGAGCGTCGCGGGCATCAGATCGGGGGTCTCGTCCGAGGCATAGCCGAACATGATCCCCTGATCGCCCGCGCCCTCGTCCTTGTCCGCGCCCGAATCGACCCCTTGCGCGATGTGCGCGGATTGGCCGTGCAGATTGTTTTCGAGCCGGAATTCGTTCCAGTGGAAACCCGCCTGCTCGTAACCGATCCGCTTGACGGTTTCGCGCACCGCGGCCTCGACCCGCTCGGGAATCCCTGCGATCCATTCGCCGTTCTCGTAAATCCCTTTGCCGCGGATTTCGCCGGCGAGCACCACCAGTTGAGTGGTCGTGAGCGTCTCGCAGGCGACCCTCGCTTCGGGGTCGATGCCCAGGAACAGATCGACGATGGTGTCGGAAATCTGGTCCGCGACTTTGTCGGGGTGGCCTTCGGAAACGCTTTCGGAAGTGAAGAGGAACTGGTTGCGCATTTACCCACTCATATAAAGGTTTCTTTATGTCGCCGCGCTGTATCGCCGGGTGCGGCGGCTGGCAACCAGCGAGACAAGTGCGAGAAGCATCGCCCATGCGAGCGGCAGAGCATTGCCCAGGCGTGCGAACAGCGTCGGCGCGCGGGCGGGCGGGACCACGCCGTCGATCCGCCCCGAAACGTGCTGCGGCAGGAAATCTCGTACCGCGCCGCCCGCGTCGATCACCGCGCTGATCCCCGTGGTGGTGGCGCGCAGCACGGGCAATCCCTCTTCGATCGCGCGGAGGCGGGCTTGGGCAAGGTGCTGCGGCGGCCCCCATGCGCCGAACCAGCCATCGTTCGACGGGTTGAAGATGACGTCGGGGCGGTGCGCGCGATCGACCACCTGGCCCGAAAAGATGATTTCGTAGCAAATCTGCAGCCCGACTTTGCCCCACGGCCCGAGATCGATCGTACGCGGCCCCGGGCCGGGCAGAAAGTCGATGTCGCCCGGGACCAGCCGCGACAGCCCCAACGGCTCGAGCAGCCAGCGTAACGGAAGGTATTCGCCGTAAGGAACGAGGTGGGCCTTGGCGTAGCCGCCGCGAATCGCGCCGCCGGCGTCGAGCGCGGTCACCGCATTGCGCGCGCCGGTCACCCGGTCACCCTGCACTTCGAGATCGACCGCGCCCGTCAGCAGCATTGCGCCAGGGCCGATCATCCGACCGATTCGCGCGCGCGAGGCGGTCGGATCGCGGGCGAACGTGGTCGCGTCGTACATCCGCTGCGGGTAGCCGGGGCGCAAGTAGTCCGGGATGCCGCTTTCAGGCCATAGCACCAGCCTTTGCGTTCCCGGCACAAGCGGCTGGCTAAGCCCGGCGATGCGGGTGAATTGGCCCTCGAACGTCGTCGGATCGTTGAGGTCCTGCTGGCGAATATCGGGCTGGACGAGCGTGAACGGCAGCGTCCCCACCCCCGCATCGCCGCCCAGCGGGAGCAGGAACGGCAACGCCGGGAGTAGCGCCACCGCGGCGCGGCGGCGCTCGGCGGCGAGCCATGCCGCGCCCGCGAGCAGCACGACCAGCCCCGAAAGCGCGTAGGTCCCCAGCCACGGCGCGACGCGCGCAAGCCCGGGATGCGCGAACGTGCCGAGCGTCACCACTCCCAAGGGGTTCCACACGAACCCGGTGAAAACCCAGCTGCGCAACCATTCGCCGACGATCCAGCTCGCCGCGAGGGCGGGGACCAGCGCCGGCGCGCTGCTCCGCGCGAGCAAGCGGGCTGCAAGCGCGGTGAAAGCGGTGAACACGCCCAGATAAAACGACAGCGCGACCACCGCCACCCAGCCGAGCCACGCGGGCATCGCCGCTTGATAGGTGAAGGCGGTAGCGATCCAGGTGTCGCCGACGGTGAAGTGGCCGACCCCGAAGCACCAGCCGAGCATCCCGGCGCGCCGCCAACCGGATGCGCGGTGGAGCAGCGCGGCGAGCCCCGCCAGCCCGATCAACGCCAGCGGCCACAACATCAATGGCCGGAAGCCCAGCGCCGCCAGTGCGCCCAGCGTGAGCGCGGTCAGGCGCGGATAGGCGGCGAACCTCGCGAGCACGAGGCGCCGATCAGCTTACGGTTTCTAACGCCTCGCCGCCGGCATCGCCAGCGCTGCGCGGCTTGCGCGGACGTCCGCGGCGCGGCTTGGTTTCGCTCGCGTCGGTTTCGGGCGCCGCGTCGCTGCGCGCGATCGCGGGCGGCAACAACGCGGGATCGAGTCCGGCAGGCGCATCGTCCGCTTCGGCGTCGCGCGGACGGCGATCTTCGCGGCGCGGGCGCAGGCCCCGGCTGCCGCGCACGAACGGATTTTCGGCGGGTTCGTAACCGCTGCCCGACGCAGACGCGGCTTCGCCCTGCTCATCTGCCGCTTCGGTCTGCTCCGCGGGTTCGGTGCGCGGGGACTGAACGGCTTCACGCTGCGGGCGATCGTCACGCTGCGGGCGATCCTCGCGGCGCGGACGCTCCTCGCGCGGGCGCTCGTCCTGCCGCTGCGGGCGCTGATACTGCCCAGGCTGCTCGAAGCCGGGGAAATCCCCGTCCATCGTGAACTCGTTCTCGTCGCCGCTCTCGGACGCGCCGCCGTCGTCCCTCCCGCCGTCTTCGCGGCGCACACGCCCCTCTTCCTGGCGAACCCGGGTGTCCGCGCTGACCCGGAAATAGTGGTCGGCGAACTGGAGGAAATACTCGGCCTGGACGCGGTCGCCGTTGAGGTGCGCGTCCTGCGCGAGCTTGCGATACTTCTCGAGCAGCTGCGGCGCGTTGCCGCGCGCCCGGCTGTCGATGCGATTGAGTTGCTGGCCGCCACCGCCGCCGCCGCTACCGCTACCGCTACCATTGCCCGGCCGGTTGCCCCGGCCGCGGCGGCGGTTGTTGTTGCTGTTATTGGCATTGCCACGATTGTTGTTGTTCAAGGGTGTCTTATCCTCAATGGCGGGCGCCGCGGACGTTCCGCCGGCGGTGTGTCCCGCATGACCCTGCGCCACGGCCCACCCACGGGCCCGTAGTCCCCTGTATCCGCTCGCCGGCGAGGCTTTAAGCGCCCGCTACCTTGCGAATGTCGGAGTGGGCCGGCGGGGCGCTTCTCACGAGCATCCCGGCGCTGGCCTGTTTCCGAGATAGGCTGCGCCGAGCCGAATGCCAAGGGAAAAGTGCGGCTGCTCAATCGGCTCGCCGCAACTCGAGCACGCGCTCGCGCCCGCCGAGGTCTTTATGAATACGCACCGTCAATCCCGCCGCCTCGGCCAGCGCCGACACCGTCGCAGCCTGCGTCGCGCCGATCTCGAACAGCGCGACCGCGCCCGGCGCGAGCAGCGCGGGGATTTGCGGGAGCAGCGTGCGGTACGCCTCGAGCCCCTCGGGACCGGCGAACAGGGCTTCGTCCGGTTCCTGACCGCGCACCGACGGCGCGAGCTCGGCATCGTCCTCCACGTAAGGAGGATTGGCGAGGATAAGATCGTACGTCTCCAGACCGTCCGCCCAATTCGGCAGCGACCAGTCCGCCAACGCGAACCGCGCGACCGGCGCCAGCCGCGCGCCGTTGCCCCGCGCCACTGCCAGCGCGGCGTCCGAGCGATCGAGCCCCAGGCCATCGGCATCGGGCCAGAACGACAGCGCGGCAAGCAGCAGCGCGCCCGAGCCGGTGCCGAGGTCGAGGATGCGTGCGGGCGGACGGTCCGCAAACGCAGTGCGCGCCGCCTCGATCAGCGTCTCGCTATCCGCGCGCGGGATCAGCACCGCGGGCGAAACTTCGAGATCGAGCCCGTAGAACTCCTGCCGCCCGAGGATGTAAGCGACCGGTTCGTGAGCCAGCCGCCGCACCACCAGATGCGCGATCCCCGACGGCACCGGCGAATCGAGCCAGCGCAGCAGCATTTCCGAACGCGACACCCCGAGCAGTTCCGCCATCAGCAACTCGGCATCGAGGCGGGGTGAGTCGGATGCCGAAGCCAGCACTTCGGCGGCTTCGGCGAGCCCCAGGCGGACGCTCATCTCATTCGCCCAGCGCCGCGAGCCGCTTGGCCTGATCCTCGGCGGTGAGCGCATCGATCAGCTCGCCCAGACCCGGACCCTCGAGCACTTCGGGTAGCCGGTGGAGCGTCAGGTTGATCCGGTGGTCGGTCACGCGCCCTTGCGGGAAATTGTACGTGCGGATGCGCTCGGACCTGTCGCCCGATCCGACCATCGCCCGCCGCGCCTCGGCCTCGGCCCCGTGGGCTTCGGCGCGGCGCAAGTCGTACAGCCGCGTGCGCAGCACTTGCATCGCCTTGTCCTTGTTCTTGTGCTGGCTGCGCTGATCCTGCTGGATGACTACCAGCCCGGTCGGCAAGTGCGTGAGCCGCACCGCCGAATCGGTAGTGTTGACGTGCTGGCCCCCGGCTCCTGAGGCGCGGTAAATGTCGATCTTGATGTCGCCCGCGTCGATCTGAACGTCGACCTCGTCGGGCTCGGGCAGCACCGCGACAGTCGCCGCCGAAGTGTGAATGCGCCCGCCGCTTTCGGTGACGGGCACGCGCTGAACACGGTGGACCCCGCTCTCGAACTTGAGCTTGGCGAACACGCCCTGCCCGGCGATATTGGCGACAATTTCCTTGAACCCGCCGATATCGGAGGCATTTATGCTCACAGGCTCGACCCGCCAGCCCTGATCGGCGGCGAAGCGCTCGTACATCCGGTAGAGATCGGCCGCGAACAACGCGGCCTCGTCGCCCCCTGTCCCGGCGCGAATTTCGAGCATCGCCGGGCGGCTGTCGGCGCTGTCGCGCGGGAGCATCGCGACTGCCAGCGCGTGCTCGGCGTCGGGCAGCTCGGCCTTGATCCGCGCCATCTCCTCCGCCGCCAGCGCGCGCATATCGGCGTCAGGTTCGTCGAGCGCGGAGAGGCTCGCCAGCTCCCCGCGCATCTCGCGCACCGCTTCGGCCGCCTTGGCGACGGGCTCAAGCTCGGCATAGTCACGGCTCGCCGCAACGAACTCGGCACCTTCGAGTTGGCCCGAAGCGAGCCGCGCTTCGAGCTCGGCAAAGCGGTGCGCGATCTGGCCAAGCCGTTCGGCGGAGACGGTCATTAGTCGGCTTCATCCGGCGCAACCCGACCCTTGAATGAAAACCCATCCTTCGAAAATCGAACGTCGATGGAACGGTCAGCGTCCCCTGCCCAACCGTCCATATCAAACCGTTTGATATCCATGAGGGTCTGAATCTGCAGTTCTATGCCCTCGAAAGACAGGTCCTGTTGCGTGCCCGCCTTCAAGTCACGCACGGTTGCCATGCCCCGGCTTATCTCGTCTTCGCCAACGATTATCGCGAAAGCAGACCCCGCAACGTCCGCTTTCTGCATACGTTTTTTCAAGTTGCCGCGGAAAGCCATATCGGCGCTGATGCCATAGCGCCGAAGAGCACTAACGACCTCGCCAGCTTGTACCGACGCCGCATCACCAGCGGGAATGACCGCTACGTGAGCTTCTTGTACAAGCCCCTCTTTTCCTTCCCCCACCAACATCGCCAGCCGTTCGATCCCCGCGGCCCAACCCACTGCGGGTGTGGGCGGCCCACCCAACGTCTCCATTAGCCCGTCGTAGCGCCCGCCGCCGAGCACGGTGCCTTGCGCGCCCAGCCGGTCGGTGACGAATTCGAACGCGGTGTGGCGGTAGTAGTCGAGGCCGCGCACCAGCGAGGGCGCGCGGGTCCATTCGACGCCCGCCGCGCCGAGCCCTTCGCAGACTTTGCCGAAGAAGTCCTGCGCCTCGCCCGACAAAAAATCGTCGATCTTCGGAGCGCTGGCGAGGAAGCCGTGATCGCGCGGATCCTTGCTGTCGAGGATGCGCAGCGGGTTGCGCTCGAGGCGGTCCTGACTGTCCTCGGACAGCGCAGCGCGGTGATCGCAGAAGTATTCGACCAGCGCCGCGCGCCACGCTTCGCGGCTGTCGGCGTCGCCCAGCGTGTTGAGCTGGAGCGTCACCCCGTCCGCGATGCCGAGTTCCTTGAGCAGCTGGTCGGCCATCGCCAGCAGCTCGACGTCGGCCTGCGGCTCCGCGGCGCCGATAATCTCCGCGTCGAGCTGGTGAAACTGGCGATAACGCCCCTTTTGCGGACGTTCGTAGCGGAACAGCGGGCCGTGTGTGGCGACCTTCAAGGGCGCGTGTTGCTGCCAGCCGTCGGTGAGGTAGGCGCGGGCGATCCCGGCGGTGAATTCGGGGCGCAGCGTCAGCGATTCGCCGCCACGGTCCTCGAAACTGTACATTTCTTTGGCGACGACATCGGTGGTCTCGCCGATCGAGCGGCTGAACACCTCGGTCTTCTCGAACACGGGCATCTCGACGCGGCGGAAGCGGTAGAGCTTGCGCACCCGCTCGAAGGTTTCGACGACATGCGCGAACGCCTCGGCCTCGGCGCCGAAGATGTCCTGCGTGCCGCGGATCGCTTGCGGGGTCGTGGGCTTGCTCATGCTGCGGCGCGCTTAGCGGTTATTTTTGAGGTCGGGTAGTGAGTCCCCGCCTGCGCGGGGACTCACGATGGTTGCACGCGCAACCGCATCGCGGCATGAACCTGTGTCATGAGAACTCACTTCGCGGTCGCGCCGCTCACCCTCGCCCTCGTTCTCGCAACGCCCGCCGCCGCGCAGGACGTGCCCCGCTCCGCCCCTACTGCAATCGAAATCATCGACACGATCCCGCCGCCGCGCGACGTCGCTTATCCCGGCACGCTCGGGCTCGACATCGACGCCACCGACCTGACCCGCGCGGTGTTCCGCGTGACCGAGACGATCCCGGTCGAGCCCGGAACCCGCGATCTAGTGCTGCTGCTGCCCAAGTGGCTGCCGGGCAACCATTCGCCGACCGGCACCGCCAACCTGCTCGCCGACATCCGCTTCAGCGCGGGCGGCAAGCCGCTGACCTGGAAGCGCGACCCGGTCGATGTCTTCGCCTTCCACGTCGCGGTTCCCGACGGCGCGCGCGAAGTGACCGCCAAATTCGTCCACACCTCGCCGCTGGCGAGCGCCGAGGGGCGGATCGTGATGACGCAGGAGATGCTCAACCTCCAGTGGGAGAAGATGAGCCTTTATCCGGCGGGGCATTACGTCCGCCAGATCCGGATCAAGCCGGTCGTGACCTTCCCCAAAGGCTGGACGGTCTACACCGCACTCGACGGGATGAGTGCGAGCGGCGGACGGACCACCTGGAACGCCGCGCCTTACGATACGCTGGTCGATTCGCCGGTATTCGCGGGGAAATACGTCCAGCGCACCGATCTCGGCCACGGCGTGTCGATGGACGCGATCGCCGACAAGCCCGAGCTGCTGGCGATCAAGCCCGAGAACATGCAGGCCTACCGCAACCTCGTCTCCGAAGCGCTCGCGACCTTCGGCGCGCGGCACTTCGACCATTACGACTTCCTGCTCGCGATGACCGACCGGATGGGCGGGATCGGGCTCGAGCACCACCGCTCGAGCGAGAACCAGATGGAGCCCAAGTCGTGGACCGAGTGGGACAAGATGGACTGGGATCACAACGTGATCGCGCACGAGTTCACGCATAGCTGGGACGGCAAGTTCCGCCGCGCGGCCGATCTGTGGACCCCCGACTATCGAACGCCGATGCAGGACAGCCTGCTGTGGGTTTACGAGGGCCAGACGCAGTTCTGGGGCTACGTTCTCGCAGCGCGTTCGGGTGTGCAGAGCAAGGACACCGTGCTCGGCCAGTTCGCCGCCGCCGCGGCCAACTATGCCGAAGGCCAGCCGGGGCGCGCGTGGCGCTCGGTCGAAGACACCACCAACGATCCGGTGATCAACCGCCGCCGCCCGCTGCCGTTCGGTTCGCTGAGCCGTTCGGAAGACTACTACGTCGAAGGCGCACTGGTCTGGCTCGAGGCCGATCAGGTGATCCGCGAGGGAACGCGCGGCGCGAAAGGCCTCGACGACTTCGCGCGCGCGTTCTTCGGGGTGCGCGATGGCGACTGGGGCGAGCTGACGTACGATTTCGACGAAGTCGTGCGCACGCTGAACGGGGTCTATCCTTACGATTGGGCGAAGTTCCTGACCACGCGGATCAAGACCCCGGGCCAGCCCGCGCCGCTCGCCGGGCTGGAGAAGGCGGGCTATCGGCTGATGTGGAAGGACACGCCCAACCCGTACGATGCGGGCCGGATGGCGGACGGCAAGTACGCCGATTTCACGTATTCGCTCGGCTTCCGGCTCGACAAGGACGGCAAAGTCACCGGCGCGCGGTGGGACGGGCCGGCGTTCGACGCGGGTTTGGTTGAAGGCGTGAAGGTCGTCGCGGTGAACGGCACGACGTACGACGCCGATGCGCTCAAGGACGCGATCAAGACGGCGAAAGGCGGCAAGGAACCGATCCAGCTACTCGTCCAGCGCGGCGACCGCTTTATGACCGTGCCGATCGATTGGCACGGGGGCTTGCGCTATCCGTGGCTCGAGCGGATTCCGGGTGGGAAGGCACCTGCCGGGCTCGACCGCTTGCTCGCCCCGCGGCGTGTGGGCGCGAAGTGACCGCGCGGGGCAAAGACAAGCGCGCCGCGCGCAAGACGATCGGCAATCGCTTAGCGCCGCCGCGCTTCATCCTGTTTCTCGTGCTGCTACCGCTGGCATGGCTTGGCTACCAGCGGCTGGGCTGGGCGGGTGACGCGCGCGATGCACTGGCGCTGGCGTTCGATACCGCCGCGCTGGCGTTCCTGGCGTCGCTGGTGCCGATCCTGCGCGACGACAAAGTCGCTGAAATCCGCGCCCACGCTGCCGAGAACGACGCCAACCGCGCGGTCGTACTGATCGTCACGACCGTGGTCGCGTTCGTCGTGATGACGGCGATCGCGGGCGAGCTCGACGGCGCGCGCAAGCACGAGCTGCTGGCTATGGCCAAGCTCGTGGTCACGCTGCTCCTGATCTGGCTGTTCGCCAATGTCAGCTATGCGCTCCACTACGCGCACGCCTTCTACAGCGCGGAGCCGGAGACCGGAAAGGACTGCGGCGGGCTCGACTTTCCCGGCACCCTGCGCCCCGACTACGGCGATTTCCTCTACTTCGCGCTGACGATGGGGATGACCTTCCAGACCTCCGACGTCGCGATCACCGGCCCGGCGATCCGACGGGTCGCGCTGTTTCATTCGTTCGCGGCGTTCATTTTCAGCATCGGGGTTATCGCGTTCACCATAAACACGCTGGGCGGCAGTGGCTGAACGGCGCCCGGTTGCCGCGGAAGACACCGCGGCGTAAGCGCGCGCGATGCGCATCGATCTGATCCCCGCGGGCGACAACCCGCCGGAAAGCCTCAACGTCGTCATCGAAGTGCCCGTCGGCGGCGAGCCGGTGAAGTACGAATTCGACAAGGCGTCGGGGGCGCTGTTCGTCGACCGCATCCTCCACACCCCGATGCGCTATCCGGCGAACTACGGCTTCGTGCCCCACACGCTTTCGCCCGACGGCGATCCGCTGGACGCGCTGGTGATCGCGCGCAGCCCGTTCATCCCGGGCTGCGTCGTCCGCGCCCGGCCGGTGGGCGTGCTCCATCTCGAGGACGAGGCGGGCGGCGACGAGAAGCTGATCTGCGTTCCCGTCGATACGACGTTCCCGTATTATTCGGATATCGGCGAGCAAAAGGACCTGCCCTCGATCGTGCTCCAACAGATCGAGCACTTCTTCACCCACTACAAGGACCTGGAAGCCGACAAGTGGGTCCGCGTGGGCAAATGGGGCGATGCCGAGGAGGCCAAGCGGATCGTGATCGAAGCGATCGAGCGCGAAAAAGTCGCCAAACCCTAGTCACCCGCAACCATCATCCCGTCGATACGCAGCGTCGGAACGTTGACCGTCCGGTGCCATTCGAGGTCGTTCGCAGACGTCAGCGCGGCGAACATCGCGATCAGGTTGCCCGCGATGGTGAAGCCTTCGACCGGCCCCGCGAGGGTGCCGTTCACGATCCGGAACCCCGCCGCGCCGCGGCTGTAATCGCCGGTCACGCCATTGGCGCCCTGCCCGATCAGTTCTGTGACATAGACCCCGTCGGCAATGTCGCTCATCAACTCAGTTGGCGACGCCGTTCCTGCCGCGAGGTGCAGATTGCTCGCGCCCGCGCCGGGCGCACCGCCAGCGCCGCGCACCGCCTGGCCGGTGGGCTGGCGCCCCAATTGCCGCGCCGATGCGCTGTCGCACAGCCAGCCGCCGAGCCGCCCGGCCTCGACCAGCTTGCGCGGGGCGACCGCCAGCCCCTCACCATCGAACGGGCGCGAGCGCAGCCCGCGCGGCGTAAGCGGATCGTCGACCAACTCGATCTGCTCACCGAACAATTGCGCGCCCTCGCGCTCGAGCAGGAAGCTTGAGCGCCGCGCGATCGCGCCGCCGGTCATCGCCCCGACCAGATGCCCGACGAGCGACCCGCCGACCCGCGGATCGAACACCACCGGCAGCGGGCCGCTTTTGAGCCGCCCCGGCGCGAGCCGCGCCACCGCGCGTTCGCCCGCGAGCCGGCCAATCGTTTCGGGCGCGGGCAAGTCTGCGGCATAACGCGCGCTGCGCCACGCGTAATCGCGCTGCATTGCCCCGCCCTCGCCCGCGACGACCACCGCGCTGACCCCGCGCGAGGTTCCGGAATAAGCGCCCGCGAAGCCGTGGCTGGTGGCAAGCGCGAAAACGCTGCGCCCCGCGCTGGCCGAGGCGCCTTCGCTGTTGGTGACGCCTGCCACGGCGCGCGCGGCATCCTCGGCGGCGGCGGCGAGCTCGCGCAGCGCCGCCGGGCCGAGCGGTTCGGCGTCGAGCAGATCGAGCGCGGGAAAGTCGCCGCGCGCCAGCCGCTCGGCAGGAGCGAGCCCGGCATATTTGTCCTCCGGCGCCGTGCGCGCCATCGCCACCGCGCGCTCCGCCAGCTCGCCCAGCGCATCGTCGCTGAGGTCGCTCGACCCGATCGAGGCCGAGCGCGACCCCGCAAAGACGCGCAGATCGACATGCTCGCTTTCGGAGCGCTCGACGTCCTCGAGCTTGCCCAGCCGGATTTGCAGCGAATCGGATTCACCGCCCGCATAGACCGCGTCGGCGGCGTCGGCGCCTGCGCGGCGCGCCCGCTCGACGAGCGCCATCGCGCGTTCCTGGGCGGCGGCGACTTCGAGCATGGGGGTGCGACTCCGGCTTGGCGAGCCGCCGATCTAGGGAGCGCGAGGGGTCAGGGCAATCGCCGGGAGCAGGAAGATTTGGGCCGGCTCAGCCGCCGAAAGCGAGCGCCAGCAGCCTGAACATCGCGGTCACCGCGAACGGCAGCCCGATTGCCAGCAACCAGACGGCCAGCCGGTCCCGGCGAAAACGGGGAGCGAGCGCCGGATCGGCCGCCTGAGCATCGTCGAGCCGGTTCCAGCGGCGTTCGAAGCGGCGGCAGGCGGGGATGATCGCGACCACCAGCATGACCAGCGCGAAGTACGGAAGAAGCGTGGTTCCGCGCGCATGAAGCGCGCCCATCGTCACGAAAATCTGTAGCGCGGTATAAACGAGCAGCGCGTAGGCGATGTTGTCGCTGATCCGCTTGCGCCAGTCGAGCGGTCGTGCCGAATGGCGTACGTGCTCGGCTCCGTGCTCCCAGGCTTTGGCCATCGGCGTCCCTTTACCCCGTCCCGCGCGGAGTAGAACACGAGCGCGGAGCCGGATCAAGCCTCGTAGCCCAGCCCGCCAGGAATGGTGCACCGATACCACGCTGCGTGGCGAACATGCACGAAGCTTGCCAAACGCGCGCCGCGCCGCCTTGCCGCCGCGCCCCGCGATGCCTAAACCCCCGCGCAGCCATGAACGATGTCGCGACCGCACCCGTATCCTCGACGCAGACCTCTCCTCCGCTCGCTCAAGGCGGACTGGAAGTCATCTCGATCGCCAAAAGCTACGACAAGCGAGCGGTGCTGAGCGACATCTCGCTGTCGGTGGGCAAAGGCGAAGTGCTCGGGCTGCTCGGCCCCAACGGCGCGGGCAAGACGACGTGCTTCTACTCGATCATGGGGCTCGTCCGCCCCGATTCGGGTCGGATCCTGATGGACGGCGAGGATGTCACCCGGCTCCCGATGTACCGCCGCGCGATCCTGGGCCTCGGCTATCTGCCGCAGGAAACGTCGATCTTCCGCGGAATGACGGTCGAGCAGAACATCGCCTGCGTGCTCGAGCTGGTCGAGCCCGACAAAGCGACGCGTGCGGCCGAACTCGAACGCCTGCTCGAAGAGTTCCACATCGAGGGCCTGCGCGCGTCCCCGGCGATGGCTCTTTCGGGCGGCGAGCGGCGGCGCTGCGAGATCGCCCGCGCGCTCGCCGCCAAACCCTCGATCATGCTGCTCGACGAGCCGTTCGCGGGGATCGACCCGCTTTCGATCAGCGACATCCGCGATCTGGTCAAAGACCTCGCGAGCCGCGGCATCGGGGTGTTGATTACCGATCACAACGTCCGCGAAACGCTCGACATCGTCGATCGCGCGATCATCATCTACGGCGGGCAGGTGCTGTTCTCAGGATCGCCCGAAGCGCTGGTAGCCGACGAGAACGTGCGGCGGCTGTATCTGGGCGAGGGCTTCACGCTTTAACGCCATGGCGCTCGTTCCGCGCCTTGACCTGAGGCAATCGCAATCGCTGGTGATGACGCCGCAGCTGCAGCAGGCGATCAAGCTGCTGGCGTTGTCGAACCTCGAAGTCGAAACCTTTCTCGGCGAAGCGGTCGAGGCCAATCCACTGCTCGAATTGGGCGAGGTCGCGCCCGCCGATACGCCCGAAGGCGAGCCCGAAGCGCGGCGTACGAGCCTTGAATCTTCGCCCGTGGACCAGCTTGTCGCCGAAGGTCGCGCGGCCGACGACGCCCCGCTGGACATCGATGCCAGCGCGCTCGATCGCGACCGCGACACCGGCGATTGGGGCGCGGAATTCGCGCACGCCGCGGGCGAGGACGCGCCCGACATTTCCGAGCGTGGCTCGGGCGCGGGTAGCCTGGCGGACCATCTCCATGCCCAGCTTGCGGGCGAAGGCCGCGACCCGGTGATAAAATTCATCGCCCAGGCGCTGGTCGATCAGCTCGACGAGGCCGGCTACCTGCCGCTGCCGTTGCGCGAGGCGGCGGACGATCTGGGCGTCGCGCTCGCCGAGGCCGAAGCCGCGCTGGCGCTCATCCAGACGCTCGATCCGACCGGGGTCGGCGCGCGGACGCTGAGCGAATGCCTCGCGCTCCAGGCCAAGGAAGCCGACCGTTACGATCCGTGCATGGAACGGCTGATCGACAACCTCGATCTCGTCGCGCGCGGTGAATTCGCGCGATTGAAGCGGATGTGCGACGTCGATGACGAGGACTTCGCCGAAATGCTCGCCGAGCTGCGCGGCTACGATCCCAAGCCCGGCTTGCGCTTCGGCGGAGGCGGCGCCGAGGCGGTCACCCCCGATATCCTGATCGCGGCGCGGACCGATGGCGGCTGGGACGTCGGCGTCAACCAGGCGACGCTGCCGCGCCTGATCGTCAACCGCGGCTACTATGTCGAGCTCAAAGGCGCGTGCGACGACAGGGCCAGTCGCGCGTGGCTGTCGGACAAGCTCGCCGACGCCAACTGGCTGGTCAAAGCGCTCGACCAGCGGCAGAAGACGATCCTCAAAGTCGCCAGCGAAATCGTTCGCCAGCAGGAAGGCTTCTTCCGCCACGGCGTTGCGCAGCTCCGCCCGCTGACACTGCGCACGGTGGCCGACGCGGTGAAACTCCACGAATCGACCGTCAGCCGGGTGACCTCGAACAAGTACCTGCTGTGCGAGCGCGGGACGTTCGAGCTCAAATACTTCTTCACTTCGGGGGTCGGCTCGACGAGCGGTGAAGGCGGGGCGTCGGCCGAAGCGGTCAAAGCCGCGATCCGCCAGCTGATCGAGGCCGAGGATGCACAGGCGATCCTCTCCGACGATACGCTCGTCGATCTGCTAAAAGCGCGCGGGTTCGAACTCGCCCGGCGCACGGTCGCCAAATACCGCGAGGCGATCGGGCTCGGCAGCTCGGTCCAGCGGCGGCGGCAAAAGATGCTCGCGGGGGTGCGCTAGGCGCCAAGGCTTAGACGGATGCGCGCGGCCGCCGGATCGCCAGGACAACATTCGCCGCGATCAGCGCGACGAACGCGATCGTCCCGCCCAGCGTCAGCCAGGTGCGAGGACCAAACAGCCCGGCGAGCGAGATGACCGCGCCGAGCGTGATCGCCGCGCCCGTCAGCTTGCGCCAGCCGGGGCGGAACAGATGGAGCGCGCCGATCAGCAGTTCGGCGACCGCGAGCAGGAAGAACTTGATCCGTACCGCGGGGATCAGCGCATCGATAGTCGCTTGGCTTCCGGGCAGCGCGCCGAGAATCCTGAGCAGGTGCGCGTTCTCCCACTGGTCGGCGAGCGCCGCGATCACGGTAAGCGGGAGCCCTGCGCGAACCAGCCGGCGCTCGCCGCGGTTCTCGCCGCCGAGCGCGAGCAAGGTCAGGATCAGCAGCGCCGAATAAACCGGCACGAAGCCGAGGATATCGAGCCACAGTCCCGACCGCTGCGCCGCGACCAGCGTATCGCGGCAAGCAGCGGGAAACAGCGGCATGACATCGGCGGGGGTACGGACGAATTCGAACGCGAGGATCGGCTCGGCTGCGACATGACAGGCATCGATCCCGGGAATTTTTCCGAACGAGAGCGCAATCGCGAGGAACGCGATTCCCGCCAGCGATGCCCAGCGCCAAAGCGTCATGCCATTTCCTTAAGCCTCCAGCTCGATGTCCCAGTAGAGCCAGTCGCGCCAGGTTTCGTGGAGGTAATTGGGCGGGAAGGCTTTACCGCGTTCCTGCAATTGCCAGCTGGTTGGACGGATCGGGCGCAACAGCAGCGGCATCCGCGCCTGTTGCGGGGTGCGCCCGCCCTTGCGCATGTTGCACGGCGCGCAGGCGGTGGCGACGTTCTCCCAGCTCGTTCTGCCCCCCAGCCGCCGCGGAATGACGTGATCGAACGTCAGATGATGCGGATCGCCGCAATACTGGCACGCGAACCGGTCGCGCAGGAACACGTTGAACCGGGTGAACGCGGGAAACTCGCTCGGCCGCACGAACTGCCTGAGCGCGATCACCGATGGAATTTGCATCGTCCAGCTTGGGCTGTGAACCTCGCGAGCGTAGCTGGCGACAATATCGACGCGTTCGAGAAATACCGACTTGATCCCGGTCTGCCACGGCCACAGGCTGAGCGGGTAATAGCTCAAGGGAGTGTAATCGGCGTTGAGCACGAGCGCGGGGCAATCGCTGAGATGACGCGAGGGATCCCCCTCGGCGCTGCGGAACCGGGCCGCGCGCTCGATCAGCTCGCGCTTGAGCATGGCCTCGGGTGCCAGAGCAGCGTTACGGATTCGCGGCAGCGCATGCGGCGAGCCCAGCATGGATGGCGGCGCTCCGTCAAGAGCGAGGTTGGCGCGCAATCCACAGTCCGGCAGCCGCGGCGATGATCCGCACGCGCTTTGCCCCCAGCCCGAACGGCCCGCTTCACCTTGGCCATGCCTATGCGGCGGTGATGGCGCACGACCGGGCGCGCGCGGCGGGCGGCGAATTCGTCGTCCGGATCGAGGATATCGACGGCGAGCGCAGCCGGCCTGGGCTGCCCGGAGAATTTCTCGCCGATCTTGCCTGGCTGGGGCTGGCTTGGGACGGCGGGGCGGTGATCCAGTCGCAGCGCAGCGCCGCGCATCTCGCCGCGGGCGAGCGGCTCAAGGCGACGGGGCTGCTCTATCCATGCAATTGCACCCGCGCCGAGATAGCGGCGGCGGCTAGCCGGAGCGCGTCCGATGGCCCGATCTATCCGGGCACATGCCGGGGCCGCGCGGTCGATCCCGCTGGCGCGGCGTGGCGGCTCGACGTCGCGGCGGCGCTTGCGCTGACGGGTCTGCTCGAATGGCACGACGAGCGCTTCGGCGCACAGCGCGCCGCGCCCGAAACGCTCGGCGATGTCGTGCTGCTGCGCAAGGACGCGCCCGCGAGCTACCACCTCGCGGTGACGCTCGACGATGCCGAAGACGGCATTTCGGTGGTCACGCGCGGCATCGACTTGTTCGCCGCGACCCACGTCCACCGCCTGCTCCAGGCGTTGCTCGCGCTGCCGGTTCCCGCCTGGCGCCATCATCCGGTGCTGGTCGGCCCGGACGGACGCAAGCTCGCCAAGCGGCGCGGCGCGCCCTCGCTCAACGACAGGCGGCGCGCGGGCGAGGACGGCGCGGCGCTCGCCGAGGCCCTGCGCGCGAGCCGCTTCCCCGCTGGCGTTTCCGCGTCCGACGATCTAGACATCCCGGCATGAAAATCCTGCTGATCATCGTGCTCGCCGTTCTGGTCATCGGGGCCGTGGTCAGCCTGGTGCGCGGGATTGCGGCGTTTCTGCAGAGTACCAAGGAAGACCTCGATCGCGCGCCCGACGGCGGGCCGAGCCCGATGCAGCTCAAGCAGAACAAGATGATGATCAACCGCATCCTGTTCCAGGCGGGCGCGGTGATCGTGGTCGCGATCCTGCTCGCGGTGGCGCGCTAAAAACCTTGGTCAAGCTCAACAAGATCTACACGCGCACCGGCGACGACGGCACCACCGGGCTGGTCGACGGCAGCCGCGCGGCCAAGCATGCCCCGCGGCTCGAGGCGATCGGCGCGGTCGACGAGGCCAACAGCGCGGTGGGTTGCGCCGCGGCGGACCCCGGCTGCACCGCGCATGAAGCGGCATTGCACCGCATCCAGAACGATTTGTTCGACCTCGGCGCCGACTTGGCGACGCCCGGGGACGATTTTGCGCCCGGCGAAATGGCTTTGCGGATCGTCCCGACGCAAGTCGATTGGCTCGAGAACCGCATCGATGCACTCAACGCCGATCTCGCTCCGCTGACCAGCTTCATCCTCCCCGGCGGGAGAGAAGCGGCGGCGCGAGTCCACGTCGCGCGCGCCGCGGTGCGCCGGGCCGAGCGGGCGATGACCGCGCTCGCCGCCGCCGCGCCGGTCAATCCGGCGGCGCTGGCTTACGCCAACCGGCTCTCCGACTATCTGTTCGTGCTCGCCCGCGCGATCAACGCAGGGGGTGCGGGCGACGTGCTGTGGATGCCCGGCAAGAACCGCTGACGCTCACGCCAGGCCGGATTCCCCCCGCAACGCGATGAACGATTTCGCTTGCCCGAAGGACGCGCCGCGCTAGCTAGCCCGCGATGGAACCGCTGCTGCGCCTGGCCCGGACTCGTCTTGCACGCGGGACCGCGGTCGGCTTCTTCGGGCTTGGCGCGCAGCTCGCAATCCAGCTCGCTTCGGTCCCGATCTTGACCCGGTTGTGGGGCGTCGCCGGGTTCGGGGTGTGGGTGCAGCTCATGTTGCCCAGCAGGACATTGAACAGCTGCGGCAGCTCGTCGATGCTCGTGCGGCGGATCCAGCGGCCCACGCGGGTAACCCGGCTATCGCCGCGGATGGTCGAATGCAGCCCATCGGAATCGGCGCCCGCGACCGCCATGCTGCGGAATTTGAACATCGCGAAAAATCGATTGCCGCGGCCGACGCGGCGCTGGACGAACAGCACCGGCCCGCCATCCGCGAGCTTGATCGCGATTCCCACCGCGAGCATCAGCGGCGCGAGCAGCACGATCGCGGGGACGGCGAGGGCGAGATCGAACAGCCGCTTGGCGGCGCGTCCGCGCAGGCCCAGCGGCCCGGTCGAGACCCGCAGGAATCCGTGATCGCCGACTACCCGCGCACCGCGGGCGCCGAGCTCGAGCACCGCGTCGTCGAGCACCTCACCCTCGATGTTCGCGCCCTTGAGCAACAGCGCCCAGGCCGCACGGCGATTGGCCGGACAGGCGACGGCCACGCGGTCCATGTTTTGCAGGACGAGCCCGATCCGATCGAGCGCGGCCGGATCGTCGAACCGCGGAACGAGCCCGAGCGCGGCGGCATCGGCAGTAAACGCACCGGGCAGAATCACCACGGGCCCGCCATCGTCGATCACCAGTTCGTTGATGATCCGGCCCGCGCAGCGCCAGCGGACGAAAGCGCGCAACTGCAAGCGCAGCCAGACGATCGCAACCGCGCCCGCCGCCGCTCCGAAAGCCAGCGAAAGCCGCGAAAACTCCAGGCTCGAGCGCGTGTAGAACGCGACCGAAATGAAGAACACGGTGGCGACCCCCAGCGCCGCCAGCGCGCGCGCGATGCCGTGGCCGGCGCGTAGCAGCGTGGCCATCGAATAAGCGCCGTTGTAAAGCGCGACGGTCAGGAACAGCGGTAGCAGCAATTGCACCACTTGCGCCGACTGCGCGGTCCCGGCCTCGCCGAGGTAAAGGTAACCCGCGCCGCAGAACCCCGCGAACAGCGCGACCATATCGCCGACGAGCAACATCAGATAGCTTTGCAGCCGCCGCCGGGCGAGCGACGGGGCGAGCGGCAGCACCGCTGCGGGCGCGCGCCGCCGCCGGACTTGCTTGTGGCTGGGTGTGGCTGCGTCCATTCGCGCGGCGCTCGGGTTAACCGCGCTGCGCGGCGGCGCGCGCGATCTCGGCCAAGCCTTGGGCCAGCAGCAGCTCGGCGTTCTGGCTGTTCGAGAGCAGCTGGCGATGAAGCTCGACCAGTCGCGCCAGCAAACGCGCCAGCCGCGCCCCGCGCCATTTGCGCAGCTGCGTTCCGATATCGCGCTTGTCCTTCCAGAACACGCGCCGCGCCGCCGCCTCGCCATCGACGAATTCGCCGACGTTGCCGCGCGAACCCAGCCGCCCCGCCAGCTGTGCCAGCTGCGCCGCACGACGCTCGAACGCGAGCAGCAGCCCGACCGGGTTTAGCCCCAGTTCGCGGACCCGGCGCAGCTCGCCGGCGAGCTTGCCCGCCTCGCCCGAAAGCACAGCGTTGACCACCGGCATGAACCCGTCGTCCTCGGTGCGCGCGCCGATCGCATCCAATGCTTCGGCGTCGGCGGTGCGCGGGGCCTGCGCGGAAGCATCGAGGTAGAGCGCAAGCTTATCGACTTCGGAGCGCGCGACCCGCGTGTCGAGCGCGGCGCCGCGCGCGATCCGTTCGGCCAGGTCGCCCGACAAGCGCACCCCCGCGGCGTCGCCCATCGCGCGGACATCGGCCGCAACGGACTTCAGGTCGGGCGGATAGAACATCGCCGAGAGCGCGTCGGCGCGCGGGGCAAGGAGCTTGGCGGTGCGCGACTTGTCGCTCGCGCCGCTGGCGACGATCAGCACCGGGCACGGCTCGACTTCGCCCGCGAGCAGGGTCTCGACCGCGTCGTGCGCCTCGTCGCCTTGCACGGTCACCCACAGGTGGCGGGTGCCGCCGAAGAGCGAGATCGAGCGCGCCTCGTCGCCGAGCCGGACCGGGTCCTTGCGCAACTCGGCGCCCGAAAGTTCGACCCGCTCGCCTGGCTCGGGCAGCAGCGCGAAGATCGCGTTGGCGGCGTCGAGCGCGCTGGCGTCGTCGCCGCAGAAGAAGAACACCCGCGCCTCGCGCGCGGCGCGCGCGGTGAGCCCCTTGAAGTCCTTCTGGGTCGCTTTCACCGCGCTTTGCGCAGCTGCAGCGAGAGCCGCGTGACGATGCGATCAGCTATATCCTTGGCCAGATTCTCGAGCGCGGTCTGTTCGGCGGCGATCGTCGCGTATTCGCTCGAGACCACGTCGATCCCCGCGTCGGACCCGGCGGTCGCGTCGAGCACGATTTCGCCGCTCGCGACATCGACCAGCTGGTAGCGCGCACGCAGCGTCCGCCGCTCGCGCCCGATGGTGTCGTCGGACAGCAGGCCCAGCCCTTCGAGCTTGTCGTCGAGGCGGACGTCGAGCCGATAACGCGCTCCACTCGCCTTGCCCGAATTACCGAGTCGGTCGTCGAGCGCGTGGCGCACGAGCCATCCGGCCCTGCCCTCGATCGGCGGGACGTCCACCGCGGCCAGCCCTTGCGCAACCACGCCGCTGCCCCCACCCGCGTACATCGGCTGGAGCCCGCAACCGGCGAGCAAAAGCGCTCCAAACAGTGTCCAATGGCGGCTCATGCGACCAGATTCACCAAACGGTCGGGCACGACGATCACTTTCCTCACCGGCGCCCCATCGAGCGCACGCTGGACTTTGTCGCTGGCCAGCGCAAGCGCCTCCAGTTTCTCGCGCGCCGTGCCTTTCGCGACCGTCACCGTGTCGCGCAGCTTGCCCATGACCTGGATCGCGATGGTCACTTCGTCCTCGATCAGCAGCGCTGGGTCGACCGTCGGCCAGGCGGCGTCGGAGATCAATCCGCGCTCGCCGAGCGCGGCCCAGGCTTCCTCGGCGAGGTGCGGCATCATCGGCGCGGCGAGGAGCAGAAGCGCGCGGATCGCGGCGGAGCGGCTGGCCGACGGCGCGGCCTTTTCGATCGCCGAGGCAAGCTCGTAAATTCGCGCCACGGCCTTGTTGAAGCCCAGCGCCTCAATGTCCGCAGCGACCGCGGCGACCGCGGAATCGCGCTTGCGGTCGAGCGGCTTGTCTTCGCCGGCGGCGGCGGCATCGTGCTGCGCGAACAGCCGCCACAGCCGCTGGACGAAGCGCCCGCAGCCTTCGATGCCCGTGTCCGACCACGGCAGGTCGCGCTCGGGCGGGCTGTCCGACAGCAGGAACCAGCGCAGCGCGTCGGCGCCGTGGCGTTCGATAATCGGCTCGGGCGCGACAGTGTTCTTCTTCGACTTCGACATCTTGATGACGCGGCCGATCTCGACCGGCATGCGGTCGGTCTTGAGCCGCGCGGCCTCACCGTCACGCTCGATCTCGTCGGGGGAGAAAAATACCGGCCCGCTGTTCGAGCCGAGGCGAGAATAGGTTTCGTGCGTGACCATCCCCTGCGTGAACAGGCTCGCGAACGGCTCGGCGAAGTCGATCATCCCGATCCGCTCGAGCGCGCGGGTCCAGAACCGCGCGTAAAGAAGGTGGAGGATCGCGTGCTCGATCCCGCCGATGTACTGTTCGACCGGCAACCATTTGGCGAGCGTTTCGCGGTCGAACGGCTTGTCCGCGGGCTGGCTGGCGAAGCGCAGGAAATACCACGAGCTATCGGCGAAGGTGTCGAGCGTATCGGTCTCGCGCGTGGCCGGGCCGCCGCACTTGGGGCAAGCGACATGCTTCCACGTCGAGTGGCGTTCGAGCGGGTTCCCGGGCGCGGAGAAATCGACATCCTCGGGCAGAACGACCGGGAGCTGGTCCTTGGGCACCGGGACGATCCCGCACGCGGCGCAATGGACGAACGGGATCGGCGTGCCCCAATAGCGCTGGCGGGAAACCCCCCAGTCGCGCAGCCGCCAGACGGTCTTGCCCTCGCCCCAGCCTTCGGCCTCGGCGCGCGCGATGACCGCGGCTCCGGCCTCATCGATACTCATTCCATCGAGAAAGCGCGAATTTACCATCGCGCCCTGGCCCGTGTATGCTTCCGCCCCATCGAATTCGAGCGCGATCTTGTCTCCGTCAGACACCACGCGGCAGATTTCCAGGCCGTATTTGATCGCGAATTCAAAGTCTCGCTGGTCGTGAGCGGGCACCCCGAAAATCGCGCCGGTGCCGTAGTCCATCAGCACGAAGTTGGCGATGAACACGGGCAACGTCCAACCACCGTCTAGCGGATGCAAAACTTCGTATCCGGTATCGAAACCAAGCTTCTCAGCCGTCTCGATTGCCGCCGCTGTGGTGCCCCCAGCCCTGCAGCTTTCGATGAACGTCGCGGTAGCGGGCTGCTCGGCGGCGATCTTGGCAGCGAGGGGATGATCGGGGGAAAGCGCGACGAAGCTTGCGCCGAATATCGTGTCTGGCCGCGTCGAATAAACCTCAATCGCCTCATCCCACGGCGGCATCGGAGGAAAATGGAACTGCAGGCCTTGGCTTTTGCCGATCCAGTTCTCCTGCATCAGCCGGACTTTGTCGGGCCACTCGTCGAGCGCGCCGAGCCCGTCGAGCAGCTCGTCGGCGAACGCCGTGATCTTGAGGAACCACTGCGCCAGCTTGCGCTTCTCGACCGGCGCGCCCGAGCGCCAGCCGCGCCCGTCGATTACTTGCTCGTTGGCGAGCACGGTCATGTCGACCGGGTCCCAGTTGACCGCGCTTTCCTTGCGCGTGACCAGCCCCGCTTCGTACATGTCGAGGAACAGCGCCTGTTCGTGCCCGTAGTATTCGGGATCGCACGTCGCGAACTCGCGGCTCCAGTCGAGCGACAGCCCCAGCTGTTTGAGTTGTTCGCGCATCGCGTCGATATTGCTGCGGGTCCAAGCGCCGGGGTGAACCCCGCGCTCCATCGCGGCGTTTTCGGCGGGCATCCCGAACGCGTCCCAGCCCATCGGGTGAAGCACTTCGTGCCCGCGCATCCGCTTGTAGCGCGCGAGCACATCGCCCATCACGTAATTGCGCCCGTGGCCGACATGGATCCGGCCCGAGGGATAAGGAAACATCTCGAGGATGTAGCTGCGCGGCTTGTCGCTCGCGTCGTCGGCGCGGAAAGTCTGCGCTTCGTCCCACGCGGCTTGCCAGCGCGCGTCGGCACTCGCCGGATCGAAACGTTCGGTGGTCATCGCGGGTTCTCTAGCCGCTTCGCGCGGCTTGTCGAGAACCGCCCGGTTTACGCCCTACTTGATCGCGCTGCGGCGTAGATCGCGCGCTTTGGTGAGGATGATGTCCTCGAGCTTCTGGACGGTCGCGGCTTGCACGGGCGCGTCGACCCATTGCCCGCCTTGCGAAACCTGGCGGCTGGCGGCGACGCGCAGGGCATCGGCGCGCAAATCCTGATCGAGGATCGTAACGTTGACCTTGACCCGCTCGCCCGGGTTGCTCGGGTTGGCGTACCAGTCGGTGACGATCACCCCGCCGTTGCTGTCGGTCTGGAGCAGCGGCATGAACGACAGCGTATCGAGCGCGGCGCGCCACAGATAGCTGTTGACCCCGATCGAGGTGACGCGCGAGGCAGCTAGATCGGCCTTGGGCCGACTGTTGCCGCCGCCACAGGCCGCAAGCGCGGCGGTTGCGATAAGGATGATGCTCAGGCGGGCGAACGAGCGGAACTTGGATTGGGCCGAAATTGTCTGGGCGGTCATCGTCGGGTTCGGTCCTTAACGAGTGCATTTCGGGCCTTACCGCCCGCCGCAGCGCGTCTAGCCCGCAGCGGCGAGGGCGGCAAGCCCGCTTAGCCGGTCATGGCCGCCGAGGCCGTTAATCCCCGCTGAACACCCTTGCCGAGCATTAACCGCCAATTCAGGCGCGGCGGGACATTTCCTGCTTTCAATTCGTTATCCGAAGGCGGACAATGGCCACTGGTCGGATGAAAGGGGCAATCGCGACGTGAACACCGCTGAGCGCAAGGCAGGCAAACGCGGCAGTACCGCCACCGCGGCGCTGCTCGCGGCCACGGTCGGCGCGCTCGCGTTGCCGAGCGCGGTGCTCGCGTTCACCAGCAGGTTCGATCCGCTGCCCGATTCGCGGATCGATGCGGACGGCGCCAGTTTCGTGCCCGCACAGGTCGATCCGCGGCTGTCGCGCAGCATCGCGGTGCGCACTTTGTCCAAAGGACGGTTGTTTAGGTTTACCCCAGCGGCCTCTCCGATGCGGCCCGACCGCTCGCTGACGGTCGCGGTGCGCGTCGATCCGGCGGCGGCGCGCTCGCTGGTCGCGGCGCAATCGCTGGCGCTGCGCGACGCCTCGAGCGGACTGGCAGCGATGCATATCGCACCGACCGGTTACAGCCTTGGCGCGGCGCGCGGGTACAAGAGCTTCGCCTCGGGCGGATTGGCGCTGGCCGATTCGCGCAAGGGCGAGATTCCCGATCTGGCAAGCTTCCAGCCGAGCGCGGGCGCACGGTCCGACCCATCGCGGTTCGAACCGCGCGTCGCGCTCGACGAACGCGAGAAAACGGGGCGCAGCCCGCGCACGTTCGAGGGCCAGGCCGACCAGCGGGTGGACGTCGGCGGCGCTTATCGCCTGACCCGCAATCTCAACGTCACCGCGGGCGTGCGTTACCAGTCCGAGCGCGACCGCCTGGTCCCGGTTTCCGACGGGCGCAAGGATAGCCAGGCGGTCTACGTCGGCACCCAGTTCAAGTTCTGACGCGCGCCGCGCTCGGTGCGCGGCTCCCACGCTTACCTTGCTCGCCGCCGGAGCGCGGCATAAGCTGATCCCTGGGCATCACGATCCCGCACGAATGCGGGACGAGGCTTGGGAGATCGGCGAATGGCGCGAGTGGCAATCGTGACGGGCGGAACCCGCGGCATCGGCGAGGCGATTTGCGCCGCCTTGGTACGCCAGGGCCATACCGTGGTCGCCAATTACGGCGGCAACGACGCCAAGGCCCGCGCTTTCACCGATGCTACCGGCATTCCCACATATCGCTGGGACGTCGGCGACCACCAGGCCTGCATCGACGGTTGCGCCAAGGTCGAGGCCGAGCACGGTCCGGTCGACATCATCGTCAACAACGCCGGGATCACCCGCGACGGCACGCTCGCGCGGATGAGCTACGACGACTGGCACGACGTGATGCGCGTAAACCTCGGCGGCTGCTTCAACATGGCCAAGGCGTGCTTTCCCGGGATGGTCGCGCGCGGCTGGGGAAGAGTTGTCAACATCGGCTCGATTAACGGCCAGGCGGGGCAATACGGACAGGTCAATTACGCCGCGGCCAAATCGGGCATCCACGGTTTCACCAAGGCGCTGGCGCAGGAAGGCGCGAAAAAGGGCGTGACAGTCAACGCGATCGCGCCCGGCTACATCGACACCGACATGGTCGCCGCGGTTCCCGCGCCGGTGCTCGAGAAGATTGTCGCCAAGATCCCCGTCGGGCGGCTTGGCCAGGCCGAAGAGATCGCCCGCGGGGTCGCGTTCTTCACCAGCGAAGACGGCGGGTTCGTCACCGGCTCGACGATGAGCATCAATGGCGGGCAGCATATGTATTGACGGGCCGAGGCCGGTAGCGCGGGCGTTCGCCTTGGCGAACGGCAAGTAGCGGCCGTTGGCGCAGCCGCGGCCCGGCGCGGCCAGCGGGGCGGCGGACATCGAGTCCGCCGAACCCGTCTGACGTCAAGCGGGGGCTTTGCCGTCGCGCTTATCTGGTGATTCTTGCAAATGCCCACTCCTTACCACCCCCCCGTCAAACGCTCGGTCGAGATTGCCGGGCACAAGACCTCGATCAGCCTTGAGCCGTTGTTCTGGGAGCTGCTGCGCACAGCAGCCAGGCGCGAAGGCCTGCCGGTGAGCGCGCTGGTCGCGCGGATCGACGCCGAGCGGATCGCCAGCGCGACTCCGCCGGGGCTAGGCTCGGCGATCCGGCTTTGGCTCGCGGCGGAGCGGACGCGATGAACGCGCGTTCATGCAACCATCGCCGATGCGGGGCGTTGTCCGCCCGATACTATCGAAGGAGAACGACAATGAAACGCGCAATTCTGGCGCTTGGCGCCCTCTCGTTGATGATGCCGGTGACGATGGCCGACGCCCGCACCCGCCATTACTACAGCAACGCGCGGGTCCATAAGGTCTGCCGCCATTCGTCGGGCACCACCGGCCTGATTGCGGGCGGCGCGGGCGGAGCCATCCTCGGCTCCAAGATCATCGGCGGCGGGATCGTTGGCCCGGTCGTCGGTGCGGTTGGCGGCGCGTTCGGCGGACGGGCGATCGATCGCACGATCACCGCGAAGAAGCGCTGCCGTTACGTCCGCTATTGATGCGGGCGGGTTCTGCCGCCTGACGGACAGGAAGTAACGAAATGGCCGCCGCCGGCCTGATCGACAACCGCAGCCGCATACGTGCGGCGATCCTTGCGGGGACGATCGAGTTGGCGGCGGTCATCGCGTTGGTCAACGGGCTCGCGGCGGGCGGCGTGCTGCCCGCGGACAACGCGCTGACCTCGATCTTTTCGGTCGATCCCTCGCCCAGCCCGACGCCCCCGCCGCCGCCCCCGCAGCGGCACTCCAAGGCGAGCGGCAAAGCCGCGCCGCCAAACGAGCGCAGCCACGCCGCGCCGGTGCTAACCGTGCCCAGCCCATTGCCATCGTTACCGATCCCGGCGGCGACGCGGCCCGCGATGGGCATGGCTCCCACGAATGGCGCCGCCGATCGCCCCGGCCCCGGCAGCGGCGCCGGAGGGGTGGGCAACGGCACCGGCTCGGGCGGGTTCGGGAACGGCGAGGGCGACGGTGACGACGGCGCCGAATTGATTGGCGGGCGCATCACCGACGGCGACTATCCTGACGCCGCGCGTCAGGCGCGCGCCCAAGGCACCACGCAAACCGACATCGCGGTCGATGCCCGCGGCCGCGGAACGGGCTGCCGCGTCACTCGCTCGAGCGGCAACGCGCTGCTCGATGCGACCACCTGCCGGCTCGCGCTCAAACGCTTCAAATTCCGCCCGGCGCGCGACGCCGCGGGCAACGCGGTTCCAGGCAGCATCTATTTCGACCAGAAGTGGGAAATCGGCCGGATCGACGACGATCCCAGCAACTAGTCGCCGCCGACGCGCTCGATCTGCGCTCCGACCAGCGCCAGCTTCTCTTCGAGCCGCTCGTAACCGCGATCGAGGTGGTAGAGCCGGTGGACTTGCGTCTCGCCGTCGGCCGCCAATCCGGCGATGACCAGGCTCATCGATGCGCGCAAATCGGTCGCCATGACTTCGGCGCCGTGCATCGCGGGCACCCCGTGGACCACCGCGGTGCGTCCCGCAGTCTCGATCTGCGCGCCCATCCGGGCCAGCTCGGGAACGTGCATGTAGCGGTTTTCGAAGATCGTCTCAGTGAGCACGCTCGTCCCTTCCGCGCGGCAGAGCAGCGCCATCAGCTGGGCCTGCATATCGGTGGCGAAGCCCGGATACGGCGCGGTCGCCAGCGTCAGCGGCTTGAGCGCGCCGTCGGCGGCGACGCGCAAGCCGCCGCGCTCGTCCTCGACGTGGACCCCCGCGGCGCGAAGCGCTTGGATCGTCGCGCCCATTTCGTCGGCACGCGCGCCTTTGAGCAGCACTTCGCCGCCGGTGATCGCCGTCGCGCAAGCATAGCTGCCCGCCTCGATCCGGTCGGGCATGACTTGATACGTCGCGCCGTGGAGGCGGGAGACGCCGTGGACCGTCAGCTCCGATCCGCCGACGCCTTCGATTTCCGCCCCCATCGCGATCAGCAGCCGGCACAGATCGACAATCTCGGGCTCGCGCGCGGCGCCGGTCATCCGGCAGGCGCCGCTGGCGGTGGCGGCCGCCATCAGCGCGTTCTCGGTTGCACCGACCGAAACCACCGGGAAGTCGAACGCGCCGCCGGGCAAGCCGCCATCGGGCGCGTGGGCGCGGACGTAGCCCGCGGCCAGTTCGATCGTCGCGCCGAACGCTTCGAGCACTTTGAGATGGAGGTCGATCGGTCGGTTGCCGATCGCGCACCCGCCGGGGAGCGAGACGGTCGCCTCGCCCATTCGCGCCAGCATCGGACCGAGCACGAGGATCGAGGCGCGCATCTTGCGCACCAGTTCGTACGGCGCGACCGACGAAGTGATCCGCGGCGCTTCGAGCGTCATCACCCGGCCGAAATCTTCGGGCCGGTTGCCGGCGATCGTGGTCGATACGCCGAACTGGTTCATCAGGTGCTGGAACCCGTCGATATCGGCCAGCCGCGGCAAGTTGCGCAGCGTCAGCGGCTCGTCGGTGAGCAGCGCGCAAGGGAGCAGAGTGAGCGCCGCGTTCTTCGCGCCCGAAATCGGGATCGCGCCGGCCAGGCGCTTGCCGCCTTCGATGATGATCTTGTCCATTGGCGGCGGGTTTAGCGCGATTCCGCGCGGCGGCAAGCGGCGCCCGGTTGACGCCATGCCGCGTTGCGCTAGCACCATTGATGATGCGCAAACCGATCAAGAAAGCCGTCTTTCCGGTCGCCGGGCTAGGCACGCGATTTCTTCCCGCGACCAAGGCGATACCCAAGGAAATGCTCCCGGTCATCGACCGGCCACTGATCCAGTACGCGGTCGACGAGGCGCGCGAGGCGGGGATCGAGCAGCTGATTTTCGTCACCGGGCGCGGCAAGACCGCGATCGTCGAACATTTCGACATGGCGTTCGAGCTCGAGACGACGATGGTCGACCGCGCCAAATCGCTCGAAATCCTCGAGCCGACACGGATCCGCCCGGGCAACCTGGTCACCGTCCGCCAGCAAGTGCCGCTTGGCCTCGGCCACGCGATCTGGTGCGCGCGCGCGATCGTCGGCGACGATCCGTTCGCGATCCTGCTTCCCGACGAGCTGATGATCGGCGCTCCGGGCTGCATGAAGCAAATGGTCGAGGCCTATGACGAGGTCGGCGGCAACCTGATCAGCGTTCTCGAAGTGCCCGACGACGAAGTATCGCGCTACGGCGTGATCGCGCCCGGCGCGCAGCACGGCGCACTCACCGAAGTGACCGGGCTGGTCGAAAAGCCTCAAGCTGGGAGCGCGCCGTCCAACCTCATCGTCTCGGGCCGCTATATCCTCCAGCCCGAAGTGATGCGCGTGCTCGAAGGCCAGGCGGCGGGCGCGGGCGGCGAAATCCAGCTGACCGACGCGATGGCGCGGATGATCGGCGAGCAGCCGTTCCATGCGGTGACCTTCGCCGGGCGGCGGTTCGACTGCGGAAGCAAGGCGGGCTACGTCGAGGCGACGCTGACGCTCGCGCTCGAACGCGACGACCTCGCGGACGACGTGCGGACCATCATGCGGCGGCTAATGAACTAGGGGCTTAAGCCCCACACCCCGGCGATCAGCGGGGTCCCGGCGAATATCACCACCACCGACAACGGCAGCCCCAGCCGCCAATAATCGCCGAAGCGGTACCCGCCCGGGCCGCGCACCAGCGTGTTGCACTGGTGCCCGACGGGGGTGAGAAAGTCGCAGCCCGCGCCGGTCGCCACCGCCATCAGGAAGGCATCGGGATTGAGCCCGAGCCGCTGCGCGAGCGTGACCCCGAGCGGGGCCATCACCAGCACCGTCGGCGCGTTGTGGAGGAACGGCGAGCAGGCCATCGCCGCGAGCATCATCCCGCCCAGCACCACGATTGGCGCAGCACTCCCGAGCAGTCCCGCCAGCGCCTGTCCGGCAAGCGCGGTGCCGCCGTTGTGCTGGACCGCTTCGGCGAGCGGGGTCAGCGCGCCGATCAGCACGAGCACTTCGGGCTCGAGCGAGCGGTAAGCCTCGCGCATCGTCAACGATCCCAGCGCGACCATCGCCACCGCCGCGGCGAAAAACGCGATCGCGACGGGCAGCACTTTCATGGCGATCAGCCCGATCGCCAGCGCGAGCACGATTAGCGGCACGAACCGGCGGCGCGGATCGCCGATCGTGACCGTCCGCTCGGCCAGCGGCAGCAGCCCAAGATCGCCGAGCGCATCGGCCAACCCGCCCTCGCTCGACTGGAGCAGCAGCAAGTCCCCGGCGCGCAGGCGCACCTCGCCGATCGGGCCGGTAACCCGCCGCCCCGTACGGCTGATCGCGAGTAACTTAACCCCGTGGAGCGTCTGCAGCGTGGCCCATTGCGCAGTGCGTCCGACGAGCCGCGAACCCGATTCAATGACCACTTCGATCCCCAGCACTTCTTCGTGCGCTTGCTCGGTTTCGACCGCGGCGTGATCGCGCACCGCGACGAGCGGGGTGTTGGCGAACACCGCGCCGAGCGCCGCCTCGTCGCCCTGGAGCAATAGCGTCTTGCCGGGCGCAAGTTGCGCGCTCGGCAAGGCGCGCTGTTTGGCGCCATTGGCCCCAAGCACACCGGTCAGCTTGACATCGTAGCGTTCGAGATCGAGCGCGGCGACGCGCGGCCAGGCCTTCTTGTCCCAGCCTTCGGGAATCGTCGCCTCGGTAACGTAGGGCGTCGCCGCGGTGACTTCGTCGAGCCCGGCGGTGGGCTGGCGATCACGCGGGAGCAGCCGCCAACCGAAGCTCAGGAACACGAACCCGATCGCGGTCAGCCCGAGGCCTACGGGCGCGAAGTCGAACATGTCGAACGGCTTGCCCAGGACTTGTTCGCGCACCTGGCTGGCGATGATATTGGTCGAGGTGCCGACGAGCGTCACCAGCCCGCCCATCAGCGAGATGAACGCCATCGGCATCAGCAGTGCCGAGGGCGAGGAATCCTTGCCGCGGCCCATGCGAATCGCGACCGGCATCAGCGTCGCCAGCGCGCCGACGTTCTTGGTGATCATCGCGAACAGTCCCGTGGCGGCGGTGAGCGCGGGAACTTGCGTGCGCGGGGTGCGCAATCGCGCGACGAGCGGGCGCAGCAGCGGCTCTATCACCTGGCTGCGGCTGATCGCAGCGCTGACCACCAGCGCCGAGGCGATGATGATCACGACGTCGCTGGCGAAGCCCTCGAAGGCACGCTTGGGATCGACGTCGCCGGTCAGCACCGCGAGCACGAGCACGCCCAATGAGATCGCGTCGTAACGGAATCGGCCCCACGCGAACAACGCCACGGCCAGCCCGATCAGCGCGAACGACAGGATTTGCGCAGACGTCATGCGAGCGCGAACCCGATGCCCGCGACCGCTGCAACGAGCGACAGGAACGCGCTGAACCCGATCAGCATCCACGCCGGAATGGCCTTCACGTCGGGACGCGGCGGAGGGACGCCGTGATCGAACTGGCGCCAAGCCGCCGCGCAGAAGCAAAAGATTGCGAACAATTCGAGCACGATCGCGGTCATCGCCGCCATCCAACCCGGGACATGGTGCTCGAGCACCGCCTTGGCCCCGATTCCGATGACCAGCCCGGTGAAGCCTGTGCGCATCCACGCCGCGTAAGTGCGCTCAGCCGCCAGGATCGTGCGATCGGCGGCAAGCTCGGTGCGGCGGTCGGCGCTGTCTTCCTGCGCGACCGCGCTGACGGTCAGCGTCTCGGCGCTCTTGGCGAGCTTTTGCTGCGCCTTGACGGCTTGCTGCGCCGCCGGCGGCGCGCTGTTCCCCTGTGCCATAGGGTCGGTAACGCGCGGACTCTCGTCAGGTTGCGGTGAAGCGCAGCGGTAAAGTCTTGAGCCCGCCGACGAACGTGCTTTTGGCGCGCCGGGGCTTGCCCGCCAGCTCGACCGTGTCGATCCGGTCGAGCAGCGCTTCGAACAAGATGCGCATCTCCAGCCGCGCCAGGTGCAGCCCGAGACACTGGTGCGCGCCCGCGCCGAAGGCGAGGTGGCGGTTGGGGGAGCGCGCCGCATCGAACTTGCGCGGGTCGGGAAACTGCGCCGGATCGTGATTGGCGGCGACGTAGTTGATCATCAGCAAGTCGCCCTTGGCGATGCTGACGCCCGAAAGCTCCGTGTCCTGGGCAGCGGTGCGCATGAAGTGCTGGACAGGGGTGGTCCAGCGGATCGCTTCCTCGACGATTCCCGGAACCAGGCTGCGGTCGGCCTTGACGCGCGCGAACTGTTCGGGATCGCGCGCCAGCGCGAGCATCGCGCCCGCGGTCGAAGCCGAAGTGGTGTCGTGCCCGGCGGCGGCGATGATGATGTAGTAGCCCGCCAGATCGCGCGGGCTCAGCGGCGCGCCGTCGATCCGCGCGTTGGCGAGGATCGAGGCGACGTCTTGCGTCGGGTGCCGGCGGCGTTGCTCGGCCAGGCCTTCGAAATAAGCCTCGAAGTCCTTGACCGCACCGAGCACGATCTGGGTTATCTGGTCGGGAGTGAGGCTGGCGACGCCCGACTTGTTGAGGTCTTCGTCCTGCCCGCCGAACATCTGCTGGGTGAGGAACAGCATTCGCGGCTCGTCCGCCTCGGGCACGCCGAGGATCTGCATCACCACGTGGAGCGGGTATGGCGCCGATACCAGCGGGACGAAGTCAGCTTCAGGCCCGGCCGCGATGAACCGCTCGACCGTCTTTGCCGCCAGAGCACGGATCGCCGTCTCGATCGTGCGCAGGTTCTTGGGCATGAACCAGTCTTGCGTGAGCCGCCGCAGCTTCATGTGCTGAGGCGCGTCGATCACCACTAGCGAGCTGACCAGGTTGGGGCTCTCATGCCCTTGATCGCCGGTGATCTGGCGTGCCAACGCCTCGCCCGCGCGATTGGTGAAAACGGTCGGACGCGGGGCGTTGAGAAAGCCCGCGTTGTCTTTCGATATCCGCATGACGTCGTCGTAGCCCGTCACGAGCCAGAACGGATCGTGGTCGCCTTCGGGCGATTCGATGCGGATCACGGGTGTCTGGGCGCGCAGTTCGTCGAACAGGTTGAGCGCGGTGTCCCACGCTTGATACGATTTGGGATCGATCACCGCATACGCGATTTCCGCGCTGGCGACGGGGGCAGAGACCGTTGCCACGGGCTCAGCCTTCCGTCTGCGCGGCGTTGTAAGCCGCTTTGTATTCATCACGGAGCAGCCGCTTGTAGAGCTTGCCGGTTTGTTCGCGCGGCAGTTCGGCGCGAAAATCGATTCGCCTGGGCAGCTTGAGCCGCGAAAGCTGCGGGGCGAGAAAATCCGCCAGTTCGGCGGCAAACTCCGGCGTCGCGTCGGCCATATCGAGCGGCTGAACCACCGCCACCACCTGCTCGCCCATGTCCGGATCGGGCGCGCCGATCACCGCCGCGTCGGCCACTTTGGGATGCGTTATGAGCAGGTTTTCGATCTCCTGCGGGTAGATGTTGACCCCGCCCGAGATGATCATGAAGCTCTTGCGGTCGGTCAGGAACAAGTAGCCGTCCTCGTCCTGGTAACCGACGTCGCCGAGGCTGGTCCAGCCGTGCTTGTTGCGCGATTCGGCGGTTTTGACGGGATCGTTGTGGTATTCGAACGGCTTCAGCGTCGGGTCGGCGGGCTCGAAGAATATCTGGCCTTCGCCGCCGCGCGGGACCTCGTCGCCGGCTTCATCGCAGACGTGGACCGTCCCGCTCAGCGCGCGCCCGACCGAGCCCGGCTTGGTCAGCCACTCGGCGCTGGTGATGAAGGTCGATCCGTTGCCTTCGGTCCCGGCGTAGTATTCGTAGAGCACCGGCCCCCACCACTCGATCATCGCGCGCTTGATCGGGACCGGGCACGGCGCCGCCGCGTGGATCGCGCAGTGGACCGCGGAGACATCGTATTTCGCACGCACCGCTTCGGGCAACTTGAGCATCCGCACGAAATGCGTGGGCACGAACTGCCCGGCGGTGACATGGTAGGTCTCGATCGCGGCGAGCGCGGCTTCGGGATCGAACTTTTCCATCACCACGACCGTCCCGCCCATCCGGTGGATCGACATCGACCAGCGCAGCGGCGCGGCGTGGTAGAACGGCGCAGGCGAGAGGTAGATCGTCTCCGCCGACAAGCCGTACGCCGCCATCGCCAGCTGAACGAGCACGTTGGTCGCGTCGATCGCGGGCTCGACGGGAAGCGGGAACTTGACCCCCTTCGGTTTGCCCGTGGTCCCCGACGAATAAAGCATGTCCGCGCCCGCGCGCTCGTCGGCAATCGGCGTCGCGGGCTGGGCGGCGAGCGCGTCTTCGGCACTGAGCGGCCCGGGATCGTCGAAGCGCAATTGCGGTACGGCTGACATTTCCGCAGCGACTGCGTCTAGCACAGGCGCGAGATAAGCCGAACCAATCAGCAACTGAGCCCCGCTGTCGCGCAGAATATAGGCGATCTCGGGCGCAGTCAGCCGGCTTGAGATCGCAACGTAGTGGACCCCGGCCCGCTGACAGCCCCACGCCAGCGCATGGAACCACGGGTGGTTCTCAAGGCACAGCGCGACCGCGTCGCCGATCCCGACGCCGCGGCTTCGCAGCAATTGCGCGACCCGGTTCGAACGCGCATCGAGTTCGCGGTAAGTGATCGTCTCGCCGCTCGCGGCCATGACCACGGCGGGCTTATCGGGGTTCGTCCGCGCGTGGACCGAGGGGTGCATGGTGTTCGTCTCTCCCGACTTTCGGGGAGTTTAACCGCTCGATTAAGCGGTGCAAAAGAAAAAGGCGGCGGAGCTGCCCCCGCCGCCTCTTTGTCGGCATCTTCTCCCGAAGCCGAATGCCGGGCCGGGTCTGCGACCGGTCCCGACTCTTGAAACTTTAGTGGCGGGCGAGCGTGATCTGCGAGGCTGCCGCGATCTGGCTGGCGCCCTGCATGTAGGGAATCGGATTGACCGCTTCGCCGTTGACGCGAACTTCGTAATGGAGGTGCGGGCCGGTCGAGCGGCCGGTGGTGCCGACGTAGCCGATTACGTCGCCCTTGTGGACCTGCTGGCCGGCGGCGACCGCGAGGCGGCTCATGTGGCCGTAACGCGTTTCGATGTTCCCGCCGTGCTCGAGCGCGACGTACAGCCCGTAGCTCGAGAACCAGTCGGCGCGCTCGACGATGCCGTCGGCCGAAGCGTGAACCGGGGTGCCGATCGGGCTGGCGAGATCGACGCCCTTGTGCATGTGGCGACCGCCGAGCACCGGGTGCCAGCGCATCCCGAAGCTGCTCGTCAGTGCGACCCCGTCGACCGGGATGCGTGAAGGAATGGCGGTGTGAATCGAACCGGAAATCGGCGAGGAAGAAAACGTGCCCGCGACCCCGGGGGTCGACCAGCTGGCGAACAGCCGGCGGAATTCCTCGTCGCCGTTGCCCATCGTCGCGGGCTTGCCGGCTTCGGCGGCGCGCAGCGTGGAGGCGATGTCGGCATTGGCGCTGGCGGCCAGCGCGGGGTGAGCCGCGGTAAGACCGACGATGGCGGCGAGAGCCGCGGCAAACGTGCGGGCAGATGCGAAAATCGAGTGAGCGACCACTAAGTTACGACCTTGTCCTTTGGCGGTCCGCCGCAGTTGGCGCACCGTTCGAACCTCCGTTTCGCCGGACGCAAAAAGCGTCCGAGGAGATTTATTTGGAGATGGTCGGAACCCCCCGCCCGTCTCGTGAGTTAGGGGTTAACCTGAGCTAGGCGAGCCTCGCAACCCCGAGGCGGCAACTCCGGGACGAACCGGCTGCGTGACGCGGCGAGCCGATTGAGACTGCGGTGTAGCGCGTTACGAATCCTCGCGAATTTAACTTCATGTAAAGGATTTCGGCGGGTTTGGCCGCCCTGTTTCACGTCGCGTGGGTGGCCGCGAGAACGTCGGCGGCGTGGTTCTTGACCTTCACCCTGTCCCATACCCGCGCGATCCTGCCTGCGGCGTCGACCAAGTAGGTGGTGCGCACCATGCCCATGTAGCTGCGCCCGTAATTCTGCTTCTCGGTCCAGATGCCGAGTGCGTCGGAGAGGCCGTGTTCGGCGGCGTCGCTAGCCAGCGGAGCGGTGAGCCCGTGCTTGGCGATGAACTTGGCATGCCGCGCGGGCGGATCCTTGCTGACGCCGAGCAGCGCGACGCCTGCTTTGGCGAAGTCCGCCGCGAGTGCAGAGAAATCCTGGTTCTCGACCGTGCAGCCGGGCGTGTCGTCCTTCGGATAGAAGAACACCACGAGCTTGCGCCCGGCAAAGTCGCTCGCACGGGTCGTCCCGCCCTCGGGGGTCTCGAGCGCGATATCGGGAAAGGCGTCGCCGACGCCGGGCTTGTCGTTCATCGCATGTCCTCCAACGGTTCGCCGAACGCTTGCTCCCAGCACACCGCGACCGCGGCGCGCGATTCGGCCAACACCGCGACCAGCGCGTCCCAATCGCCAGGCCCGCAAGCGCTGGCAAGCACCTCGCGCGCTGCCTCGGGCGGGAGCGCGGCGTCGGGCGCAAGCAGCCGCGCCGCCACGAGGAAGCGCGTCTGCACCGCCTGCGCCTCGCCCAGTTCGGGTGCGACCAGTCCGGCGCCGGTCAGCGCCTCGATCGCCGCGCCGAGATCGGGAGTGAGCCCGATCCGGTCGCGCAGTTGGAGAAAGTGGACGAGGAATTCGATGTCGATCAGCCCGCCGCGCGCGAGCTTGACGTCGAGGCTCCCGCGCGGCGGTTTGTGCCGCGCCATTTCGGCGCGCATCGCGAGCACGTCGGCGCGTAGCTTGTTCGGGTCGCGCGGGGCGTTCAGCACCGCGTTGATCGTGCCCTGCACCGCTGTGCACCCGTCTGTGGGACCATAAATCGCCCGCGCGCGGGTCAGCGCCATATGCTCCCACGTCCACGCCTGCTCGCGCTGGTAGCGCGCGAACGAATCGATGCTGACCACCAGCGGGCCTTGCGCGCCCGACGGGCGCAGCCGCGTATCGACCTCGTACAGCGCGCCTTCCGCCGTCGGCACGCTGAGCGCCGCGGTCACCCGCTGCGCCAGGCGATTGAAGTAGTGCGTGCTGCCGAGCGGCTTGACCCCGTCCGATTCGCCACCGCGCTGACCGGTATGGAGGTAGATCAGATCGAGATCGGAGGCATGGGTCAGAGCCGCTCCGCCAAGCCGACCGAGCCCAAGCACGACCAGCTCGCTCCCCGCTATCGTTCCGTGTGCGCGCGCAAACTCGGCTTGGGCGGCGTCGGCGAGCACGCCCAGCGCGGCTTCGGCGACGCGCGCCAGGGCTGCCGCGACTGCAAGCGGATCGCGCGTGCCTTCGACCATCTGAACTCCGAGCGCGAAGCGCAGCTCGCCGACCTCGCGGCGGACGCGGTCGAGCCGCCGTTCGTAATCATCATCGCGCTCGCCGGTGGCAAACTGCAAGGCGAGTTCCTTGACGCTCCCCGGCAGGTCGAACGCGCTCGCGTCGACCAGCGGATCGAGCAAATCGCCGCGCCGCGCGAGTTCGTCGGCGAGCGTCGGCGCCAGCCCGAGGATACGCGCGAGCAGGCCGAGCAACGCGGGACGCGCTTCAAGCAGGTTGAACAAGTTGACCGCTCCGGGGAGACCCGCGAGCAGTTGTTCCCAGCGCAGCAGTGCGCGTGTCGGATCGGGTGCGGCGGCGAACGCGGCGAGCAACGGCGCGCGGATCGCATCGAACGCCGCCCGACCCGCCTCGCTGCGTAACGCGCGCAGCTTGCCCGACCGCCAGCCTTCGATCCGCATGGCGAGCGCGGCAGGATCGGCGAAACCCAGAGCGCGTAGCTCCCCCGCCAGCGCTTCGCCCGCAACCGGACCAGCCGCGACCGTCCGGCTGGCAGACTCGCCATGCGACGCGATCAACGCATCGTAGCGGCTCCCGACCGCCTCGGTCAGCGCGGCGACCTCGGAGATCAGCGCCGCGCCATCGTGCATTTTGGCGAGCCGCGCCACCGCGTCGAGCGCAGCGGCATCGCGCGGCAGAGAATGGGTCTGCTGATCGCCAACCATCTGCAGCCGGTGTTCGAGCACACGCAGCCGGTCGTAGCTTTCACCGAGCACCCCGGCGTCCTCGGCATCGATCAGCCCGGCCTCGGCCAGCGCGTCGAGCGCCGCGCGCGTTCCCCTTTGCCGCAGCGCGGGATTGCGCCCGCCGTGGATCAGCTGGTGCGTCTGCGCGTAGAATTCGATCTCGCGGATGCCGCCGCGCCCGCGCTTGAGATCGAACCCGGGTGCCGCACGCGGCGGCCCCGACTGGTTGGCGCGAATCCTCGCGGTCAGCCGCCCGATCTCGGCGATCGCCCCGAAATCGAGGCTGCGCCGCCACACGAACGGGCGGATCGCGGTGAGGAACACCTCGCCCGCGGCAATGTCTCCGGCCGCCGCGCGTGCCCGAATGAACGCCGCGCGCTCCCACGTCAGCGCCGAGCTTTCGTAGTGCGTCAGCGCTGCCTCCACCGGGATCGCCAGCGGGGAGACTTCGGACGCCGGGCGCAGCCGCAAGTCGACGCGGAAGACATAACCCTCGGCATCCACCCGCCCGAGCGTCTCGACCACCCGGCGCGCGGCGCGGCTCGCAGCCTCACCGGGCTCGTCGCGTGCGCGCCGCGGGAGCAGGTCGGGATCGTAAAGCAGGATCGGATCGATGTCCGAGCTGTAGTTGAGTTCCTGCGCGCCGTGCTTGCCCAGCGCCAGCGCGATCATCCCGCCGGGCTGGGCATCGGGGACGCGGGCGGTCAACGCCTCGACGATCGCGGCATCGAGCGCGCGGTCGGCGAACGCGGACAGTTCGTGCATCACCCGTTCGAGCGAAAACGCCCCGGCAAGATCGCCGATCCCGAGCGCCAGCGCCAGCGCCAGCCGCTCGCGGCGCAGCGCGGTGCCGATATCGGACGCGCCCAAGCCGGCCTCGCGCGCGAAGGCCAGCCCCGCCTCGGCTTCGTCCCGCGCGAGCAGGTCGGCGAGCGCGGGTAGCCGGTCGAGCGCAGCGCCGAGAAAGGGCGAAAAGGCCCGCGCCCGCGCAATCGCTCCGTCCCAGTCGACCATGCTCCAGCCCTGCCCGTCCCCGCCGCCCGAGACAAGCCGCGCGCCTTGCCCCGGGCAGGCCGCTCTGCCACCTTGGAGACAGCCTCTCGTCAAAGCGGACACTCGCAAAAAAGGATCGCACCCTTGCCTCACCACGCTTCCCGGTTCGTCATTCCGCTCGCCGCGCTCGCGCTGGGCGCTTCGGGCGCTGCTTTCGCCGCTTCCCGAGCGCCCGCGATTCCGCGCGTCGCCGCGCCGCAAATCTCGATCCAGACGCTCAAGGACGTGACCCGCACGCTGTCATCCGACGCGTTCGAAGGCCGCGGCCCCGGCACGCGCGCCGAGGCTCTGACGACCGACTACATCATCCAGCGGTTCAAGGCCGCCGGGCTCAAACCGGGCAACAGGGGCAAATGGCTGCAGGATGTCCCCACGGTCGAAATCGGCACGCGGAATTCGGACGGGCTGACGATCAACGGCGGCGGACAGCCGCTGAAGTTCGCGTACGCGACCGACTTCGTCGCCAATTCCTACCGCGTCGCGCCGCGCACCGAAATCAACGCCAGCGAGCTGGTCTTCGTCGGCTACGGGATCAACGCCCCCGAGCTCGGCTGGAACGATTATGCCGGCACCGACATGAAGGGGAAAGTCGCGGTCATCCTGGTCAACGATCCCGATTACGAGATGAACAACGAAAACGGCCCGTTCCGCGGGCGGCGAATGACCTACTACGGACGCTGGACCTACAAGTTCGAGGAAGCCGCGCGCCAGGGCGCCAAAGCCGCGCTGATCGTCCACGACACTTTCCCCGCCGCCTATGGCTGGAACGTGATCAATTCGAGCTGGACCGGCCCGCAGATGTACGTCCAGCGCGCGGACGGCGCGATGGATCAGACCGAGGCCAACGGCTGGATCCAGAAGCCTGTCGCCGAAGCGATCTTCAACGCCGCGGGCAAAAATCTGACGGCGATGATGGCCGCGGCCAAGCGGCCCGGGTTCCACGCGGTTCCGTTGGGCCTGAGCGCGACGATGGACTTCGACAATTCGATCAAGAAGGGCGTGTCGCACAATGTCATCGGCATCCAGCCGGGCAGGAAGCGCGCGGACGAATACGTGCTCTACACCGCGCACTGGGATCACCTCGGGCGCTGCAGCCCGGACAAGACCGGCGACGACATCTGCAACGGCGCGGTCGACAACGCGAGCGGGGTCGCCGCGCTGGTCGCGCTGGCCGAGGCCAACAAGCGCGCGGGCGCGGCCGACCGCAGCCAGGTGTTCATGTCGGTGACGCTCGAGGAATCGGGGCTGCTCGGCTCCGAATTTTATGCCGCCAACCCGGTCTATCCGCTCGCCCGCACGGTCGGCGGGGTCAACATGGACGGACTTGCGCCGGGTAGCCCGTCGCGCGACCTTTCGGTCACGGGCGGCGACAAGTCTGACCTGACCACGACGCTGCGCACGGTCGAACGCCAGATGGGGCTGATCGAGACCGCCGAGAGCCACTCCGAGCGCGGCGGCTACTATCGTTCGGACCATTTCAGCATGGCCAAGCGCGGAGTGCCGATGTTCTCGGTCGGGCGCGGCAGCGACTGGTTGCGCGGCGGCAAGACGGCGGGCGAGGCGGTGGGGGAGTTCTATACGAAGAACAACTACCACCAGCCGAGCGACGAGTTTTCGGAAACGTGGGACTGGACGGGGCCGCTCCAGGACGCGGAAATCTACTACCGGCTCGGGCGGATGCTGGCGATGGGCACGGCCTGGCCCAACTGGCATCCGGGCGACGAATTCCGCGCGATCCGCGACAAAAGCTGCAAGGCACCAGGGGGCTGCTGAGGCGATGAGCGCCGACGCACTGCGGATGCCGCCCGAATGGCATCCGCAGGAGTGGCTGTGGATCGGCTTCCCGCACGACGCCGACGAGTGGCCGGGGTTCCTCGCCCGCGCGCAGGAGCAGATCGCGGGATTTGCGAACGCCATCGCCGAAAGCGGGCAGGAAGTCCGGCTGATCGTGCGCGACGCCGCCAATCGCGCGCGGGCCGAAGCGCTGTGCTCGGCCGCGGTGCGGATCGAGGAGCGGCGCTACGGCGACGTGTGGCTGCGCGACACCGGGCCACTGGTGGTCGTGCGCGACGGCGCGCGCGTCGCCAAGCGCTTCGCGTTCAATGGCTGGGGCGGCAAGTATGTGATGGACGGCGATGCCGAAATCGGCGCTGAGCTCGCGGCGGGCGTGGGGCTGCCGGTTGAGGCGCACGATTGGGTGCTCGAAGGCGGGGCGCTCGACGGCGACGGGACCGGGCTGGTCGTCACCACCGAGCAATGCCTGCTCAACTCAAATCGCAACCCGGCGCTAGACCGCGCGGCAATCGAAGCGCGGCTGGTGGGCGATCTCGGGTACGAGCGAGTGCTGTGGCTGGGCGACGGGCTGGTGGGCGACCACACCGACGGGCACGTCGATAACCTCGCGCGGTTCGTCGCGCCCGGCGTACTGGCGCTGCCGCGCGCGACCGGCCCCGGCGATCCCAACGCCGCCATCTACGCCGACGCCCAAGCGCGCGTCGAGGCGTTTGGAGTGGCCGTGCGCGAAGTCCCCTCGCCCGGTCTGGTCACCAGCGGCGACCGGATCGAGCCCGCGAGCTACATGAACTTCGCGATGACCACCAATCTCGTCGTCGTCCCGACGTTCGGCACGCTACACGATGCCGACGGCGTCGCCGCGATCGCCGAACTGTTCCCGGATCGCGCCACCATCGGCCTGCCCGCCGACGCGGTGCTCGCGGGCGGCGGCGGCTTCCACTGCGCCAGCCAACAGATGCCCGCGCTTTAACCGTTCGCTAACCGCGCGCGGGCATCTTCGCGCGATGTCCAGCGCTATTCCCGCCGTTGCAATTCTTCGCTCCGCGCTCGCGGTCGAAAGCGCACGAATGGCGCTGATCTACGGCTGCGCGCTGGCTTTGATCGCCGCGGGCCGCGCGCTTCCGGCGCTCGGCTAGCTAGCCGCGCAAGTCCGGCGGCACCGCTTCGGCGGTCAGCATCGCGATTGCCTCGGCGAGCGGCATCACGCGCTGGTGCTCGGCGCCGAGCGTGCGCACCGCGACGGTTCCCTCTTCGGCCTCGCGCTTGCCCACGACCAGCAGATGCGGGACTTTGGCGAGGCTGTGCTCGCGCACTTTGTAGTTGATCTTCTCGTTCCTCAGATCGCTTTCCACGCGCAAGCCCGCGGCCTTGAGCCGCGCCTCGACCTCGCGCGCGTAATCGTCCGCATCCGAAACGATCGTCGCCACCACCGTCTGGACCGGCGACAGCCACAGCGGGAAGCGCCCGGCGTGATGCTCGATCAGGATTCCGATGAAACGCTCGAACGTGCCGAGGATCGCGCGGTGGAGCATGACCGGGCGGTGCTTCTCGCCGTCCTCGCCGATGTAGCTCGCGTCGAGCCGTTCGGGCAGCACGGTGTCGGTCTGGATCGTGCCGACCTGCCACGTCCGGCCGATAGCGTCGGTCAGGTGAAACTCGAGCTTCGGCGCATAGAACGCGCCTTCGCCGGGCAGTTCCTCCCAGCCGTACTCGACGGTGCTGCGTCCCGCGGCGGCGACCGCGTCGCGCAAACTCTGTTCGGACCAGTCCCACATCTCGTCGCTGCCGAAACGCTTGTCCGGGCGCAGCGCGAGCTTGATCGCGTAACTGTCGAACCCAAGATCGCGGTAAACGCTGTCGAGCAGATCGCAGAACGCCTTCACTTCCTCGATCAGCTGGTCCTCGCGCACGAAAATATGCGCGTCGTCCTGGGTGAACTGGCGCACCCGCATGATCCCGTGGAGCGCACCGTGCGGCTCGTTGCGGTGGCAGCAGCCGAATTCGGCCATGCGGATCGGAAGGTCGCGATAGCTGGTGATGCCCTGCTTGAAGATCAGGACGTGCGCGGGGCAGTTCATCGGCTTGAGCGCCATCAGATCGCCGCTGCCGCTGAGCACCGGGCCGTCTTCTTCGGCATTCGGTATCTCGTCGGGGACGACGAACATGTTTTCGCGGTACTTGCCCCAGTGCCCGGATTTCTCCCACTGGCGCGCGTCCATCAGCTGCGGCGTCTTGACCTCGGCATAACCCGCCGCGTCGAGCCGGCGGCGCATGTAGGCTTCGAGCTGGCGCCACAGCAGGAACCCCTTGGGGTGCCAAAACACGCTGCCGTGCGCCTCGGCCTGGAGGTGGAACAAGTCCATTTCCTGGCCGATCTTGCGGTGATCGCGCAGCGCCGCCTGCTCGAGCCGGACGAGATGCGCGTCGAGCTGCTTCTTGCTCAGCCAGCCGATCCCGTAGATCCGGCTGAGCATCGCGTTCGCCTGATCGCCGCGCCAATACGCGCCCGAGACGCGCGTCAGCTTGAACGCCGCCGGATCGAGCTTGCCCGTCGAAGGCAAGTGCGGCCCGCGGCACATGTCGAGCCAGGCGTCCTCGCCCGGGCCCGCGCGATAGACCGTCAGTTCCTCGCCTTCAGGCAATTCCGCCGCCCACTCGGCCTTGAAGCTCTCGCCCTGCGCGCGCCACCGCGCGATCAGGTCGGCGCGGCTCCATACCTCGCGCACCAGCGGCTCGTCGCGCGCGATGATCGCGCGCATCTCGGCCTCGATCGCGGGCAAGTCCTCGTCGGTGAACGGGCGCTCTTTCGGCGCGAAATCGTAGTAGAAGCCATCCTCGGTCGCCGGGCCGAAAGTGATCTGCGTCCCCGGAAACAAGAGCTGCACTGCTTCGGCGAGGACATGCGCGAAATCGTGGCGCGCGAGTTCGAGCGCATCGGCCTCGTCGCGCGCGGTGACCAGCGCCAACGCCGCGTCGCCGTCGAACGGCCGCGTCAGATCGCGCAGTTCGCCATCGACCCGCGCCGCCAGCGCGGCTTTGGCCAGCCCCGGCCCGATCGCTGCGGCGAGATCGGCCGGAGTCGATCCGGCCGGAACCTCACGCACCGAACCGTCGGGAAGCGAAATCTTGAACATCTGAGACATGCCGCGGCCCTTAGCTGGGCAATGCCCCGGCCTCAACCGCTGGCGTATTTCCTCTGCCCCGCCAGCACGGTCATCCGCTGCGTGCCCGTAAGGCTCGTTCCCTTCTGCCTGACGCCCATGAAGCGCCATTCGCAGGTTGCCGCTTGCGGCGTGAGCTCGACCGCCATGTAGCCGCGCCGCGCGGTGTCGCACCATTTGAGCTGCGGGTTGCGCGCGACGCTGGCGCGGGCGAGCACATCGGGCTTGACCCACGGCAGCGAGCCCTCGGCGCCGGGCGAGGTGACGCTGTGCCCGCCCATTTCGACCCCGACGCGCGCGCCTTTGCGGTCCAAGTCGAACGCCCAGGCGTTGTGGCTGTCGCCCGACAGCGCGACGATGTTGGCGTCGGCGGCGAGCGCGGCCTGGTAGAGCCGGTCGCGCGCCGCCGGGTAGCCGTCCCATGCATCCATGTTGAGCGGCACCCCGTCGTGCGCCGCGGCGACCGAGCATTGCAGCAGATCGCGATAGCCGGATTGCGCGGGCATCCCTTCAATCGCGGCGTCGGCCAGCAGAAGCTCACCCACCACGACTTCCTGTGCGAGCACTTGCCACGGCTTGCGCGCGCGCACCGAAGCCTTGAGCGCGCTTGCCAGCCACGCTTCCTGCTTCGCGCCGAGCAAAGTGCGGTGCGGATCGCGCCACGCGCCGTCGCGAAACGCCGCCAGCGCCGCATCGAGCTTCCCCGGCGCGGCGGCTTTGCACGCGCCGACCAGATCGAGTTGCTTGTCGCGCGCGAGGTGGCGCGATTCGAGCTTGAACAGCGTGGCGAGGTCTCCGATTTCGTACGCGCCGTAGTATTCGTCGGCGACCGGCATCCATTCGCGGTAGACGCGCTCCGAGGCCGACTTGCGCACCGCGAAGCTGCCTTCGCTGGGCTGGTGATTCTCGGCGCCGTTCTTCCACGTATCGTTCGCGACCTCGTGATCGTCCCACATCACGATCCACGGGTAGAGCTGGTGAAGCCGCTGCAAATCGGGATCGGCGCGATACGTGGCGAAGCGTTCACGGTATCCGGCGAGGGTGATCGCTTCGTCGAGCGGGACGACGCGCCCCTCGAGCGTGGCCTTCGCGCTCGGGTACTCGCCGCGGCGATATTCGTAGTAATAATCGCCGAGGTGGCAGACGAGATCGAAATCACCCTGCTCGGCGGCGTGGGCATAAGCGTTGAACCAGCCGAAGCCGATGTTGGTGCACGAGAACACCGCGATCTTGAACGATGCCACGCCGCCTTGCGGAAGCGTCTTGGTGCGGCCGACCGGTGACTTCGCGCCGCCGGGCGCGATAAAGCGATAGTAGTATGTCTGGCCCGGCCGCAGCCCGGTGGCCCAAGCTTTCGCGCAGCCGTCGCGCGCGGGCGAAGCGGTCACGCTGCCGCCCGCGACGACATGCGCGAAAGCCTCATCGCGCGCGACTTCCCAGTGCAGCCGGGTGTCGGAGCCGGCAGCATAGCGCGTCCATAGCAGCATGCGAGTGGGACCGGGCTCGCCGCTGGCAACGCCGTGGGTGAACCCGCCGCTCGTCGCCGCGCGCAGCGGTGCCGCGGCACCCGCGAGGCCGCCTACCAAGCCGCCTTTGAGCAGCGTGCGGCGATCGGTCGCAAATGGATTGGCTGGCGGCGGCGGCAAATCGGGCATCGGCGGGGCTCTCCTGGCTGCCGTCTACCCTAGCGGCGACATGCGACAGGGCAATGACTTGCTCGCAGCCGAGCGCACAGGCAGAGCGGCGCGCGATGGACGGGGTTCGCTTCCACGAAATGCCCGATGGGGGGCGGATCGCTTTCCGGCATTTGGAGGGCGCAGAGCCGGCGCTCGTGTTCCTGCCCGGCTACATGTCCGACATGGCGGGCGGCAAGGCGAGCGCGGTGTTCGAATGGGCGCGCGGCGCGGGTCGCGCTTGTTTGCTGTTCGACTACTCGGGCTGCGGACAAAGCACCGGCGCTTTCGCCGAGGGGACGCTAACCCGGTGGCGCGAGGAAGCGATCGCGCTGATCGAGGCGCGGTGCACGGGATCGGTGGTGGTGATCGGCAGCTCGATGGGCGGGTGGCTCTCGCTGCTCGTCGCGCTTGCAATTCCTGCGCGCGTGGCTGCGCTGGTCGGGATCGCCGCCGCGCCCGATTTCACCGAATGGGGCTATTCCCCGGCGCAGCGCCAGCTTCTCGAGGACGGACATACCGTTCTCAAGAAAAACCCCTATGGCGCCGAGCCGACCCCGACGCACCCGGCATTCTGGCGCGACGGCCAAGCGCAGCGCCTGTTCGGCGCGGAAATCGCGCTCGATTGCCCCGTCCGGCTGCTCCACGGCCAGGCCGATCGCGACGTGCCGTGGGACACTTCGCTGCGGCTTGCCGCGGCGCTCCGTTCAGAAGATGTGCAGGCGGTGTTGATCAAGGACGGCGACCACCGCTTGTCGCGCGAAAGCGATATCGCGCTGCTTTGCTCGACGATCGCGGCGCTGCCCACCTGACCGGAATTTTCGCCCATGATCCTTCCTGCCCTGCTGCTACTCGCCCAAGCCGCGCCGACGATGACACCGCAAATCCAGACCGCGCCGCTGCCGATCCCGCGCAAGAGCAGGCCCGCGCCCGCTCAGCCGATCGCACCGCCAGTCCGCGTGACATCGTCGCGGCTGCAGGACTGCCTCGCGCTGGCCGCCAGCGATCCAGCGGCGGCGCTGACGCTCGCCGATGGCTGGGCGCAAACCGTCAAAGGCGCACCCGCGGCCGATCCCGCGCATTGCCGCGGCGTCGCGCTGGGGGCGCAAGGCAATTGGTCGGCGGCCGAGCAGGCCTTTGGCGCGGCGCGCGATTTCGCACGGCTGTCGCAGGCGCGGGCGCGATATGGCGCGATGGCGGGCAACGCTGCGCTGGCCGCTGGCGATGCCGTCCGCGCCGACGCGGCCTTTGCGGGCGCTTATGCGGACGCCCGGAGCGCTGCCGACCCCCAGCTCGCGGGCGATATCGCGATCGACCGTTCGCGCGCGCTGATCGCGCTCCACCGCGAGAGCGAGGCCGTGACGGCGCTGAGCGAAGCCCGCACCGCCAGCGCGGACAATGCCACCGGCTGGCTGCTTTCGGCCACACTCGCCCGGCGTCAGGGCCAGCTGGGGCAAGCGCAACAGTGGATCGAGCGCGCCGCGTCGCTCACCCCTGCCGATCCGGCCGTGGGGCTCGAGGCGGGGATCATCGCGGTGCTCGCCGGGCGCGAGGCGGCGGCGCGCAAATCGTGGCAATCGGTCGTCGCGCTCGCCCCCGACAGCCCTGAGGCGAAGACCGCCAAGGCCTATCTTGACCAGTTGGGTCCGGCGTCCCCACTTAGGGGACAATGATCCCGCTTTCCGTCCTCGATCTGATCCCGATACGCGAAGGCGGCACACTGGGCGAGGCATTTGCCGAGGCCGCGTTGCTTGCCCAAGCCGCCGAGGACGCAGGCTACAAGCGCTTCTGGGTCGCCGAGCATCACGCGATGGACGGGATCGCCGGGGGCGCCACCAGCGTTGCGCTCGCCCACATCGGCCACGCCACCTCGACCATTAGGATCGGCTCGGGCGGGATCATGCTGCCAAATCACAACCCCTGGGTAATCGCCGAGCAGTTCGGTACGCTCGACGCGTTGTTTCCCGGGCGCATCGACCTCGGACTGGGGCGCGCGCCGGGCGCCGACGGGCGGATCGCGCAGGCGCTGCGCAAGGACTTGGGCCGCGCTGCCGAGGCGTTTCCTAACGACGTGATCGAGCTGCGCGCGCATTTCACCGGCGATCCCGATCTCGGCATGGCGCCGACGCCGGGACGCGGCGCGGCGGTGGAGATGTGGATTCTTGGCTCGAGCCTTTACGGCGCGCAGCTCGCCGCGGCGCTCGGGCTGCCCTACGCGTTCGCCTCGCACTTCGCGCCCGATCATCTCGACGCCGCGCTCAGGCTCTACCGCCAGCAGTTCCGCCCCTCGGCCGCGCTCGAGCGGCCGCATGCGATGGCCGCGATGACCGCGATCTGCGCCGATAGCGACAAGGAGGCGGCGCTGCTCGCCAGCTCGATGGACCAGAGCTTCGTCGCGCTGCGTAGCGGCGCCCCGGGCAAGCTCAAGCCGCCCGTGCCAGGCTACCGCGCGACGCTCCCGCCGCCCGCGATCGCGATGCTCGAACACGTCCGTCAAGCGAGCGCGGTGGGCAGTCCGGCGACCGTGGCCTCGGCGATCGGCGCGTTTGTCGAGCGCACGCAAGCCGACGAACTGATCGTCGCGGGCGCAACTTACGATCCCGCCGCCCGCCGCCGCTCGCTCGCGCTGACGATGGCCGCACTGGCCTGAACGTGCGCGACAACGGCCAAGGCGGTTGCCCCTGTAAACGCTTCCTCCTAGGAGCGCCCCGATGCCTACCAAGCCCGCCCGCGCTGGCGCTACGCGCGTTGCCAAACCTGCGAAGAGCCTAGGAGCGGGCGGGGCGATGGGCGCGGCGGTGGCAAGCGCGCTGGCCGAAGCGCTGCTACCCGGCGATATCCCTTTCACGCGCTCCGGGCTCGCCGCCGCCGCCTCGTTCATCAAGACCGCCGCGCTCCACCGCGAACCCGATCAGGCGGTGATCGCGATCGAATCGGTTTCGGGCAGCGCGGCAAACCGCTTCATGCGGATCGCGGTGATCAACGACGACATGCCGTTCCTGGTCGATTCGATCGCTGCAGCGGTCGCCGCCGAAGGGCTTGAGATCGATCGCCTCGTCCACCCGATCGTTTCCGCCACCCGCGACAAGGCGGGCAAGCTGACCGCACTCGTCGCGGGCTGCGACGGCGATGGTGTCCA
>JBBRER010000005.1:0-49931 GCA_038202745.1 Sphingomonadales bacterium
GTGGCGTCGCTGGTGTTCGGCATGCGCAACCCCGTACCATTGCCGCCGCCCGAGCGCACCGAAGTCACGCTGACCGACGACGCCGCGCTGACCTCGACCGCGCCCGAGCCCGCGACCGCCGCGCCCGCGCCCCAGACCGCACCCGAGCTGGGAGCGTTCGAGCCCGACGCGCTGCCTCAGCGGCTTGCGCCGCTCCCACCCCAACTCGCGGTGGCACCTTCGGTCCAGCGTCCCGCGCCGCAAGCGGCCAAGCCCGCCGCGCCGCCCCCGCGTGGCAGCCGCATCGGCAGCGATTTTCTCAAGGGCTTCAACACGCCCCAGCTAGGCACGGCCAAGACTCCGCCCGCCGCAGCAATCGGCCCGGCGGTGCGCAGCTCGCTTTCCGGGGCGATTTCGCGCCAGCTAAAGCCGCGCTGGACCGCACCGCAAGGCGCTGATGCGGAGCTGTTGGTGTCGGTGCTGGCGTGGGACATGAACCCCGACGGCTCACTCGCCGGCGCGCCGCGCGTGGTTCGCCAGGAAGGAATTACCCCCGCCAATCGCGCGCAGGCCTCGCGCCACGCCGAACAGGCTGTCCGCGCGGTCCGGCTGGCCGCCCCATTCGATTTGCCGCACGAGTTTTACGCGGCGTGGCAACATGTCGCCTCGTTCCGCTTCGACAGAAGGTTGTCGCAATGAAAATACTGGTTTTCGCCCTTCTCCTCCTCGCCGCACCCGCGCTCGCGCAGGAAACCCCGCCGCCCGATAGCGGGCTCTCGGGTTCGGTCTCGGACGAGAACGCCTGGCAGGATCTCGGCATCGCGATTCCCACGTTCGCGACCGATGCCGATGTCCCGACGCAAACCAGCGCGGGCTCGACCGGCGCGCTCGGCGGCGCATTGGCGCGGGTGATCACCGCCGATCTCAAGGACAATGGGCTGTTCAAACCGACCGGACCCGACGGGCTGCCACGCCCCGATCTCGGCCAGGTCCGCGCCCCCGACTTCGGAACCTGGAGCGCGCGCAGCACCGAGATGCTCGTCCAGGGCTATGTCCGCGCGGGCGGCGACGGCAACCTGACCGTCGGCTGCTACCTTTATGATGTCGCGCTCAAGCAGGAGCTGGTCAAAGGCGGGTGGAGCGTCGGCCCGGGCGAATGGCGCCGCGCCGCACACAAGTGCGCGGACATGGTCTATTCGCGGCTGTCGGGCGAGAGCCCCTTCTTCGACAGCCGGATCGCCTACATCGCCGAAACCGGGTCCAAGGCGCACCGGATGAAGCGGCTCGCGGTGATGGATTCGGACGGCGCCAACCACCGCTACCTGACCACCGGACAGACCACCGCGCTGACCCCGCGCTATTCGCCCGACTACAAATCGATCCTCTATCTGAGCTACTTCAACGGGCAGCCGCGGATCTATATCTACGACCTTGCCGCCGACAATCAGCGGCTGCTGCTGAGCGCAAAGAACCCGTTGTTCGCGCCGCGCTGGTCGCCCGACGGCAAGTGGGTGCTCTATTCGATGGCAGTGGGCGGCAATACCGACATCTGGAAGATGCCCGCGAGCGGCGGCACGGCGGTCAAGCTGACCGACACCCCGGGAATCGACATCGGCGGCAGCTTCTCGCCCGATGGACGCCAGATCGTGTTCGAAAGCGACCGTTCGGGTAGCCAGCAGGTCTATGTGATGGATGCGGGCGGCGCCAACCAGCGGCGGATCAGCTTCTTCGGTGGGCGCGCCGCGACCCCTGAATGGAGCCCGCGCGGAGACCAGATCGCGTTTACGCACGTGGTCGGCAACCTTCGGGTCGCGGTAATGGATCCGCAGGGGCGTGGGCTTCGCTACCTTACGGATAGCTGGCAAGACGAGGCGCCGACCTGGGCGCCCAATGGCCGGATCGTCCAGTTCTTCCGCACCGCCAAAGGCAGCGGCAAAACGGGCGTGTGGCAAGTCGATCTGACCGGACGCAACGAGCGCAAGCTGGCGACCCCGGTCGACGGGTCCGATCCCGCGTGGGGGCCGATCCGTCCCTGAAGCGTTGACTGACGCGCGATACGGATGAACCGAATGACGAAAAGGAGCCGACGATGATGACCACGACGCCCCGCACCGCGACGGTGCTCACGCTCGCGTTGGCAATCGCGCTCGCCGGTTGCTCGAAGAAGGCGCCCAAGTCGCTTCCGCCCGAGCCCGGCGCGGCGACCACGACCGACACCGGCGGCGCGGGCACCGGCGCGGCGGTGCCGGGCAGTCAGGCCGATTTCGCCCTTCAGATGATGGGGCAGGACACGATTCTGTTCGATACCGACAAGTTCGACATCGATGCGACCGACATCGCCGCGCTCCAGGCGCAGGCCGCTTGGCTTCAACGCTATCCGGCCAAGCGCGCGACGATCGAGGGCCACTGCGACGAACGCGGAACGCGCGAATACAACCTTGCGCTGGGCGAGCGGCGCGCGAACGCGGCGAAGAATTACCTTGCCGGGTTGGGGATCGACGCCGCGCGGATCACCACCGTCAGCTACGGCAAGGAGCGCCCGATCGCGCTCGGTTCTGACGAGGCCAGTTGGGCCAAGAATCGCCGCGCGGTGACCGTAACGATCGACTAGGCCAGCAGCGCGGGCGCCTGAAGCAGCGCCGCAGCGAGCGTGACGAACACCGACAACGCGGCGGCGAGGGTCAATTGCTTGCTCATGTCGGAATTCCTTTTCGCGCGCCAGATAGGTGTCGCCGGATGATATTGCAATGCAACATAGCGTAATGAAACTTAACTCTGTCTTTCACATCCCGCTGCGCTTGCGAACGGCGGCTCGAAGCGCCACTCTGTCCTGATGGTTGGCGCACGCAAATCGGACAATTGGGGATTTCCCCGCTGGGGCGGATATGGCGGCTCGCGCGAGGCTGTGACCGTGCGGCTGTGCGACCGCTCCGGGTGCCAGGAACGCGCCGAATGCCCCGCGCCCAAATCGCCCAACAATCCCGACCGCTGGCTGTTCTGCCAGCGTCACGCGGCCGAATACAACCAGGGCTGGGACTACTTCGAGGGGCTTTCGGCCGAAGAAGCCGCCGAGCGCCAAGCGAGCGAAACCACCGCCAACGCCGGGTACAAGGAAGCCGCGCACTATGGCTGGGGCGGCAGCGGCGACGGCACCCGCAGCCGCGACGAGGTCCGCGCACTCGAACTGTTCGACCTGACCCCCGACACCGATTTCGACGCGGTCAAGAAAGCCTGGCGCGCCAAAGCCAAGCTGGTCCACCCCGATCTGCGCCCCGGTGACCAAGACGCGGCCAAAGCCTTCCAGGCGCTCCAATTGGCGTACGAAGTGCTGCGCCAGGCCGAGGAGCGGCGCGAATGGGCGGGCTAGGCAAGCGGTTCGCCGCGGCCGTGGCGGCGCTGTGCGCGGCGGGGAGCGCCTGCGCTGCCCCGGCGGCCGAGACGATGAAGTGGGTAGATCTCCTCAATCGCCCCAAGCCGCAGACAACGGTCCATGTCGCGTACGGCGCCGACCCTCTCCAACACGTCGATGTCTGGCTCCCCGACGCGGCTGGGCCGCATCCGGTGGTGCTGATGATCCACGGCGGCTGCTGGCAGACCCACGTCGCCGACGCGACACTGATGAACTACGCCGCCGAGGATCTGCGCCGGCGCGGGATCGCGGTGTGGAACATCGAATACCGCGGCGTCGATCGGCCCGGCGGTGGCTATCCCGGCACCTTCCAGGACGTCGCCGCGGCGGCGGATGCACTACGAGCCAACGCCGCGCGCTACAAGCTCGACGTGGGCAACGTCGTGGCCTTCGGACATTCGGCAGGCGGGCATCTCGGGCTGTGGCTGGCCTCGCGCGGGCGGATACCGCGGTCGAGCCCGCTTCACGCCGCCGATCCGCTGAAAATCGGGACGATGATCAGCGCGGGCGGGCTGCCAGACTTGCGCGCCGCGCAGACCCCGCCCGGCGACACTTGCGGCGTCGAAGCCGTCCACGCGCTGACCGGCGCGCCGACCCCCGCCCGGCCCGACGTCTATGCCGACACTTCGCCCCCCGAGCTTCAACCGCTTGCCGCGCGCCAGGTCCAGATCAACGCCGCGCGCGACCGCATCGCGCCGCCCGCGTTCGCGGCGGCTTACGCAAAACGTGCCAAGGCCAAACGCGTCGCGGTGCGCAGTCTCGTGGTGCCGAACGAAGGTCACGTCGAGCTGATCGCGCCGGGCAGCGCCGCGTGGAGGGTCGAAGTGCGCGAGATCGAGCGGGCGTTGCGACGCTAGCTGGACCGCGCATAGTCGCGTGAAAGCGCTGCTTGGCCGGGTGCCGCGATCGTGAGCGCGCGCTCCGTCAACGGAGTGATTGCCGAACGCGGAGGGAGGTTGGCGGGAACGCGAATATCCCAAGCCAGTCCCATTCGCTCGAGCAATTGAACAAAGCGAAAGCCGGGATCGACTTGGCCGGGATAAAGTCCGTGCCGCGCAGAAGCGGGGAACGCGTGGTGATTGCAATGCCAGCTCTCGCCCATCGTCGGAATCGCAAGCCACGCGATATTATAACCTTGAACCGCAGCATCTTCGACGAACCAATCTTGGTGGCCTTGCCGGTGCGCGACATGGGCGATGTACCAGTGCATCGTGAAACAAACCGCCACTCGGACAACAACGCCCCACACCACCCATGACCACCCGCCGAGCCAAAATAGGACCAAGGCGACCGGTATCTGGTGCAGCATCCAGGTGGATTGCAGAAAACGATAAAACGGGTCGTCGCTGATCCCTACGCCTGCATCGAACTGCGGTGGGTTGTCGAACAGAAGCTTGAAGTTGAGGTAGTAGAACCCATCGGCGAGGGCCGATTTGCCGTCGCGCAGAAACCAGTGGCAGTTTGCCTGACGCTGAGCCCAGTCGCGAATGTCGTGGAGCCCGACCGTCCACAGCGGCCCGCCCATGCCGACCAGCACACCGACGTAGATCATGGCGCGTTCGAGCCACTTAGGACATTCGAAGCTGCGGTGGATGAGGCGCCGATGAAACCCGACCGAATGGCCGACGCACAAGGTGGAGCCTGACAGGATTAGAAAAACGAGCAAACCGCTCCAGCTGAAGAATATCGGTCCGAGGATCAGTGCGCCGGCAATGAACGACATGTTCCAGAACGACCGCGGTGCATCCCATCTTATTTGCCCGCTGCCGGCGTCGGCATGTTCGAGATTTCCTAACGAATTGACTTTGAAAGCCCCTTCGCCAGCTTCTCCGGCAGCGCTCATCGGGCATCCTTCGCTTGCTGTAAGCGTTGTTTCTTCCGAACCGCGTTGAGCTTGCGAGCTTCAGGGCAGAACGGTGTCAGGAAGCTATACAGGCTGTTCGCCAGGTGATCCGCAGCGATCGAGTAAATGATATGCTGACCGCGCTTCTGCTGGTGGACAAGGCCAGCCTGATAGAGGACCGACAAGTGTTTCGAAATCGACGGCATGGCCATGTCGAACTTCTCGGCGATCTCGCCCACGGTCATCGGCCCACCGGCAAGGTGGTTAAGCATCCGCCTGCGAGGCGTAGATGACAAAGCCTTGAACGCCTGTTCCATCGATACTTTCCTAAATAGGAAAATATGAAAGTCAACACGTTGCCGGTCAGGCGTCCGCGCGATTAAGGTGCGCCTCCACCCGAACGGGGGGGACGGACGACTACGTCAAACCATCCCGAGCGCCTGATCGAAGTCCGCGATCAAGTCGTCGGCGTCCTCGATCCCGATCGAGATCCGCACGAGGTTGTCGGTGATCCCCATCAGCGCCTTGCGCTCGGGCGCGACCGAAAGGTGGGTCATCGCCGCGGGGTGGCTGGCGAGCGTCTCGGTCCCCCCGAGGCTGACCGCGAGCTTGGCGATCCTGAGCGCGTCGAGGAACGCGAAGCTTTCCGCCTCGCCGCCTTTGATCAGCAGCGAGAACGTGCTGCCAGCGCCGCTGCAGTGGCGATTGTAGATGTCCTGCTGGCGCGCGTCGGCGATGTCGCCGAGGTAACCGAGCCCTTCGACTTTGGGGTGCGCCTTCAGGAACGCGCAGACTTTGGCTGCGTTCTCGCCCGCGCGGCTCATTCTGAGTTCGACCGTCTCGAGGCTGCGCAGCAGCATCCACGCGGTGTTGGGATCGGCGATCCCGCCCATCGTGTTGCGTAGCATGCGCACCGGGGTCATCCATCGCTCGGCCCCGGCGATGCTGCCGGCGACGAGATCCGAATGGCCGCCGACGTATTTGGTCAGCGAATAGACGACGATGTCCGCGCCATGCTTCAGCGGCTGCTGCCACAACGGCCCGAGGAAAGTGTTGTCGATCGCAATCGGGCAATCCGGGGTGAGCACCGCGTCGCGGGCCTCGCGCACCGCCTCGATATCGACCAACGCGTTGGTCGGGTTGGCGGGGCTTTCGAGGTAGATCATCGCGACCTTGCCGCCTTGACCCGCCGCCTGATCTTTCGCCCGCTCGAGCATCGCGTCGAGCTCGGCCCGGTTCGCACCGGCAGGAAAATCGAGGTACGTCACCCCGAACCGGCTCAGCGTCTTGGCGATGAAGCCCTCGCTGGCCGCGTAAAGCGGGCCCGAATGGACGATGACATCGCCCGCCGAGCAATACGTCAGCAGCAGCACGCAGATCGCGGTCATCCCGCTGGCGAAGCACAGCGCGTCCTCGGCTCCGTCCCAGATGGCGAGGCGATCCTCGAGGATTTCCTGGTTGGGTCCGTTGAAGCGCGAATAGACGAGGCCGTCGGCGCCGCCCGGGCGCTTGCCGGTGATCCCCTCGAAATGGCGCTTGCCCTCGGCCGCACTGGGGAACGCGACCGTGCTCGTCAGGAAGATCGGCGGCTTGCGGCTGCCTTCGGAGAGCACCGGATCGTAGCCGTAGCCCATCATCAGCGTGGCGGGCTTGAGCGCATGATTGCCCAGCGTGGTGACTGCGGGCTTGGCCTTGCGGCGGGGAGTGAGGTGGTCGGTCATGATTGAATCCTCGGGTCCGAACGCTCCCAGGGAGCCGGAAGCGAAGGTGCTGGGGCGTTGGCGTCCTAACCTCCGCAGGACGCATCTCCGCCAGCTCGCCGGTCGAGCGCGCGATTACTGCGCGAGTCCGCGGATTTCAACCGCTTCACGCTGCCTACTTGGGCGCGATCACCATCAGCATCTGGCGGCCTTCCATGCGCGGCCAGGCTTCGATCTTGGCAACCTCGGCAACGTCGTCCTGGACGCGCTTGAGCAGGTCCATCCCCAGCTGCTGGTGCGAAAGCTCGCGCCCGCGAAAGCGCAGCGTGATCTTGACCTTGTCGCCATCGCCGATGAAGCGGTTCACGTTGCGCATCTTCACGTCGTAATCGTGATCGTCGATGTTGGGACGCATCTTGATCTCTTTGAGTTCCTGCGTCTTTTGCGTCTTGCGCGCGATGTTGGCCTTCTTCTGCGCCTCGTAACGGAACTTGCCAACATCGAGGAACTTGCACACCGGTGGATCGGCGTTGGGCGAAACTTCGACGAGATCGAGACCGACCCCGGCCGCCTGCTCGATCGCCTCGCGGGTATACATCACCCCGATATTCTCGCCGGTTTCGTCGATGACGCGGACTTTGTCCGACTGGATCATCGTATTGTAGCGCGGCCCGCTCTTGACGGGGGGCACGTTCATGCGCCGGGGTGGGGGAGGGATAGGCTGTGCTCCTTGGGTGTTGACGAATCCGCGCGTCCTTATCGGCAAAGCGCCGGCGAATAAAGGGGTGACGCGAGCGAGCGTAACTGACGCGGCGAAAGGCCGCTCCCGCACGGGGAACGACCTTCCGGTTGACCGCAGCGATACCGGTGTGCGGCGGCTAAGCCGCGCGCCGGTCGAACAGGTTATTTGCCGCCGCTCTCATCGGGACCGGCGATGCCCTGCTGGTTGGGCTGGCCAGTGTAGAGTTCGCCGCCGCCCGAGCCGCCGCTCTGCTCTTCCTGACCGCTGGATTGGCCGGACTGGCTCTGCTGACCCGAGCCCGAGCCGCCGCTCTCGCCCTGCTGGCCGGACGAGCCGCCCTGCTGGCTCTGCTGACCCGAACCCGAATCGCCGCCGCCTTGCTGACCGCCCGATTGGCCGGACTGGCTCTGCTCGCCGCTGTCGCCCGTGGTCGAACCGCCGCCTTGCGTATCTTCATCCTCGTCCATGCCAGCGCCGCTCTGGCCGCCCTGTTGGCCCGACGCACCGCCCTGCTGGTTCTGCTGGCGATCACGGTTTGCGTCCTGCCCGCCGCTCGATTGGCCGGCACCGCCTTGGCTCATGCCACTGTCTTGGCCGCTGTTCTGGTCGCCCATCATCCGTCTCCTTCGCTGTTCGCGAACCTCTTCTGAGGTCACAGCACTTCAATGCGAAGACGGCGCGTTTGGTTCCGTGATTTGCAAGCCCCCGGAACGGTTTGGCGACGAAGCGATCAGGCCGCGCGCCAGAGCGGGAAGCGTGCGAGCTTTCCCCCTGCGGCGATGACCGCATCGACGTTGCGCGCGGGCTGGAGGGCTTTGAGGATCGCGGGGTCGGCAGCGTTCACCCCCCCGGTCAGCGCGCCGAATGCGGGCAGGATCAGCCGCGTTTCGGACGTGATCGCGCACGGCCGCACGATCCGCCGACCGCCGAGCGTGACTTGCAGCTTGGGGTGAAAATGCCCCGACAGCTCGGGTCGGATTTCGCCCGGGCGCGCTTCGTGGCGCAGCAACAGCCCGGCGACCTCGAGCTCGTCGAGCGCGGCACCGCCGGGTACCACGCCCTGATCGTGATTGCCGGTAATCCACACCCAATCGACTGCGCGGGTCAGCGCGTCGAGCATCCCAGCGGCATGCAGTTCGAGCCGCTGGGACCCGCCCCGGTCGTGGAAATTGTCGCCGAGGCAAAACACCCGCCGAGCGCCCGTAGCGCCGATCGCCTGCGCCACGCGCTCGAGCGTCTCGCGGCTGTCGTACGGGGGGAGCATCTGCCCGAAACGGGCAAAGAAGCTCGCTTTCTCGAGGTGGAGATCGGCGACGAGCAGCGCCTGCTCGCGCGGCCAGTAGAGCGCCCGGCCGCCGACCAGCGCGAACTCCTCACCTGCGAACGAAAAGGGAACCATAGCCCGGCCTTGCCGCGCCCCGGGGCCTTTGGCAAGGGGGTCGCAGCGGAGGCCAAGCGATGAGCGAGAGAATCGAAGGACGCAGAATGCCGGGCGTGGAAATTCGCGATTGCGGAATGGCCGAAGCGGTGTTCGACAACGTCAATCTGGCCGGAGCGGCGTTCTGCAATGTCAACCTCGCGGGCGCGACGCTCGACAACGTCAACTTCAGCGGGGTAAGGATCGACAACGCCAAGATCGATGGCCTGACCATCTATGGCTACGACATTCACGAACTGATCCAGCCGTTATTGCAACGCGACGCCGGCAAGTCTCGGTGACCGACCGGACCGCGCAGACCGCCGAGGCGCGCGCTTGGTTCGAGGCGTTGCGGACGCGCATTTGCGATGCGTTCGAGACGATCGAGCGCGAGGCGGGGAGCGACGCCGCGTTCGAATTCGCGCCGTGGACGCGCGAAGAAGCGGGCAATGCCGATCCCGGCGGCGGTGTGCGCGCCGCGATGAAGGGCCGCGTATTCGCGAAAGTGGGGGTCAACGTTTCGACCGTGCGCGGCGCGTTCGCGCCCGAGTTCGCGGCGACGATCCACGGCGCGGGCGCGGACAACCCCGGCTTTTCCGCCACGGGCATCAGCCTCGTCGCACACATGGCGAACCCGCACGTTCCCGCTGTTCACATGAACTGCCGCTTCCTCGTCACCGGCAAGGCGTGGTTCGGGGGGGGTGCCGATCTCAACCCGCCGCTGCCGTACGACGACGACACCGCCGACTTCCACGCCGAGCTGCGCGCCGCGTGCATGAAGCACAACCCGACCTACTACGACCGCTTCAGCAAGTGGGCGGACGAGTACTTCTACATTCCCCACCGCGCGCTCCATCGCGGGGTCGGAGGGATATTCTACGATCACCTCGAGTGCGACGACGCTGCCGCGTTCGATCGCCATTTCGCCTTTACTCGCGATGTCGGCGAGGCATTCCTGAACGTCTTCCCCGCGCTCGTCCGCCGCCGGATGGGCGCGGAATGGACCGAGGCCGACAAGCGCAGCCAGCTCGAATGGCGCGGGCGCTATGCCGAATTCAATCTTGTCTACGATCGCGGCACGCTGTTCGGGCTCAAGACCGGGGGTAACATCGATGCGATTTTGATGAGCCTACCGCCCGAAGCGGTGTGGACGTGACCGGCTCAAAGGAGTCTGCACGATGACCTCACCATTTCGCGCCGGACTTTTCGACGGCAAAGTCGCGTTCGTGACGGGCGGCACGTCGGGGATCAATCTGGGTATCGCCATGCGCTTGGTCGGACTCGGCGCTAAAGTCGCGATCCTCGGGCGCAATCCGGAAAAGGCCGCGGCCGCTGGGGCCGAGATCGGCGCGCTCGCGCTCACCGCCGACGTGCGCGATTTCGGCGCGATCCGCGGCGCGATGGAGCGCGTCAGCGACGAACTCGGCCCGATGGACATCGTCGTCTCGGGCGCGGCCGGCAACTTCCTCGCGCCGGCGCTGGGAATGAGCGCCAACGCGTTCAAGGCGGTCATCGACATCGACCTGATCGGTACGTTCAACGTCTTTCGCGGGTGCCACGATCTGCTCAACCTGCCCGGCGCCTCGCTGATCGCGATCACCGCGGGGCAAGCGGTCAACGCGATGCAGCTTCAGGCGCACGCTTGCGCGGCCAAAGCCGGGATCAATCAGCTGATCCGCGTACTCGCGCTCGAATGGGGGCCCGATGTGCGCGTCAACGGCATCTCACCCGGGCCGATCGCCGGTACGGAGGGGATGGCTCGGCTCGCTCCCGACGAAGCAAGCCGGGACAAGCATTATGCGCGGATCGCGATGAAGCGCTGGGGCGAAATTGACGAGATTGCCGAGGGCGCGGCGTTCCTCTGCTCGGACGCAGCGCGCTACATCACGGGCACGATCCTGGACATCGACGGCGGCAGCCAGCTCGGCGACGCCACGCCGCGCACACTTGGCGGTGGCCTCGCTTAACCGACCAGCGAATCCCCCGCACCGATAGTCTTGCCCCGCGTGATATAAACTCTGTCGCCGATGCGCGCGATTCCGAATAGTCTTCGGGCAAAAGGCGTCGGCACCCCCACGCAGCCGTGGCTGGCATAGCCCTTCTCGACCGTGGTGCCGTGGATCGAGACGCCATCGCCCGTCAGGTTCATCGTGAATGGCATCGGCGCGTTGTCGTACGTGCGCGAGTGGTGATCCGCGTCCTTGTACTTGATCGGGAACACGCCGAGCGGCGTCGGGGTGTCCTGCGTCCCCAAAAGCACCGCGGTCGCCCCGATCTCGTATCCGCCCCGGAACACCGAGAGCACCCGCGCTTCCAGATCGACGGTGATCACCAGCGGACCGGCGGGCGCGCCGTTTTCGTCCCAATGCCATTCGCCGTATTTGATCGGCCCCGCGATGGGCAGGATGCGCTTGATCGTGAAGCGTTCGTCGGCAGGCTTGGGCGCGGGTTTGGGGGGTGCCATGGTCACCCTCGCGATCGCAGCGGACGGAGGCCGCGGATGGTCGCGCGCGGCGTCGAGCCGCAACAGCACGATCGCCGCCACCGCCGCGAGCGCAACGATTGCTGCACCCAAAAGGAGCAGCGTAGCGGTTTGCCGGCTCGCGGATTGATTCATTCCGCCGTTCTGCCCGATCGCATTGCCGCCCGCCAGTCTTAGCGCTCGCGCGTTCCAGGGCGGCACGGCGTCCTTGGAAAAGATTAAGCCGCAGCCGCCAGCGCGAACTCGTCGAACAATCGGGCATACGCTTCGATCATCGGACCGATCGCGAAGCACTCGACGCGGGCCCGGCCCGCCGCGCGCATTGCCTCGCGCCGCGCCGGATCGGCGATCAGCGCAGCGATCTGGTCGGCGAGGGCCTCGACATCGTCGACGGGAACGATCGTTCCGCTGACCCCCGGCTCGATCACGTCCCGCGCGCCGAAGCGGCAGTCGGTCATTAGCAGCGGCGCGCTGCAAGCCAGCGCCTCGGCGGCGGCAGTGGGAAAGCCCTCCCAGCGCGAGGGGAGCACGAATAAATCGCACCGCGCCATCCACGCATAGGGATTGCCGACGAAGCCGATGAAGCGAACATATTCGCCGACGCCAAGCTGCGCGGCGAGCCGGTGGAGCTCGGTCAGGCGGCTGCCTTTGCCGAGGATCACCAGCGCGTGACTACGCCACACCCCGCTTTTGGCATAGGCGCGCAGCAGCACTTCGTGCGCCTTTTGATACTCGAGCCGCCCAGCGGTAAGGATGAACGGCCGCTTGGGCGCGCCGGGAATGCTCTCGCTGGTCGCGGCATCGATCGCGGCGATGTCGATCGGATTGTTGATCATCCGCATCCTGCCCGGATCGAGCCCGAGATCGCCGACGAGCCCGGTCGCCATGTCGGTCGAATTGGCGAGGACCGCGTCGGCGGCGCGGTAGGCGCGGCGGGTGAGCGACAGCGAAACGCGCCTGACCAGCGCACTTGGCGCTTCCTCCTCGATCACCGAACGAACGTTGTTGCCCTCGCGCGCGATCCACCGCGGACGCCGCTTGCCCATCCCCTTGAGCGCCAGCCAGACGAGCAGGTTGGTGCCCTTGAGGAAGCTCATCACCACATCGGGCCGCGTTTCGCGGACGATCCGACGGAAGGCGAGCGGCGCGCGCATCGCGCTGCCGATCAACTTGCGCGGTGCGTGCTGTTCGCGGTTAGACCCGTCGTAATTGAAATGCGCGTCGCCCTCCGGGGCGACGATCACCCGGCTCATGTCGTCGATGTGATCGAGGTAAGGCCCCGAAGCGCGCAAGAGCCCCATCCGCACGTCGAAGCGCGCCGGATCGAGCTGGTTGAGCAAGTGCACCGCGACGCGCTCGGCGCCGCCGCCGTGGAGCGAGGTCAGCAGCAGCAGGACGCGAACCGGGCGGCCGAGCGTCAGCGCGGGGGAAGTGACACCGTGCATTTGGGAGGTTCCGGCCCTTTCAGCGCGACCGCCGCGCGCCTTGCCATCGCGGGTGACCGCTGGCAAGCGCGCGGCGATGCACGCTCCCAGGTTGCCCCGCTATGAACTGCTGATCGGCGCCCAGGCATTCTGGGCGCGCGCGCGCGCCGATATCGCCGGTGCGCGGCGCCGCGTGCTGGTTCAGGCGATGACGTTCGAGGGCGATGCCGCCGGAACGGAGGTGGCCACCGCGATCGCCGCCGCGACCGCGACCGACCGCCGCGTGCTGGTCGACGATTACAGCCGCAACGTGATCAACGACACGCTGCTGCCCCGCCTGCCGTTTCGGCCCGCGGCGGTGCGCACCGAAGCGCGTGCGACGCTGGCGATGTTCGGCGGGCTGACGGCAGACGGGGTGGGGGTGCGGATTACCAATCCGGTGCTCGGCCACCCGCTGCGTTATCCGCTGCGCAATCACAAAAAGCTGCTGGTCATGGACGACGTCGCCTACGTCGGCGGGATCAACTTTTCCGATCACAACTTCGCCTGGCACGACCTGATGCTGCGGATCGAGCACATCGGCGCGGTCGAATTTCTGGCCGCCGACTTCGAGCGCGATTGGGCTGGCCGGCCGTTCGCGGCCAGCGCCGGCTTCGGCGATTTGGAGCTGATCTGCCTCGACGGCAACGGTCTGCGCAACGCCGAACGCTTTGAGCCGCTGCTCGCGCTGATCCGCGGCGCGCGGCATTCGGTAGAGATGATCAGCGCTTACCCGACGATGCCGTTCGTCGGTGCGATGGCCGATGCCGCGCGCGGTGGTGCGCGGGCCACGATTTATACCCCGGCGGTCAACAATAAGCCGGTGGTCCGCGATTACTTGTCCGCGGTGGCGGGCCCGGCGGGGGTCGAGTTGCGGCTGACTCCGCGCATGACCCACGCCAAGGCGCTGCTGATCGATGGCGAGACGCTGCTGCTCGGCTCGAGCAACTTCAACTTCGCGAGTTACCGGGCGAACAACGATATCGTCGCGGTGATGCAGAGCCCCGGGCTGATCGCGGAATTCGAGCGCGCGCTGCTCGCCCCGGCGCGCGCGGAGGCGCTCCCGGCGGCCCGCGCGCACGTTCCCACATGGCGCAAATGGCGCGCGCGGCTAATCCTCGAGCTCGCCGATGCCGCGCTCGCGCGCGTCCGCCACGGTCCCGTCCGCGCAATCGACTGGCCGCGCTAGGCCCGCCTCATTCGTGCCAGGTGACTCCGGCGCGCTCGGCCAGCGCGATTGCGGCCGAGGGACCCCAGCTGCCCGCGGTGTAGCTTTTGGGCTTGACCGCGTGCTCGGCCCATTTGGCGCGGATTTCATCGATCCACGCCCATTGCGCTTCAACCTCGTCGCGGCGCACGAACAGCGTCTGGTCGCCTTCGATGAGGTCGAGCAGCAGACGTTCGTAAGCGATCCGCCGTGTCGGGCCGGAAAACGCTTCCGGCGTCTCGATATCAAGCTCCACCGGGCGCAAGCGGATACCGTCGCGGTCGAGCCCGGGGACTTTGGCCATCAGCGATAGTTGGATGTTCTCTTCGGGCTGGATGCCGATAACCAGGCGGTTTTCTTCGAGCGGAGCGGAGCGCGGCGCGAAGATCGAGTGCGGCACGCGCCGGAACGTGACCACGATCTCGGTCTGGCGCTCGGGCAGCCGTTTGCCGGTGCGCAAGTAGAACGGCACCCCCTGCCAGCGCCAGTTGTCGAGATGCGCGCGGATCGCGACGAACGTCTCGGTGTCCGAATTCTTGCCGAGTTCATCGTCGTAGCCTGCGACCGGCTCGCCCGCGATCGCGCCCTTGCGATATTGCCCGGTGACCACTTCGTCGGCGCGGACGCTGCGCAAGGCCCGCAGGACTTTGACCTTTTCATCCCGGATCGCGGTGGCGTCGTAGCTGACCGGGGGCTCCATCGCGACCAGCGCGAGGAGCTGGAGCATGTGGTTCTGGACCATGTCGCGCAGCGCTCCGGCGCCTTCGTAATAGCCCGCGCGCGCCTCCAGCCCGACGGTCTCGGCGATCGTGATCTGGACGTTGTCGATATGCGCGGCGTTCCACAGCGGCTCGAACATCAGATTGGCGAAGCGTAGCGCGAGGAGGTTCTGGACGGTCTCCTTGCCGAGGTAGTGGTCGATCCGAAAAATGCGCGGCTCGGGAAACGCCTTGGCGACCGCGTCGTTGATCTCGCACGATGAGGCAAGATCGCTGCCGAGCGGCTTTTCGAGCCCGATGCGCACGTTCTCGCCGGTCAGCCCGGCCGCTTCGAGCCCGGCGATCGTCGGCTCGAACAGCTGCGGCGCGGTCGACAGAAATATCGCGAGCCCGGCGGCAACCGCCCCGACTTTCTCGGCCAGCAGTGGGAAATGCGCGGTGTCGTTGGCGTCGAGCGGCTGGTACGAAAGCCGCGGCAGAAGTGCCTCGATCCCGGGCTTGCGCTCGTCGGGCAGGTGCTCCTCGAGCGCCTTTTTGGCCACCGCGCGATAGCTCTCGTCGGTGTGCTCGGTGCGCGCGGTGCAGATGATCTTGAGGTCGGGCGCGACGAGCTTGTCCATGTTGAGCGCGCACAGCGACGGCAGCAGCATCCGCTGCGCCAGATCGCCGGTCGCTCCGAACAGCAGCAGCTTGTCGGCGGTAAAGCTCATCCACGGTCTCCTCGAGGCGCGGCGGGACTAGCAGCCGGCCGCAAGCCGCGCCAGTATGGGCCGCATGACCAAGCACTACGACGCATTGATCATCGGGGGCGGGCACAACGGGCTGGTCTGCGCGTTCTATCTGGCGCGTGCCGGGATGAAGGTGCGCGTGTTCGAAGCGCGGCAAGTGGTCGGCGGCGCCGCGGTGACCGAGGAGTTTGCGCCCGGCTTCCGCAATTCGACCGCGAGCTACACCGTCAGCCTGCTGCGGCCCAAGGTGATTGCGGACATGAAGCTGCACGAACGCGGGTATCGCGTGGTCGAGCGGCCGATCAGCAATTTCCTCCCGGTCGAAGGCGACTACCTCAAGCTGGGCGGCGGGATCGCGCGAACGCAGGCCGAATTCGCGCGGTTCTCAGCCAAGGACGCAGCGGCTTATCCGGCTTACGACGCCGCGCTCGGCCGCGTCGCCAACGTGCTGCGCGGCCTCGCGCTCAAGATCCCGCCGGGGCCGGGCGGCGGCGCGGCTTCACTAGCCGCGGCGATCGGGCAAGTTTGGCCGCTCGCCCGGCTGCCGCGCGAGGTCCAGCGCGATTGCCTCGAACTGTTCACCCGCTCGGCGCGCGAGTTCCTCGACGGCTGGTTCGAGAATGAGCACATCAAGGCGGCGTTCGCGTTCGACGCGGTTGTCGGCAACTGGGCGGGGCCGTCGAGCGCGGGCTCGGCTTACGTTCTGCTCCACCACGTGTTCGGCGAGGTCAACGGCAACAAGGGTAGTTGGGGCCACGCGATCGGTGGGATGGGCGCGATAACGCAGGCGATGGCCGCAGCGTGCATGGAGGCGGGGGTCGAGATCAGCCTTGAAGCGCCCGTGGCGCGGGTGCTGGTCGAGTACGGCAAAGCGCGCGGCGTCCGACTGGAGAGCGGCGAGGAGCTTCTTGCCGGAGTGGTCGCGGCCAATGTCGGTCCGGCGCTGCTCTATCGTCGGATGATCGATGCGGGCGATCTCGACGCCGATTTCCGCAAGCGAATGGCGACGTTCAAGACCGGCTCGGGCAGCTTCCGGATGAACGTCGCGCTGAGCGAGTTGCCCGATTTCACGGTGCTGCCCGGCAAGAACGCGGCCGAGCATCACCGCGCCGGCATCGTGATCGCGCCGTCGATGGATTACATGGACCGCGCGTTCGCCAGCGCGCAGGAAAAAGGCTGGTCGGACGAGCCGTTGGTCGAGATGTTGATCCCGAGCCTCGTCGACGACAGTCTGGCGCCGGGCGGCGCGCATGTCGCCAGCCTGTTTTGCCAGCACTTCGCGCCTGAGTTGCCCAATGGGCGAAGCTGGAACGATGAGCGCGAAGCGGCCGCCGACACAGTGATCGCGACGGTGACGAAGCATGCGCCGAACTTCGCGAAAAGCGTGATCGCGCGCCAGATTCACTCGCCGCTCGATCTGGAACGCAAGTTCGCTTTGATCGGCGGCGACATTTTCCACGGCCGGATGAGCCTCGACCAACTGTGGGCCGCGCGCCCGGTGCTCGGCCACGGATCGTACCGCGGGCCGATCGCGGGTCTCTACATGTGCGGCGCGGGGACGCACCCCGGCGGCGGGGTGACCGGCGCACCGGGACATAATGCGGCGCATGCGATTCTGGCGGACCGGCCGCTACTCAGAAAGATTCTCAGGCCGTGAGTCCCCGCCTATGCGGGGACTCACGGGTTGGCCTATGGCAGTCGCGCCTTTGCGAACCCCTGCCAGCAATCGTCATAGTCCAACTGCAGCGCAGGCGTGTCCATCGCCCACGCGGTCGGGCGGATGACCTCGCGGCTTTCGAACATGAAAGCCAGCGTGTCCTCGATCTTTACCGGCATGAGCGCGGCGGTGCTCGCCTTTTCGTGCGACGCGACGTCCGGCCCGTGACCGTTCATCCGGTTGTGCAGGCTCGCCCCGCCGGGCGCGAAGCCGCCGCCTTCCTTGGCGTCGTAAGCGCCGTGGATCAGTCCCATGAACTCGCTCATCACGTTGCGGTGGAACCACGGCGGGCGGAAGGTGTCCTCGACCACCATCCACCGCGGGGGGAAGATGACGAAATCGCAGTTGGCGGTGCCGGGGGTGTCGCTGGGGCTGGTGAGTACGGTAAAAATTGACGGATCGGGATGGTCGAAGCTGACGCTGCCGATGGTGTTGAAACGCGCCAGATCGTAGCGGCACGGCGCCGAATTGCCGTGCCACGCGACGACGTCGAACGGCGAGTGGTCCAGGCTCGTGCGCCACCGCCGGCCTTCGAACTTCTGGACCAACTCGAACGGCTCGTCGCGGTCTTCGAACCACGCGACAGGCGCTTCGAAGTCACGCGGATTGGCGAGGCCGTTCGAGCCGATCGGGCCGAGATCCGGCAGGCGGAACGGTGCGCCGTAGTTCTCGCAAACGTAGCCGCGCGCGGGGCCATCGAGGCGGACGCGGAACCTGAGCCCGCGCGGGATCAGCGAAATATGGCCGGGCGGAACTTCGAGTTTGCCGAGCTCGGTGTCGATGTGGAGTGTGCCTTGCTGCGGGACGATCAGCAGCTCGCCGTCGCTGAACTGGAGCGCGCGGGCGTCCATCGAGCGGTTCGCGGCGTAAAGATGGATGCCGATGCCCGCATTGCCGCCGTAGCTGACGAGGCCGTCGAGCCAGTCGGTTTCGCCATCGGGCAGCGCGAGCGGATCCCAGCGCAGCCGGTTGGGGGTGGCGGGGCGCTCGTCGAACGGGCTCGAGCACAGCTTGCTTGCAGACTGCATCGGCTCGAACGGGCCGTGCATCGTCGCCGGGCGCATTCGGTAGAGCCAGGAGCGGCGGTTCTCGGCGCGCGGAGCAGTGAACGCAGTTGTTGAGAACTGCTCGGCGTAAAGCCCGAACGCGGGCCGCTGCGGGCTGTTCCGCCCGACCGGCAGCGCGCCGGGCGCGGCCTCGCTGGAGAAATGGTTGAGGAAGCCCGTCTGGTAGGTCATCGACTTGGCCTAACAAGTTTCAGTTGAAACTATCTTAATCGGGCAACCGGCAGATGTCCACCCAGCGCGCGCCGACCAGCGCGGCCAATCGCTCGGGCGCGAATTCGACCGAGGTGGTGCGCGATCCGGCGGCGGGAAACACCGTTGGGTAAGCGAGCAACGAGCGGTCGGCCAGCACCGGGAGCAACGTCGCCAGCGCGAACGGGCAAACGCCGCCGAGCGCGTACCCGGTCAGCGCCTCTGTCGTCTCCGCGTCGAGCATCCGGGGTCGCCCGCCGAGTGCGGCCTTGCACTTCACATTATCGAGTCGCGCATCGCCGCGCGCGACGAGCAACATCGCGACATCCCCAACTCGAAAGGCCAGCGTCTTGGCGATCCGCCCCGGCTCGACCCCGAGCGTCGCCGCGGCTTCGGCGACGGTCGCGGTGCTCGCGGCCTGATCGATGATCCGCGCTTCGGGCGCATGCTCGGCGAGCCACGCCGCCACTTTCGGCGCGATCATTCGCCGTGGTCCGAAAAGCGTTCGAGCCGGTACGCCGCGTCGAGATAACGCTCTGCCGCGGCGCGCAGGCCCGGCTCCTCCTTGAAGGCTTCGGCGGGAACCGGCGCTTCGCCCAGCCCCGCGAGCAGCGTCCACAGCGCGAACTTGCGCGATGCCTCACGCTCGACCCCGAACGCGATCTTGAGCCGTTCAAGTCCGGAGGCGAAGTCGGCCTTGGTCAGCGTCGCGGGATCGGCCGTTCCGAAGAAGTGCTCGATCAGCCCGCCCAGCTCCATCGCGTCTAAACCCAGCCGATGAGACGCGCGACCCATACAAGAGCGCCGCCCGTCAGCAGCGCGGCGGCGTAGCCCGGCCAGCGCGGACCCGTGCGCCGCTCCCACACCAGCGGCACTTGCGGCAACGGGGGCGGCTCGGGCGCGCCGCCGCGCGGAGGGAGGCGATCCTCGATCCGGCGGACCAGCTCGGGGATCCGCAGCAGCGTTTCGACATCGGTGCGCACCTTGTCGGCGACCGCGGCCTCGGGCCCGAGCTCGTCGCGGATCCAGCCTTTGACGAACGGCCCCGAAACGTCCCACATGTTGATCGCCGGATCGAGGCTGGTCGCGAGCCCTTCGACCATCACCATCGTCTTTTGCAGCAGCAGCAGGTGCGGCTGCGTCGCCATGTCGAAATCGCGGGTGATCGCGAACAGGCTGTCGAGCATCTGCCCGACCGACAGCTCGCTCACCGGCTTGCCGCGCATCGGCTCGCCCACCGCGCGCAACGCAGTCGCGAAATCCTCGACCGAATGATAGCTCGGCACATACTGCGCTTCGAAGTGGATCTCGGCGACGCGGCGGTAATTGCCCGTGATCAGTCCGTAGAGGATTTCGGCGAGCCAGAACCGCGCGCGCCGGTCGATCCGCCCCATGATCCCGAAATCGATCGCCGCGATCGTCCCGTCGGGTTCGACGAACAGATTGCCCTGGTGCATGTCGGCGTGAAAGTGTCCGTGGCTGATCGCCTGGGTGAGGAACGCGAGCACCAGCCGCCGCGCCAGCGCGGGCAGATCGTGCCCCGCCGCAATCAGCGCCTCGCGGTCCGAAATCTTGACCCCGTCGACCCAGTCGATCGTCAGCACGCTGCCGGTGGTGCGGTCCCAGTCGATCGCGGGGACGCGATAGCCGGCGTGCGCCTTCATCGCCTCGGCAAGCTCGGATGCGGACGCCGCCTCGCGCCTTAGATCGAGTTCACGCAGCGTCCAGCGCTTGAAGTTGGCGACGGTCAGCCGCGGGCGCAGTCGCCGCGCCTCGCCGCCCATCGCCTCAAGGTGCGCGGCTGCCCACTCGTAGGTGTCGATATCGCGCGCGAACTTCTCGCGAATGCCCGGGCGCAGGACTTTGACCGCGACGGTGCGCCCTTCGGTCGTCACCGCCTTGTGAACTTGCGCGATCGACGCCGCGCCGACCGGTTCGGGATCGATCGAGGAGTACAGTTCGGACAGCGGCTTGCCGAAGCTCGCCTCGATTCCCTCGCAGATCGGCTTGAACGGCACCGGCGGCAGACTGTCCTGCAGCGCCAGCAGGTTGCGCGCGGCCTGCTCGCCGACGATGTCGGGCCGCGTCGCGAGCGTCTGGCCGAGCTTGATCGCGGCGGGGCCGATGGCTTGGAACGCACCCGCATAATCGGGCGCGCGCGACTGGATCGTTCCGAGCCTCGCGATTCGCACGAGGCGCCGCACCGGCGGCGGGGTGTTGGCGTCGCGTTCGATCCCGCGCAACGCGCCGTGCTTGGCCAGGGTTCTGCCCCAACGCAACAGCCGCAACACATGAGTGGCCGAACCGGTCAGATCTTCCACCCCGAATGGATCGCGACGAGCCCGCCCATGATCGGCTCGACCTTGGTCCGTGCGAACCCGGCGGCGCGGATCATGGCTTCGAACTCGCGCATCGGCGGGAAGCGCCGGATCGATTCGATCAGATAACGATAGCTCTCGGCGTCGCCCGCAATCGCCTGGCCGATCCGGGGCACCACACGGTGCGAATAGAGATCGTAGGCCTGCTTGAACCCGGGCCATTCGGTCGTCGAAAACTCGAGGCAGAAAAACCGTCCGCCAAAGCGCAGGACGCGGTGCGCTTCGGCCAGCGCGGCATCGATCCGGGTGACGTTGCGGATGCCGAAAGCGATCGTGTAGGCGTCGAAGCCGGAGGCGGGAAACGCCAGTTCCTCGGCGTTCTGACGGCTCCAGACCAGGCCGTCGATCCCGCGCTTCAGCGCGCGCTCGATCCCGACGTCGAGCATTTCCTGGTTGATGTCCGCGACGGTGACCCGCGCGCCCGCGTCGGCGAGCCGGAAAGCGATGTCGCCGGTGCCGCCCGCCATATCGAGGACCTCCTCGCCTTCGCGCGGCTTCACCCGGCGCACGAAGCGGTCCTTCCACAGGCGGTGCATGCCCCCCGACATCGCATCGTTCATCACGTCATAGTTGGCTGCGACGCTGGAGAAGACCTCGCCCACCCGGCGGGTCTTGTCCGCGGGCGCGACGTCTTCGTAGCCGAAGGAAACCTGCTCGCTCATCGGGTGCGGCCTTACGGGCAATTGCGGCGCGGGCAAAGGTGTTGAATAGGGCCGCGGATGCCCGAGCTGCCCGAAGTCGAAACCACCGTGCGCGGGCTCGAGCGCTTGCTCGACGGCGAGCAACTGGTGCGCGTGACGACGCGGCGCGACGGGCTCCGACGGCCGTTCCCGCCCGACCTCGTCCAGACGCTCACCGGCGCGCGCGTCACCGGGCTCGGACGGCGCGCCAAGTACGGGCTGATCCATACGAATCGCGATGCGACGCTGGTGTTTCACTTGGGCATGAGCGGACGCTGGCGGATCGATCCCGACGAGCTGGGCAAGCACGATCATCTTGTGCTTGAAACCGGCGCGGGGAACGTCTTGGCGCTATGCGATCCCCGCCGCTTCGGTTCGGTCGATCTGGTCATCACCAGCGGACTTGACGATTGGCCCGCGTTCCGCGCGCTCGGTCCCGAGCCGCTCGGACCCGGGCTGACCCCGGCCTACCTCAAGCGCGCCTTCGCCGGACGCAACGCCGCGGTGAAGTTGCTTCTGCTCGACCAGCGGATCGTCGCCGGGCTGGGCAACATCTACGTTTGCGAAGCGCTGTTCCGTGCGCGGATCGATCCCAAGAAACCCGGCGGGCGCGTTTCAGGCCAGGCGCTCGCGCGGCTCGTGCCCCAGATTCGTGCGGTGCTCGAAGAAGCGATCGAAGCGGGCGGGTCGAGCTTGCGCGATTACGCCCGCCCCGACGGCCAGCTCGGCTACTTTTCGAAGCGTTTCGAGGTTTACGGCCGCGAAGGCGAATCATGCGCGCGTGGCGATGACGGCACTGTACGCCGATTTGTCCAGGGCGGTCGCAGCACGTGGTATTGTCCGACGTGTCAGAAATGAGCAGATTTGTGCGCACTTGGAACTGCGAAGAGTGCTGAAGAGTTGTGTTTCGAAAGGATCATGCGATGCCAAAATTTGTCACCATCGGTTACGGCGACAGGTCAGGTTACGAGCGAACCGCTCTGGAAGTGCGGAACGCCGCCCACGAGCACGACAGAAAATTGGCCGCAGCCGGGGCGGTGATGGGCATTGCCGGAACGCCGGTTGTAGTGCGCAATCCGGATGCGAGGGGGGTGCAGACGACGAACGCCGCGTTCATGTCCTCTACCCTGCCCGTTGCGGGCTTTGCCGTCATCGAAGCTGTCGACTTGTCCGAAGCGATCGAACTGGTTTCACAATCGCCGTGCGCCGTGGCTCACGGCGTGGTGGAAGTGTGGCCGCTTAGCCAATGAGCAGTGCCTGCGCGAGGAGTAGGGTCTTGCGATGGCATTCGACGTTATTTTAAGTTGGACTGGCAACCCGCGGGGATCGGTTGACGATTCGCCTGCGCGCCGGTAAGCGCCGCGCTTTCCGCGGGAGCAACGATGTCGTGGCTCTCGTAACCGCACGAATTTCAGGGACTCCCATGGCCAATACGCCGCAAGCCAAGAAGCGCATCCGCCGCAACGATCGCCGCGCCGAAATCAACGCCAACCGCCTCGGGCGCATCCGCACGTTCGTCAAGCGGGTCGAAGCCGCGATCACCGGCGGCGACAAGACCGCGGCGGCCGAAGCGCTGCTCGCCGCGCAGCCCGAAATGGCGCGCGGGGTGGCACGCGGCGTGCTCCACAAGAACACCGTTTCGCGCAAGCTCTCGCGACTGACCAAGGCGGTCGCCGCGCTCTAGTTCGCCGCGCCGATTCGTCCCGCCCGATCTTTATCGGCGGGACGAAAACGGAACGCCTCGGCACCGCGTTGCGGTCTCGACGCCAGCCCTTTTTGGTTAACGCCAGCCGGTTCTCGAATGCCTCGCGGTGAGTCTCGGGAATCCTGCGATTCGCGTAGGGCCGTCTCGAAAAACCTAGCGATAAGAAGTGCTTAGAAAATGCCTCGGCGCATTCCGGGCCTCGCTTCGAGTCAAGGCTATATATTTCATTTTTTTACGCCCGGCGGTCTTGCCCTCGTCCGCGACTGCTTCATAACTCGCTTTCGCCGGGGGGCGGTTCCCGTCTTCGTCGGCTTACAAAAACAGATCGATTCTGCTGCCCGTTGGGGAACGGGCAAAGGAAAGTGCGTTGCGCATCGCGCCGCGCTCGACGAGGATATGGGGGCGTACCGGGTGACTGGGACGAATATGGGCGGAGGACGGGCGCTCGCGCCCGACACGGGCGGAACGGACGCCGGGACGGATAGGGCGCGGATGCTGGAAGAACACGAAGCGCTCGACCTTGCCGCGGACTGGTCCGACATCAGCACCGGCTTGCGCAAGGACATCGGCCAGCAGCTGTTCGGTCAATGGATCAAGCCGGTTCAGCTCGGCAGTTTCTGCAAGGAAACCGGCACGCTCGACTTGTTCTTGCCGACCGAGTTTTCCGCCAACTGGGTTGCCGACCGCTTTGCCGACCGGCTTTCGCTGGCATGGAAGATCGCGCGTCCCGACGTGCGCAACGTGCGCATACTGGTTCATCCCGGACGCCGCGCGCTGCCCGAACTGCGCCTTGCCGAAAGCGGCCGCCGCGCCGCCAACGACGGTGCGCCCGTCGCGCAGCCGGGCGATGCGCTGGGGATGGGCGGCGATTTCGCGGCGCTCGGCTCGAACGGCATCGGCGGTTCGATCGGGCTCGACGCCTCGCTGACTTTCACTACCTTCGTCACCGGCACCGCCAACGTGCTCGCCTCGAACGCCGCGCAGCGGATGGCGGCGACCGAGACCCCGCAGTTCGCGCCGCTTTATCTCAAAGCCGCGACCGGACAGGGCAAGACACATCTGCTCCACGCGGTCGGCCATGCTTATCTCGCCGCGCACCCGCGGGCGCGGATCTTCTACTGCTCGGCCGAGCGCTTCATGGTCGAATTCGTCCAGGCGCTGCGCCAGAACCAGATGATCGAGTTCAAGGGGCGGCTGCGCGGGTTCGACTTGCTGCTGGTCGACGACATCCAGTTCATCATCGGCAAAGCCTCGGCGCAGGAAGAGCTGCTCTACACGATCGACGCGCTGCTCGCCGAGGGCAAGCGGCTGTGCTTCGCCGCCGACCGCGCCCCGCAGGCGCTCGACGGGGTGGAGCAGCGGCTGCTGTCGCGGCTGAGCATGGGGCTCGTCGCGGATATCCAGCCCGCCGATATCGAGCTGCGCCGCGCGATCCTCGAGCACCGGCTCGCGCGCTTCTCGCCGAGCCATGTCCCGTCCGACGTGATCGAGTTCCTCGCGCGCACGATCAACCGCAACGTCCGCGAGCTCGTCGGCGGGCTCAACAAGCTGATCGCTTACGCGCAGCTTACCGGCCAGCCGGTCAGCCTCGCGCTCGCCGAAGACCAGCTCACCGACATTCTCTCGGCCAACCGCCGGCGGATCACGATCGACGAGATCCAGCGCACCGTGTGCCAGTTCTACCGCGTCGATCGCACCGAAATGGGCAGCAAGCGCCGCGCCCGCGCGGTCGTCCGCCCGCGCCAGGTGGCGATGTACCTCGCCAAAGTCCTGACCCCGCGCAGCTACCCCGAGATCGGGCGCAAGTTCGGCGGGCGCGACCATTCGACCGTGATCCACGCGGTGCGCCTGATCGAAGACTTGCGCACCCGCGACGCCGATATGGATGGCGATGTCAGGTCGCTGCTGCGCCAGCTGGAGAGCTAAGCATCCGCGCCTTGAAGGGCGGTTATTGAAGCGCCGGCCGCCCGCTCAGGCGATTGCGCAAGTCGTGCATCGGCAGGCAAGCGATCGCACCCGCGCGGTCAGTTGCCGCGACCACCGCTCCAAGATGCGCGATGATCTGGCAGGCAATATCGAAATTCTGGAGTGCGCCCGAAAACCGGCTAAGGACGTCCGGATCGTCGGTGATCTCGTCGCCCACCGCGTCGAGCAAACGTTTTACGGTCTCAAGTTCGGCGGCAATCCGCCCATCGATGCGTCGTTCGCCGCCAATCGGGGCGCCGAAGGGCGGCGGTTCGGTGGCAAGTACGCTTCCGCTGCGCACGGCCGCCTGGATCGCATCGACCCGCATTTGCCCGAACTGCTGCCCAGGCGCCTCTGCGCCGCCGATCCAGTCATCGATCACGACCGTGCCGCTGAGCGCGACGCCACAGCGACCGTCATCCTTCCACATGACCGTGGCTTCGATCGCCAGCTCCATCCGCAGCAGCGTCACCGTCGCGCCGACGTCGGGCAGCGCCGGGCCATCGAGCATCGCGCCGCCCGCCGACATGTTGCGGATCCGCACCGGCGCATCGAGCCCGCCCGCGCAGATTCGCGCCGCCAGCAGCAGATTCTTGCGCGCGGGCCGGGCGACCTGGGCTCTCATATTGCTTGGTTTCCAACGCGATCGCTTCGCCGCGCACTTACTCCGACTATGGTGAACGCGGAGACACTCCAGACCCCCGCAATTACCCTTGGTCGAATAACGGGCGGCGGTCGGCTCGCGATCGACGATGGGCCGCGTTCCACGCAGTGCGCCTGATCGAGGACTTGCGCACCGGCGCATGCCAGAGATTATCCCGGCGGGTGACAACGGCGACACTGTGTCACTCGCCTCGCATCCGAATTTCACCTCGAATTACCGCCGTTTAGCTTAAGCCGGCGAGGGTAACACTTGTCCTACAACCCGCGACTTTTTCACAGGTTCAAAGAGCGGGGCACTCGGCCCAAGACATGCCGCCAAACGGCGGTGTAGGAAAATAGTTTGTGCGCCCTCGCGCCGACCGTAAGGCGCGAGGCGTGCTTGCCCCCGATCGCCTCGACCGTTTCGCCCGCCATATCGTGTTGCCCGAGATCGGCGGAGCGGGGCAAGTCGCGCTGACGGGAGCGCATGTCGCGCTGGTTGGGCTCGGGGGGATCGGCTCACCGGCGCTGCAGTATCTCGCGGCTGCGGGGATCGGCACGCTCACGCTGATCGACTCGGACACGGTCGAAGTTTCGAACCTGCAACGACAGACGATCTACAGCACGAACGCGCTCGGCTATCACAAGGCCGACGCCGCCGCCGACTGGGTCCGTGCCTTCGATCCCAATCTCGACGCGCGCGTCCGCCGCGCGCGGTTGGACGGCGCCAATGCCGCCGAGTCGCTGGAGGGCGCCGATCTTGTGCTCGACGGCTGCGACAACTTCGCCACCCGGCTGGCGGTGTCGGATGCCTGCGTCGCGCTGGGCGTGCCGCTGACGAGCGCCGCGCTCGGCCGGTTCCAAGGGCAGGTCGGGAATTTCGCCGGGCACTTGCCCGATCAGGCCTGCTATCGCTGCTTCGTCGGCGATGCGTTCGATGCCGAGGATTGCGACTCATGCGCGGAGGACGGGGTGCTCGGCGCGATGGCGGGGTGGGTTGGGACGTTTGCGGCGATGGCCGCGATCCGCGTGGTGCTGGCAGGCCACGCGACGCTCGGCGATCCGCAATGGGGCCGGATACACTTGCTCGACGGGCTGACGCCGGGGCTGAGGACGATGCGCATCGCGAAGGACCCCGCGTGTCGCGCTTGTTCGGCCTAGAAGCTGGCCCCGTCGATCAGCCGCCGCGGCAACGGTTCCCACAAAACCGGCTCGAACATCCGCAAGTTGACCGCCATGCGCGGGTAGGCGGGATCGACCGGGGTCCAATGCGTCGTGCAGCCGCACGTCAGACAATGCCAGGTGTCGAGCATGCAGTCGCCCTGCCGATAGGCGGCGCCCTCGCCCTCGACGGTCACCAGTTCGGGCGAGCAGTGATGCCACAAGCCCCCGATGCGGCGACACAGCGAGCAGTTGCATTCGCCCACGTCCGCCGGATCGTCGCGCAACGTGAGCTGGATGCGCCCGCAATGACAGTTGCCCCGATGCTCGCTCATGCCAAAATCTCCTCCACCCAAGCCGGAACCAACTCGCTTGCCGGGCCGAGCCGCGTCTCGTCGAACCACGCCGAACCCTGGCTACGCTCGAGATTGAGCTCGAGCGTGCTTGCACCAAGTTCGCGCGCGTCGCGCACGAACCCCGCGGCGGGATAGACCGCGCCCGAGGTGCCGATCGAGACGAACAGATCGGCCTCGCGCAGCGCGGCGTAAATCTCGTCCATCCGGTACGGCATCTCGCCGAACCATACGACATCGGGACGCAAGGCCTGTTCACCGCACACCGGGCAGTGAGGGCGGTCGATCAACGATGCGGTCCAGCGGCTGCGTGTGTCGCAGGCGGTGCACCAGGCATTGAGGTGTTCGCCGTGCATGTGAAGCACGCGGCGCGCGCCGCCGCGCTCGTGCAAGTCATCGACGTTTTGGGTGACAATCAGCAGCTTGCCGCGCCAGTCGCGATCGAGCTTTGCCAGCGCGAGATGCGCGGCGTTGGGCTGCTTGGTCTGGATCGCCGCGCGGCGCATATCGTAGAACCGCAGCACCAGCCCGGGATCGCGTCCGAAGGCTTCGGGCGTTGCGACGTCCTCCACCCGGTGTTGCTCCCATAAGCCGCCGCCGTCACGAAACGTATCGATCCCGCTCTCCGCGCTGACTCCCGCGCCGGTGAGAATGACGATGTTGCGGATTGCCGGCACTGACCAACCTCGTTCGTCATGCTGAACTTGTTTCAGCATCCATCGTGCCCCACACTTGGACCTGCGATTGGGGCACAATGGACCCTGAAACAAGTTCAGGGTGACGAGGATCGGTGAGGTTGGCGTGACACGCATCGGCATCATCGGCAGCGACGGGCGCATGGGAGCGGCGTTGGCCGAGGCAATCCCGGCGGCAGGCGCGACCCTGAGCGGCGGCGTCGATCGCGGCGGCGATGTTGCGGCTCTGGCGGCGGCAAGCGATGTCCTGCTCGATTTCTCGCACCCCGATGCGCTCGAGGCTAATCTCGACGCGGCGGCCGCGGCAGGCGTGCCCATACTCGTCGGCACCACAGGGCTCGAAGAGCGTCACCAATTCCTCTGCGACCACGCCGCCGAGCGGATCGCGGTGCTCCAGACCGGCAACACCTCGCTCGGCGTGACGCTGCTGGCGCATCTGGTGCGCGAGACGGCGGAGCGGCTGGGCGAGGACTGGGACATCGAGATCGTCGAGATGCACCATCGCCGCAAGATCGACGCACCCTCGGGCACCGCGCTGCTCCTGGGCGAGGCCGCCGCGGCGGGGCGCGGAATCGATCTGGCGGGTGCCAGCGAACGCGGCCGCGACGGGATCACCGGAGCGCGCTCGCGCGGCGCGATCGGCTTTGCGAGCTTGCGCGGGGGCACCGTCGCGGGCGAGCACAGCGCGATCTTCGCAGGCGAGGATGAGCGCATCGTGCTCTCCCACACCGCCGAAAACCGCAGCATCTTCGCGCGCGGCGCGGTGCGCGCGGCGCTGTGGTTAATCGGCAAAGCGGCAGGTCGCTACTCGATGGGCGAGGTGCTGGGTCTTTGACCCGGGCCGAGAAATTCGAATTCTTCCGCCGCCTCGCCGAGGACGATCCCTCGCCCGAAACCGAGCTTGCGTTCGGCAATAGCTATCAGTTGCTGGTCGCGGTGGTCCTTTCGGCGCAATCGACCGACGTCGGCGTCAACAAAGCGACGCGCGGGCTTTTCGCAGTCGTGACGAGGCCCGCGCAGATGGTCGCGCTCGGCGAAGATGCGCTCAAGGAACACATCAAGACGATCGGGCTGTTCAACACCAAGGCGCGCAACGTGATCGCGCTATCCGAAAAGCTGGTCGCCGAGTTCGGCGGCGAAGTTCCGCGGACTCGCGAGGCGCTGACCTCGCTTCCCGGCGTCGGGCGCAAGACCGCTAACGTCGTGCTCAACTGCGCGTTCGGCGAGGAAACGTTCGCGGTCGATACGCATGTGTTCCGCGTCTGCAACCGTACGGGGCTGGCGCGCGGCAAGATTCCGGAAGGCGTCGAGGCGCTGCTTGAAAAGCGCGTTCCCGCGCCGTTCCGCCGCCACGCGCACCACTGGCTGATCCTCCACGGGCGTTACACTTGCAAGGCGCGCACCCCCGAATGCTGGCGCTGCCCGGTCGTCGATTTGTGCGCTTACCGGCCGAAGACGCCGCCGCCTAAGCGCTAGGATCGAGGTGCAGCCCTTTGCGGCCATGCTCGGGGGTGTCGTGCGGCGCGCTCGGCCCGTCGGCGTCGGGATCCAGCGGCGGCTGGAGCATGCCTTCCCACTTGGTAATGACCGCGGTCGCCACCGAGTTGCCGACGATGTTGGTCGCCGAGCGGCCCATGTCGAGGAACACGTCGATCCCCAGCAGCAGCGCGATACCCTCGACCGGCAGCCCGAACTGGGTCAGCGTCGCGGCGATCACCACCAGGCTCGCGCGCGGCACTCCGGCGATGCCTTTCGAGCTGACCATCAGCGTCAGCAGCATCAGTATTTGCTGCGATGCCGACAAGTGGATGCCGTAGGCCTGCGCAACGAAGATCGTCGCGAAGCTCATGTACATCATCGAGCCGTCAAGATTGAACGAGTAGCCGAGCGGAAGGATGAACCCCGAAATCCGCCGCGGCACCCCAAACCGGTCGAGCTGCTCGAACAGCTTGGGCAGCCCCGCTTCGGAGCTCGCGGTCGAAAAGGTGATCAGCGCGGGCTCGCGGATGTAGCGGATCAGCGTGAAAATTCGCCGGCCAAGGAACACCCCGCCGATCGACAGCAGGATCGCCCACAGCAGCACCAGCCCGAAGTAGAACTCGCTGACCAGCACGCCATACGTGACGACGATGCCGAGGCCTTTGGTCGCGATCACATTGGCGAGCGCGCCGAACACCGCGAACGGCGCAAAGCGCATCACGTAGTCGGTGATCCGCAGCATCAGCTCGGCGAGCGCGTCCGCGGCGCGGACCAGCGGCGCGCCGCGCGTCCCGATTGCGGTCAGCGCGATCCCCGCGAACAGCGAGAACACCAGGATTTGCAGGATGTTGTTGGTCGCCATCGCGTCGAACGCGCTGGTCGGGAAGATTTCGAGCACGAAGTGGCGGAAGGTGAAGTCCTTGGTCGCCAGTTCGCCGATATCGGTCGCGCTCTGGAGCGCGAGCCCGACCCCCGGCTTGAACAAGTTGACCAACGCGAGCCCGAGCGAAAGCGAGAGCACGCTCGCGGTGACGAACCAGGCCAGCGCGCGACCGCCGATCCGCCCGAGCGCCGAGCTGTCGCCCATCCCGGCGATCCCGGTGACGATCGTCGCCAGGACCAGCGGGGCGATGATCATCTTGATCAGCTTGAGGAACACGTCGGCGAGGAGTTTGAGGTAATCGGCGATCGCCAGCAAAGTCGGGTCCTTGGCGGGGAAGGCCGAATGGAGCGCTGCGCCGACCACCAGGCCGAGCACCATGCCGATGATGATGTAAAGTGTCAGCCGCCCTTTGGCCATTGTGTCCCCCAGTCCGTTCGTTGCGCGCGAGACTAACAGCGGGGGCGGGGGAGGCAAGCTAAGGCGCGCCCAAGGCACTTCGCGCCACGCGCGCGTAAATCCGTGCGAGCGTTTCGAGGTCCGCCAGCGCAACCGCCTCGTCGCGCTTGTGCATCGTCGCGTTGACCAGCCCGAACTCGATTACCGGGCACAGCGCCTTGAGGAACCGAGCGTCGCTGGTTCCGCCGGTGGTCGAAGCTTCGGGGACGATCCCGGTCTCGGCCTCGGCCGCCGCGGCGACGAGCGCCGAGAACGCGCCGGGGGGCGTCAGGAACGCTTCGCCCGAGATCACCGGGCGCGCGCTCCCGCCGTGCTTTTCCGCGATCACGGTGACGCGCGCGGCGAGTTCCTGTCCGGTGTGCAAGTCGTTGAAGCGGATCGAGATGCGCGCGGTGGCGCGCGAGGGAATCACATTGGTCGCGGGGTTGCCCACCGCGATGTCGGTGATCTCGAGGTTGCTCGGCTGGAACCAGTCGGTTCCCGCGTCGAGTTCGAGCGCGTCCAGTTCCGCCAGCATCGCCACCAGCTTGGGCGCGGGATTGTCGGCGAGGTGCGGGTAGGCGACGTGGCCCTCGCGGCCCTCGACCGCGAGCCAGACATTGAGGGAGCCGCGCCGCCCGATCTTCATCGTGTCGCCGAGCCGCGCGGCCGACGACGGCTCGCCGACCAGGCACAGATCGGGGATGGCCCCCAGCTCGCGCATCTTCTCGATCAGCGCGACCGTCCCGAACCGCGCCGGGCCCTCCTCGTCGCCGGTGATGACGAAGCTCAGCGTTCCGGCTTCGGCGGGAACCTCGCGCGCGGCCGCGATCATCGCGGCGATCGCGCCTTTCATGTCGGCCGCCCCGCGCCCGTAAAGCAGTCCTTTGCGAACTTCGGGCGCGAACGGCGCGCTGGTCCAGCCTTCGCCCGGCGGGACCACATCGACGTGCCCGGCGAACGCGAAGTTCCGGCTGCCCTTCGGACCCGGTCGGATCGCGAACAGGTTCTCGACCGGCCCATCGGGCGGCTCGCCCGCGTGGAAGCGGTGGACCTCGAATCCGAGCGGCGTCAGCTGCGCTTCGAGGCAGTCGAACACCAGCCCCGCCGCCGGGGTCACGCTCGGGCAGGCGATCAGCGCTTGGGCGATTTGGGCGACGGTTGACTCGGCCATGACAACGATCACGCATATGGTTTAGGCGGAGCGCCGACAAGGAGCGATGCCGTGCCCAAGCTCGACCTCGAAGCGATCCCGCAGACCAACGCCACCGGCTATCCGCCGCCTTACGATGCGCAAGTGGAAGGCCGCTGGTATCGCCGCCTCGCTCCGCCGAACGGGCTGAGCGCGTTCGGCGCGAGCCATGTCGTGCTCAAGCCCGGCGCCTGGTCGTCGCAGCGCCACTGGCACGACGGCGAGGACGAGCTGTTGGTGATGATCGCGGGCGAAGCGGTGCTGGTCGAGGACGCGGGTCGGATGGCGCTGAGGCCCGGCGATGTTTGCGCGTGGCCGATGGGTGTCGAGAACGGCCACCACCTGATCAACGAGAGCACCGCCGACTGCGCGTTCGTGGTCGTCAGTGGTGGCGGCGGCGAGACCGGCGGCTATTCGGACATCGACATGATGTTCGATGCGGATGGCTATGCGCGCAAGGACGGGACGCGGTATCCGGCGAAGCGGATCGCCTAACCCGCCAGCGCGTCATCCAGCAACCGCGCGATCCTTAGCCCAGCCTGTTCGATGCGGTGCTGGACGGTGGGGATCGTCGCCTGCACATCGGCCTCGTCCCACACGATGCTCTCGGGCTTGGGCGCGCCTTTGGCGCAAGGGTCGAGCCCGTTGAGCGCGCGCGGATAGACCAGCGTCTTGTCGAGCTCCCAGCTTTCGCGGCCCCAGTCGGCCGCATTTCCCCCGGCCATCTCGGCGCGCTCGGCGGACGAATAGCGCCGGACGAGCGGCGGCGCGGCGGACGAGATCGCGCGCTCGGCGAGCGCCGTGTCCCAGATGCTGTGGAGGTTCCACCCCGGCGCGATGCCGTAGCTCGCCTTGACCGCGTTGCCGCCCGCATCGCTCGCGTCACCCGAATGGAGCGGCATGTGGATGTCGCCGACGAAGTGGACGAGGAACGCCAGCGCCTCCAAGCGTTGCGGCGCGGGCAACGTCTTGTCGGCGAGCAAGCGGCGGTTGCGCTCGATCTGCGCGGTCACGCAGGCGCCGTTCGCGCAATTGGCCTTGGGGTCGTAGACCTGACAGATGCTCTCGGTCTGGTAATGCCACGGGAAGGTATAGGCCCAGCGCCACGCGTCCTTGCGCAAGCAATCGGGCCAGACTGCGGCGTCGGCGAGGCTGCGCACCGCGCACCCGGGCGTGCCGAGCTGTTTCTGCACCGCCAGCAACGCGCGGACTTTCACGGCGGTGCTAGGCCGCACGTTGGCCATGGCGATCTGCGCGGTGGTGCGGTGCCCGTACTCGCCCCACGCCAGCGCCGGGGCGGACCACAGCGCCGCCAGCGCGCCCGCGACCAGGGCGATCCGGCGGATCATTTGGCCGGAGTGGCCTCGAATTGCTCGATTCGCCAGTCCTCGGCTTCGGCCGCGTCGATCCAGCTTTGCAGCCACTCGTGCTCCCACACCGCTTCCATGTAGGAGACAGCGAACCCCGGCACCGGGATGCCGTAAGTGATGAAGCGGCTGACCACGGGGGCGTAGATGATGTCGGCGGCGCAGAACGTGCCGAACAGGAACGGCCCGCCCTGCCCGAAGCGCGCCCGCGCCTCGGCCCACAGCTGGAGGATGCGGACGATATCGGCGCGCGCCTCGTCGCCGATCTTGGCGGTTTCGACCCGGCGGCGAATGTTCATCGGGCACTGGCGGCGCAGCGCGAAGTAGCCCGCATGCATTTCGGCGACCATCGATCTCGCCATCGCGCGCGCGGCGTCGCCCTTGGGCCAGAAGCGGTCGCGCCCGACTTTGTCGGCGAGGTAGTCGATGATCGCGAGGCTGTCCCACACCACCGCCTCGCCGTCCCACAGCACCGGGACTTTGCCCGATGACGGCGCGATGTCCTCGTTGGCCTTCTTCGCCTCGTCCCAGTCCTCGCCGTAGAGCGGGACGGTGATCTCCTCGAAGCCCAGCCCCGATTGCTTGGCCGCCAGCCAGCCGCGCAAGCTCCAGCTCGAATAGTTCTTGTTGCCGATGATCAGCTTCATCGGCGCGGCGCTACCTGTTCAGGCAAAGGCTGTCGAGCGTGAACAGCAGGGTGACAAAGGCGACACCGTGTCACCCACGTGTCACCCACGTGAATCCCGCAGTATTCCGGGGTTTCAGGCGAAATGGGTGACAGTTTACGCATTTTCGCCGATTGTCTTTTCAAGGGTGCAATGAGTGCGACAGGCTACAAGAGCCCCGCGGCGCACCTTGCCTCCCCGCCGAGGGTGTAGGAAAGTGAAAAACAGAATGACCCTGCGCCCGTTCCACCTTGCCTTCCCGGTCCACGACCTCGCCGCCGCGCGCGCGTTCTGGAGTGGGACGATGGGCTGCCCCGAGGGGCGCAGCAGCGACGAATGGATCGATTTCGACTTCTACGGCCACCAGATCGTCGCGCATCTGACGCCGGATCATCGCGGTGACGCGGGCGGCAACGCGGTGGACGGACATGAGGTGCCGGTCCCGCACTTCGGCATCGTCCTGACGCTCGAGGATTGGCAAGTGCTCGCCGACCGGCTGGCGGCGGCGGGCAAGAAGTTCGAGGTTGAACCATATGTGCGCTTCGCAGGCGAGCCGGGCGAGCAGCGCACGATGTTCTTCCGCGATCCCTCGGGCAACGCGATCGAGATGAAGGCGTTTGCGGACTTGGGGCAGCTGTTTGCGAAGTAGCAAAGCGGCTTGCGACCCATTGCGGACATTTGAGCAGTTTGGGCAGGATGGCCTTGTGAAGATTGTAATTTTAGGAGGAGTGGCGCTGGTCGCTATCGGATTCACCGCTGGTTGGATCGGCAAAGCTACCATTGAACACAGTCGCTGTGCATATCTGGACGAAGGTTATCAATCGTTCCGAGGTAGCATCGCCCAGCTGCCAAGCGACCTCATCGTCAATCTACCAAGCGATCCTAGGGACAACTCAAACAAAGTCCTCTCAAACATATATGAGTGTTGGTCTAAAAAACCCTACTATTCTGCGACTCACCCTCTTCAGCTGCGGGACATTAAGCGAAAATCCTCCAAAGAGCTTTACTATGTGTTCGATCCCGCCGGAATTTCGGACACTGAATTGGTTTTTTCGGTCGGACAGGATGGTGTCGTTACCAAGGCATCGGTTTTGAGCATGATGGGTAGTCCGCCCTGATATTCGACATGGTACTTGTCGAGACCCGCACCCGCCCGCGAAACTGACCTCGCTTATGGCTGCAAGCCAGCCACAATCAGACACTGGCTCAATGCTGCACAGCAGCCTCTTAAACCCCCGAATCCTCCAGCACCGCACCGCGCAATTCGGCGATCCCCAACCCCTTCTCGGCCGACGTCACGTGCACCACCGGGAAGGCCGCCGAATGCTTGCGCGCTTCGGCTTCGGTCGCGGCGATCGTCTCGGCCAGCTCGGTGGCCTTGAGCTTGTCGGCTTTGGTCATGACAATCCGGTATCCGACCGCGGCGGCGTCGAACATGTCCATCATCTCGCGGTCGACGTCCTTGGGGCCGTGGCGCGCGTCGATCAGCAGCAGCGTGCGCTTGAGCACCACGCGCCCGCGCAGGAAATCGAGCATCACGCGGCGCCAGCGCGCGGCCACGCTCGGCGGCGCTTTGGCAAAGCCGTAGCCGGGCATATCGACCAGCCGCAACAACGTCGGGGTGCCGACCTCGAAGTAGTTGAGTTCCTGCGTGCGCCCCGGGGTGACCGAGGCGCGGGCGATGCTCTTGCGCCCGGTCAGCGCGTTGAGCAGCGAGCTTTTTCCGACGTTCGAGCGCCCGGCGAAAGCGATTTCGGGGACGGTCGCCTCGGGCAGATGCTCGAGCGCGGGGGCGCTCTTGAGGAACTCGACCCGGCCCGAGAACAGGCGCCGGGCGCGTTCCTCGACGTCGATCTCGCTCACCCCGCCCGCGCCTTGGCGCGCTTGGCGTCGCCCGCGGCCTTGTCGGCCTGAACGCGCAATTGCGGGTGCCGCGCGTACAGGTACTTCTGCTGCGCTATCGTCAGCAGGTTCGAGGTGATCCAGTAGATCAGCAGCCCGGCCGCGAACGGCGCCATGATGAACATCATCATCCACGGCATTATCGAGAACACCTGCTGCTGGACCGGGTCCATCTGCGCCGGATTGAGCCGGAACTGGAGGAACATGGTGATCCCCAGGATAATCGCAAGGACGCCGATGCCGAGGAAGCTCGGCGGGGTGAATGGCAGCGCCCCGAACAGGTTGAGCACGTGGAGCGGATCGGGCGCGGAGAGGTCCCTGATCCACAGCGCGAACGGCTGGTGGCGCATCTCGATCGAGAGGATCAGCACTTTGTACAGCGCGAAGAACACCGGGATCTGGAGGAAGATCGGCAGGCACCCGGCGAGCGGGTTGACGCCCTCCTTCTTGTAGAGCGCCATCACCTCTTCCTGCTGCTTTTGCTTGTCGTCCTTGTAGCGTTCCTGCAGCGCTTTCATCTTGGGCTGGATCGCCTTCATCGCGGCCATGCTCGCGAACTGGCGCTGCGCGACTGGGAACATCAGTGTGCGCACGATCAGCGTGAGCAGGATGATCGCCACCCCGAAGTTGCCGACCGCGTGGAACAGCGTGTTGAGCAACAGGAAGATCGGCTTTTCGAACCAGCGGAACCAGCCCCAGTCGATCGCCAGACCGAACTTGGGAATGCCCGCCGCTTCGTAGCGATCGAGCACCCGGCTCTCCTTCGCGCCCGCGAACAGCCGGGTGGTGCGCGTGACTTGCGCGCCGGGGGCGACGACCGCGTCGCCGTAGATCAGATCGGCGCGATAGACCCCGCCGCCGAGCGAACGGAAGTCGCTGGTGGTGGAGCCCTCATCCGGGATCAGCGCGCTCAGCCAGTAGATATCGGTGAACCCGATCCAATCGGTTTTGCCCGCGTTGGCGACCTGACCCGCGGCGAGAACGTCCTTGTAGTTGTTCGAGAACGACGCCGCGCCTCCGAACGCACCGACCGGGCCCGAATGGACATTCCAGGTGTCGAGGCTGGCGGTCTTGTCGGTGCGATTGATCAGCGCGAACTGCTTGACCGTAACCGGGGCCGCGCCGGCGTTGGCGACGCTTTGCGTGGCGGTGAGCATGTAATCGGCGTCGATCGCGAATTTCAGCGCGAAGGCTTGCCCGGTGGGATTGGTCCAGGTCAGCGTGACCGGCGTCTGCGGGGTCAGCCGCGCGCCGGGCTCGGCGGTCCATAGGGTGCTGGCATTGGGCAGCGCGAGCCCCGGCTGACCGACCCAGCCGAACTGCGCGTAATGCTGCGCGGGCGTTCCGGCGGGGGAGAAAATGCGCGCGGGGCCGCTGTTCTTGTCGACGCTCGCGGTGTGGCGGTTGGCGGTCAGATCGTCGAGCACCGCGCCCGTCAGGTTGATCGATCCGGAAAGTCCCGGCGCGGCAATCGGCACGCGGCCGGGTGCTGCGAGCGCGGTCTTGAGGTCCTGCGCTTCGAGCGCCTTGTCGGCGTCGCCGGTCAGCCCGCCCTCTCGCGTCGGCTTGGCGGCTTGCGTCGGCTCGGCCGTCGGGGCTTGCGCCGCGATGGCATGGGTTTTCACCGGCTGCGGGTAGAAATACTGAACGGCGCGGTCCCATCCGAACAGGATCAGCCCGGTGAGGATCACCGCGAGGAACAGGTTGCGCTGGTTGGAAGTGTCCACGTGCGGCTTTCTGATGCGGGCGGTGTGCGGGAGATGGGGGCGCTGGCGGCGCGATCAAGGCACCGGATCGTAGCCGTGTCCCCCCCAGGGATGGCAGCGCCCTAGCCGCTTCGCCGCCAGCCAGCCACCCTTAATCGCGCCGTGCTTCTCGAGCGCTTCGATCGCGTATTGCGAACACGATGGGGTATAGCGGCACGACGACGGGAGCACGCGCGACGGGCCTAGCTGCCAGCCGCGCGCGATCAGGATGAGCAGGCGTTTCACTTGCGTGGGGGAGGCTTGCGCCGCGGCGGATCGCCTTTGCCCGCGGCGGCGCGCGCCAATGCGGCGGAGAGTTCCGCGCGCAGCTTGGCGAAATCGCGCTCGACCCCGCCCTCGCGCCCGATCAGCACGTGATCGTGGCCGGGCAAGCCGTGGTCGGGAAGAAGTTCGCGCAGCAGCACGCGGAAACGGCGCTTCATCCGGTTGCGGACGACCGCGTTGCCGATCCGCTTGGTGACGGTGATGCCATAGCGCAGTTCGCCCAGAGCGTTGGGGTTTGCCAACAAGACGAAACCGGGACGTGCGATCCGCAAGCCCCGGTTAGCGCTCAGGAAGTCAGCCCGCCGGGTAAGGACGGACACCTTCGCGTGTTCGGTCAGGCCGACAGCTTCTTGCGGCCGCGGGCGCGGCGGGCGCGGAGCACGTTGCGGCCGCCGACGGTGGCGCCGCGCGCGCGGAAGCCGTGGCGACGAGCGCGCACGAGATTGCTGGGCTGAAAAGTGCGCTTCATGGTTTGCCTCGAAAAAGAAACGGGCCGTTCGCGAAACTGGCCTCAGTGCGGGCGCGCCGTTAACGTGAACCGCGGGTCCGAGTCAACCTTGATCGAGCCGGACGTAGCGCGCTATTTCGGCGGTGGTCAGCCATTTGGCGTTGTCGAACGGCACCGAATTGGTCATCGCGTAAAACGCCCGCGCTTCCTCCGGGGTCATCCCCATCTCGCGGTAGTAATCGATATAGGCGCGGTTCTCGGGCGCGTCGGCGGCGAAGTCGGACGGCTCGCGGCCGTTCTCGTCTTCCCACGAATGGACCGCGAACTCGGCGCGAGCGTCGGCGCTGTGGTGCTCGCCCGCAAGGAACAGTTCGACCGCGCCCGAGCGTACCGATCCGCCTGCCGGAACATGCGTCGCGACATGGCGCGCGTGGATCATCCGCCCGAGCGCGAGGTTGGCGCGGTCGTCGTCGGTGCCGGGGCACTCGACCAGCTCGAGCGTGGCGATCGTGGGGTAATCGCGCAACAGCGCGGCGAACTGCGCCGGGCTGCGGGTGTCGGTGACATCGACCAGCGCGGCGTGGCCCGCGTCGAGGACACGAAATGGTCCGTAAGTGGCGACGCCGTGGGGGATTTCCGGCGCGACGATCGCCGCCACGTAGCGATCGCCGCCGTTCGCAGGCGCTGCAACCTCCTGCGCGAACGCAGGGAGCGGCGCGGCGAGCAGGGCGAACGGCAGAAGCAAGGCGGGGAAGCAGCGCATCGCAGAACCATGCGCCCCACGCCTTGCCCGAATCCCAAGGGCGAGGGTTAAGGAGGGGTTACCACCGGATCGGGGATATCCCCTAGACAGTGCGCGCCGCGCCAGCGATGGTCGGCGCGTAAAATCGAGTGGGGGGAAGCGCTTGGTCGCGCTGGTTTCGACGGTCGCTTATCTGGGGCTCGAGGCGCGCGGCGTCGAAGTGCAATGCCAGATCGCCCCAGGCATGCCGCGCTTCAACGTGGTCGGGCTGCCCGACAAGGCGGTCAAGGAAAGCCAGGAGCGGGTTCACGCCGCGCTTTCCGCGATGGGCCTCGCGCTCCCGCCCAAGCGGATCACGATCAACTTGTCCCCCGCGGATCTGCCCAAGGAAGGGTCGCATTACGATCTGCCGATCGCGTTGGCGTTGCTCGCGGCGATGGGCGTGACCGACGCCGAGCAGCTCACCGAATACGTCGCGGTGGGCGAACTGGCGCTCGACGGACGGGTGATTTCCTCGCCGGGTGTGCTGCTCGCAGCGATCCACGCGGCGGGCACGGGCCAAGGACTGATCTGCCCGGCGAGCCAGGGCGCCGAAGCGCGGTGGGCGAGCGGGGTCCCGATTATCGCCGCGCCCGACCTGATCGGGCTGCTCAACCACCTCAAAGGCACCCAGCAGCTTGCCCCGCCCGCGCCGGGCGAAGCGCTGCCCACCGCGCGCGGACCCGATCTGGCGCAAGTCAAAGGGCAGGAAACTGCCAAGCGCGCGCTCGAAATCGCGGCCGCCGGAGGCCACAACCTGCTGATGATCGGGCCTCCAGGGGCGGGCAAATCGCTGATGGCGGCGTGCCTGCCCGGCATTTTGCCCGCGCTGACCGCAGCCGAAGCGCTCGGCATTATGTAGCAAACGCACCAAACATCCGGCGAATATCATCGCCAATGATGGCAAGTGCTACCGCTCGTGATGCCGCTCCAAACTAGGAGCGAAGAGCGTGAATTTATTTGAAGTTGTTGCGGTGACGACGCTGGCGCTAGGTGGCCACGCACTTCCCGATCTGCGTCCACCGCATGGCAAACTGGCCGCCGCTCGTGATTGCTCGGGCGACTATCCGAAAGCGTGTCATTCGGTCCTTCCCGACGATGGAATCGGTGTAGATCGTTTCGCAAACGATCGAAATCCACTCCGTCTGCAACCTTTGGGTCGTGATGGGGATATGCTCGCTCCGAGCGATGCCTTGCGGAGCCAACGTGCCCGCCGCTTCGGTTTCCGGCCAGACAGTCACTTCGTGTTCTATTTGCTCGCCGGGTATTATCGATGTCTGCCATCCAATTTTTATCAACAAGCCTTGAGCTGGGGAAAGCCCGCTGTTCTTCATGCCCAGGGAGATGTCCCAAACGTCGTCGCCCCGGTAGTCCAAGTTCATCGTTTCAAGCAGAACCCAGGCTCGCAATTGGGCCTCTCCGGTTTCAGCGGCGATTCTCGCCAAGTCGCCAGCGGCCGCAGCGTTACGTTCGGCAATGCAGAGCGCCTTGTCGGCGTCATCGCTGGCATCAGTGGCGGCCTTCACAGCCCTACGGGTCAGAACAAGGCTGTAGATCAGCCCCGCGAGTCCGAAGGCGCTAAGAGCCATCTGCCACTTAGCCCAATTGGCGGCGTCGCGAGCCGCGTTAGCCGCCTTCCATTGGGCCTCAAGGTCGCAATGATCATGGTCCTTTGGGTCGCCGCATGGCGGCTTATATATGACGGCATCGACCGGCTTGAGGGCTGGTTGAGTGGTGGGAGAAGGCGCGGCCTGTGTGAGCTTCTCGCTGGCGCGATGCTCGGGATTCTCGGCGGGTTGTTGTGGCTGTGAAGCCGCTAGCGTCAGTCCGCCAATCGCAAGGACGAGGAACCGATAGCCTCTAAGCATTGAACCAAGAACACCGCTGTGAATTTACCCCGCGCCAGCTTGTTCCTGATATTCGGCTCAGAGTCCACGACGCCGATTGCCGCGAGCTTGTCCACCAATCCGGCGTAGGTGACGCCCCGGCGTTTCAGCTCGGCTTTGAGCAATCCCTTCACCTTGGCTTCCCATTGGCTGTTGTTTGACATAGCGCACTCCGTTCGTCGCAAATGCCATCATACGCGCCACATTCGCCATTGACAACGGTGCATGATGCCATCATATCCCGTGCATAAGCACTGGAAACGATGACATGCAACACTTTCTCCTCTCCGCCGCCGCCCGCACACTGAGCCTCAAGGCCGTGTTCCGCATGGGCGAGGATACGGCCTATCAGACGTTCTGCCAGATGCGCTGGCCCGAAACGGACGGCGAAGGGGTATGCCCGCGCTGTGGCTGCACGGAAAGTTACAACATTGTAACCCGGCGCAAGTTCAAGTGCGTCGCCTGCCACCATCAATACAGCGTCACCAGCGGGACGATCTTCGCCTCGCGTAAAATGACGTTCACCGACTTGCTCGCCGCTATCGTGATTTTCGTGAACGGCGCGAAGGGCATTGCCGCGCTGCAACTCGCGCGCGATCTCGACTGCCAATACAAGACGGCCTTCGTGCTGACGCACAAGCTGCGCGAGGCGATGGCCCGCGAGGATATTGGCCGCACCCTCGCCGGTGAGATCGAGGTCGATGGCGCTTACTTTGGCGGGCATATCCGCCCCGCCAATGCCAAGACCAATCGCCGCGACCGCCGCCTCGCCATCTATCAGACTGGCAAGCGCCAAGTCGTGGTTGTGGGGCGCGAGCGCGGCGGACAGTCGATCACCGTTGTCGCCAAGAGCGAAGCGATCGGCGGCGAGATCGTCGCGGCTCGCATCCATCACATGGCGACCGTTCATGCCGATGAAGCCAGCCATTGGGATGCGCTGCACGGCAAGTTCGACACCCGGCGCATTAATCACCAGCTTGCCTATTCAGCCGACGGCGCTTGCACCAATCAGGCCGAAAGCTTCTTTAGCCGCCTTCGCCGGATGGAGATCGGGACGCACCACCATATCGCCGGGCGCTACTTTGCCAGCTACGCCGCAGAAGCTTCGTGGCGCGAGGATAACCGTCGCGCTGCGAATGGCGAGCAGACGGCGATGGTCGGGGTGGCTGCGATGGCTTCGCAGGTGTCGCGCCAGTGGAAAGGCTACTGGCAACGCGTCGGTTGACCATTCCGTCTAGAGGTAATATAATACCTCTAGGAGTAAGCCATGAAGCATGAAATGTCCTACCCCCGCCGCATTCTCGCCGCGCTTTGTATGCTGGGCCTCTGGTCGCCTAACTGGCTTCCCAAAGGCCCAGCACCGGTCAGTGGGTCGCCACGGTCAACCGCCACCTGATACGGCCTTGACCGACCGAATGTTGATGGTGGTTTTGCGGTGGCAGCCGATTGTTGTGGGTCGAAACGACGTTCTCGCCGCACCCTTCGCAGCGGTAAATCCCTGAATACGGAGCAAGCTCCGCAGGTTCATGGATTGCGTCATACGCTGCGTGATTCGATTGGCTTAGGTAAGCAGGGTTTTTGTAGACAGCCATTGCGTGGCCCTTTCAGGTTAACGCAACCGCCTTGACCCCAAGCTCAAAAGGGGTAGGATTCCCCTGCTAATCAGCTCTGCCCACCGGCGATTGCAAGATCGTGGTGGTCGGAAAGGGGGCGGGCCGCAAACCTGCCCCTTTTCTTTGTCTGCTGGCACCATAGGCGCGCGAGTGCCAAGAGTCTCCGCGCCGTTAACCAAGGGAACGGAATCGGAACACCCGTGATAAAAGCGCCACAATTCAAGGTTTCTTTATATCCCGGCTAAGCGGCTATCCGCCACTCCAACCACAACCCGCCTCGCGTCTCGGCGTTCTCAACCAGTCCCTGATCGCGCCGGTCGCGCAGACAAGTCGCAACGCGCTTCGTCATTAGGTTGAGCAGCTTGGGCGTAGCAGCCAGTCCTCGCCCGATGATCATCTGAGCGGCGATCTCGCGGCTTGTGAGTGGCTTTGCAGACAGGCGGAGCATCGTCAGCACTTGGCGGCTCATTTCGCCCCGGCGCGACCAGTCAGCGGGGGGCTTGACCATCTTTGGCGCGATGGCCGGTATGTCGAGATCGGGCGCGACCAGCTTGAGCGCGGCGTCCAGTGTTTCCAGATCGCGCACCATCTGGCCCAGCGCCGCTTGCGTCCGCAACATCTCGCCAGCCAACGTGGCACGGCGCTTCACTAGGCCGGTTATCATGTAGTCCGTCATACGATTGCTTTAGGCATCGCGGACGGTTACATACAGCTAGACGTTGGTGCGTTTGCTACATAATGCCGGAAGCGCTCGAAGTGTCGATGGTGGCGAGCGTCGCGGGCACGATCGAGGACGGCAAGATCAGCCGGACCCGCCCGTTTCGAAGCCCGCACCATTCGGCCTCGATGGCCGCGCTCACCGGGGGCGGGCTGCGCGTGCGGCCGGGCGAGGTCAGCCTCGCGCATTTAGGCGTGCTGTTCCTCGACGAACTCCCCGAGTTTCAGCGCGCGGCGCTCGATTCGCTGCGCCAACCGCTCGAAACGGGCGAAGTCAGCGTCGCCCGGGCCAATGCCCACGTCACCTTCCCCGCGCGGGTCCAGCTGGTCGCGGCGATGAATCCGTGCCGCTGCGGGCACCTTGGCGACGCGGCGCTGGCGTGTAGCCGCGCACCGCGCTGCGCGGCCGATTATCAGGCGAAAATCTCGGGGCCGATGCTCGACCGCATCGATCTCCATGTCGAGGTCGATCCGGTCAGCGCGGCCGACCTTGCGCTGCCCCCGCCCGCCGAAGGCTCGGCTGAGGTGGCGGCGCGAGTCGCGGCTGCGCGCGCGCTCCAGACCGCGCGGCTCGAAGGGACGGGCGCGCGCTCGAACGCCGAGCTCGACGGCGAGCACCTCGAACGCCACGCCACCCCGGACGAGCCCGGGCGCAAGCTGCTGCTCCAGGCGGCCGAGGCAATGCGGCTGTCGGCGCGCGGCTACACGCGGATGCTGCGCGTCGCGCGCACGATCGCCGATCTTGCCGGGGCCGAGACGGTCGGGCGGATCCACGTCGCCGAAGCGCTCAGCTACCGCCGCATCGCGCCGCGCGCCTAAACCCTTCGCAGCCCTTGCCGCGCTGTTTCGCATCTGCGAAATCGGCTGCCCATGGGCGACCCGCGCATCAGCCATATCGCGCTCGACGAAGCGACGATTCTGTGGCGCAACGCCGATATCGAGCAGGAACGCCGGATCGCGATCTTCGATCTGATCGAGGAGAACGCGTTTCGACCGCTGCGCGCGTGGGACGCGGGGCATATCGGGCCGTACCGGCTACGCCTGGCGTGCAGCGACGGGCGGCTGGTGCTCGAAATCGCGGACGAAGGCGGTGCTGCGCTCGAGACGCTGATCCTCGGACTCGGCCGCTTCCGCCGCCCGATCCGCGAATATTTTGCGATCTGCGACAGCTATTACCAGGCGATCCGCAAAGCCACCGCGGCCGAGATCGAGACGATCGACATGGCCCGGCGCGGCGTCCACAACCACGCCGCCGAGCTCTTGCTCGAACGGCTCGAAGGCAAAGTTGAAACCGATTTCGCCACTGCGCGGCGGCTCTTTACGCTGATCTGCGTTCTGCATATTCGCGGCTGAGCGGAACGGGGGTTTAGCGGTGGCGGCGAGACGATCGAAAACTGCGGCGCGGCTGCGGCTGGCGGGCGGTGTATTGTTGCTCGCGCTGGCCGGCGCGGGCTGGTGGTGGTGGTCGATGCGCGGCTGGACTCCGCCGCGCAGCGCTTTCCCGTCGCAAGGGGCCGAGTTGTCCGCAGCCGACGCCGGGGTCAACTTTACCGCGCTCAAAACGATCGGCGCGGATTTCGTCTATCTCGACGCGACCGCGGGGGCATTCGCCCACGACCCGGCGTTCACCGCGAACTTCGAGGCCGCGCGCGGGGCGAAGCTCCAGGTCGGCGCGGTCCACCGCTTCGATCCGTGCCAACCCGCGGAGAAGCAGGCGGCGAATTTCGTCATGCAAGTCCCACGCGACGCCAAACTTCTGCCCCCGGCGATCGCGCTCGAGGATTTGGCCGATGCGTGTCCGGTCGCGGTCAGCGAAGCCGCGGTGCAGAGCGAGCTGACGACATTCATCAACGAGATCGAGACGCACGCCGGCAAACCCGCGATCCTCCAGGTCTCCAAAGCGTTCGAGCGCCGCTACCACCTCGCCGCGCGGCTCGACCGCAATTTGTGGCTGATCGGCAACCGCGTCCAACCCGATTATGCCGGGCGGCCGTGGACGCTGTGGACCGCCAACGCCGCGCTGGTCACCGAGGCGGGCGGCGAGCCGCTGCGCTGGGTGGTGGTGCAGCGGTGAACGCGCGGCTAAAGCCCAGTGCATGAGTCCTGACCGCACCACCCTGATCGCCGCCGCGCGCACCGCCGCGAAACACGCTTACGCGCCTTATTCGAACTTCCACGTCGGCGCGGCGCTCGGTTTCACCGACGGCAGCGTGGTCACCGGCGCGAATGTCGAGAACGCCAGCTACGGCCTCTCGCTCTGCGCCGAGACCAGCGCGGTCGCGCAGGCGATGAACGCGGGCAAGCGCGGCGGGCTGGCCGCGGTAGCGGTGATCGGGGGGATGCATGGCGAGGACGGCCCGGTGGTCACCCCGTGCGGCCGCTGCCGTCAGATCCTCACCGAACTCGCCCAGGCGGGCGGCACCGACCCAGTGATCTGGTGCGTTGGCAAGGACGAGGTGGTTGAGACGCGGCTCAGCGAACTGCTCCCCCGCGCGTTCGGCCCGGCGAACTTCGCCTAAGCGCTCTCCAGCCATTCGAGCAGCGAGGCCATGCAGTCGCGCGCGAGCAGCTTGGTGCGCTCGGGGCTCCAGCCTTGCGCCGGATCGGGCAAGTCGTCGTTGTCCTTGAACGGCATCTCGAGCGTCATCGCGACCGCGCCGAACCGTTCGGCCAGCTGGTTGGTCGACATCGAGAGGTTGGCGTTGCCGGCGCGTGATACCGAATAGCCGCGCTTGGTCTGGAAATCGGGGCTGCGGCGCTCGAGGATCGCGCGGAAGCGCTCGTAACCGGCGCCGAGTTCATCGGTCCACGACGGGATGCCTTCGAACCCGGCGAGGAATACTGCCGGGATCGCCTCGTCGCCGTGGATGTCCATCGCGAAGTGGACTCCGGTGGCGTCCATCGCACCGCGCAGCGCGAGCACTTCGGGCGATTTCTCCGGCGTCGGTTCGTGCCATTCGCGGTTGAGGTTCGATCCGACTGCGTTGGTGCGCAAGTGCCCGCGCACCGAGCCGTCGGGATTGGCGTTGGGGACGACGTGAAAGCGGCACTTCTGGCGCAAGGCCCGCGCCACCGGGTCGGCGGGGTCGGTCAGGCATTCGAGCGCGCCTTCGGCCCACCACTCGGCCATCGATTCGCCCGGGTGCTGGCGCGCGTAAAGCCACACTTGCTTGTCGCCCTCGCCGAATTCGAGACAGTCGAGCGCGCGCCCGTCGAGTGTGGTGCCCAGGCACCGGTGCGAAACGCCGTCGCTCGCCGCGGCGGCCGCGATCAGGTCCTGATGGCGTTCCCACGAATAGGGTGCGAAATAAGCGAACCAAGCGAGATCGGCGGCGGGGGTGAAGCGGATCGTCAGCGTCCCGCCGTTCTCGCTGGCGTCCCATGCCGTCTCGGCGCGCGCCCAATAGTCGCGGTCCTCGCTGACGCAGGCACGATAGCCGGGCCAGCCGTCGGGATAAGCCGAGCTGTTGAGATCGACGATCTTGAGCGTGACTTCGCGTCCCGCCGCGCCCGCGACGCGGAAGTGGAACCACTGGCGAAAGTGGGACATGTGATCCTTGGGGATCGTCAGCCGGGCGCTGACGCCGTCGATCGACTGGACGGCTATGTTGCCCGAATCGAAAGCGGAATCGATACGAATGGCGGCGCTTTTGGGTGAGGTCATCGGACCTCGATAGTTTCCCCCGACCGGCCTGGGAAGCCCTTGAACAGCGCTTCGGCGACCTTGGCCGCGCCAAGATCGCTTTGCGCGAGCGGCGAGCTGGCGCGCACCGCAAAGCCGGCGCGGCCTTCCCACAGCATGCGCCCGCTACCGCGCTCGCGGATCGTCACTCCGAGCTCGGTCTCGACTTGCTCGGGCGGGCGGCCCGAAAGATCGAGCCCGATCCCGACGCCGAGCCCCGAGCCGTAGCTGCCGGTTGATCCGCCGACCCCGACGCTGACCGGGCCGCGGCGGCGTTCGGGCCGGTTGGTGCGCCGCTCGAGCCGGACCTGGGCGACTTGCGCGCCGCTCCCGGGCGCGGCCTCGCTATAGCCGGCAATCGCGAGCTGGCGGGCGACCGCGGCGCGATAGCCCTGCCATTCGAGCGAGGCGGTGCCGATCCCCGGCGCGGGCTCGACCGCGATCGTCCCGCGGCCCAGCACGGCGGTGTCTGGCACGTGGAAACGCGTCACCTCGACCGGCCCGACCGGCGCGATGCATCCGCTCAGCGCGAGCGCGGCGGCGGCAGCGAGATGAAACTGGCGCATAGCGAGACCTCCGGGCCAAGTGTCTGTCACCGCGTGAATTTGCACCTCGCCGGTGGTTCTGACAAGTGCCCCGGCGTCGATACCCTTCCGCGGCGTTAACCACTTGCGGTGCGCGCCGTGCTAGCGCTCCGGGGATGGTCAGCAAAGTCCCCGTGCTCGTTACCGGCGGCGCCGGTTACATCGGCAGCCACGCGGTGCTCGCGCTGCGCGATGGCGGCTGGCCGGTCGTGGTGATCGACAATCTCGTGACCGGCTTCCGCTCGGCGGTGCCTGCCGACGTGCCGTTCTACGAAGGCGATATCGGCGACGAGGCGTTGCTCGCGCGGATATTCGCCGAGCACGGCACCCGCGCGGTGATGCACTTTGCAGGCTCGGTGGTGGTGCCCGAATCGGTCGCCGATCCGCTCAAGTACTATCTCAACAACACCGTAAAGAGCCGCGCCTTGCTCGCGGCGGCAGTCGCGGCTGGCGTGCCGCACGTGATTTTCAGCTCGACCGCGGCGGTCTATGGCGCGCCCGATCAGCCACGGGTGAGCGAGGACGCGCCGCGCCGCCCGATCAATTCTTATGGCGCGTCCAAGCTGATGACCGAGACCATGCTCGCCGACGTCGCCGCCGCGCACCCGATCAACTACTGCGCGCTGCGCTACTTCAACGTCGCGGGCGCCGATCCGCAGGGGCGGGCGGGGCAATCGACCGCGGGGGCCACGCACCTCATCAAGATCGCGGTCGAGGCGGCGCTGGGCAAGCGCGGCCACGTCGAGATCTACGGGACCGACTTCGACACCCCCGACGGGACCGGGGTGCGCGACTATATCCACGTCGCCGATCTCGCCGCCGCGCACGTGCTGGCATTGGAAGCGCTGATCGCCGAGCCGGCGCGATCGCTGACGCTCAACTGCGGCTACGGCACCGGCTTTTCGGTGCTCGAAGTGCTCGACGCGGTCGATCGCGCGACCAATGCGCCCGTCGAGCGGCGGCGCGCCGCGCGGCGTCCGGGCGATCCGGCGGCGCTGGTCGCGGACAACGCAGCGATCATGGCGGAGCTGCCGTGGCAGCCGCGTCATGCCGATCTCGACACGATCGTCGCGCATGCGCTGGCCTGGGAGCGGCGCTTGGCGGAGCGCGGCGGCGGTTGACTTGGCCGGGCCTTGTCCGTAACGGCCCGGCTTCGAATTTCGGGGGCGAAGCACCCCATCCGAGGACATCATGAAGATTCGCAACAGCCTCAAGTCGCTCAAGGACCGTCACCGCGACAATCGCGTGATCCGCCGCCGCGGCCGGACTTACGTGATCAACAAGACCAACCGCCGCTTCAAGGCGCGCCAAGGCTGAGTCCCCGCGCAGGCGGGGATCGCATGCCTCCTGGCATCACCCAGCCGACCGAGGTCCCCACCGCCGCGGGGACTCATGAAATTTCCGCCGTCGTATTCGACATCGGGCGAGTCATCGTCCAATGGGACCTCGCGCTGATCTACGCCGAGGCGATCCCCGACCCCGCCGAGCGCGACTGGTTCGTCACCCATGTCGTCACCCCCGAATGGCATTTCCAGCACGACGCCGGGCGTCCGCTCGCCGCAATGGTTGCCGAGCGCCAGCGCGAGTTTCCCCAGTACACCGCGCTGATCGCGCGCTACGCGAGCCACTTCGGGACAAGCATCCCGGGGCCGGTGCCGGGGACGATCGCGCTGATCGAAGCGCTCGATGCGGCGCGGGTGCCGCTTTACGCGCTCACCAATTTCGGCGCCGAACTGTGGGCCGGGTTCCGCCCGCTGTGGCCGATGCTGGACCGGTTTCGCAATATCGTGGTGTCTGGCGAGGAGAAGCTCGCCAAGCCCGATCTGGCGATTTTCGCGCTCGCCGCACGGCGTTTCGGGCACGATCCCGCGGTGATGCTGCTGGTCGACGACATGGCCGCCAACGTCGCTTCGGCGCGTGCCTGCGGCTGGCATGCGCACCACTTCCGCGATGCGCCGGGGCTGCACCGCGAGCTGGTCGGGCGCGGCCTGCTGGCGGCATAGAAAAAGGCCCCCGCCCTTGCGAG